>NZ_JAGWCW010000005.1:0-186698 GCF_020657835.1 Clostridioides sp. ZZV14-6387
CAGTTTAAAATAAATAACTTATGTAAGAACCGTAGGAACTACGGGGATAGCCTGTGGAGAATTGGTAAGACATATTTCAGTATGCAAAATTCTATGAAACAGGAACCCTGTGACTTTAGTCATGGGAGGTTCAGAAATTAGCAGGAGGAATTTTTTGCATGATAAAGCTCACAGATGAAGAATTTATAATTCTTGTAAACCATATAAAAAAAGAATATGGTATTGATTTAAGCAAAAAAAGAGCACTAATTGAAGGTCGGTTATATAATACAATGATAGAGAAAAAACTTAGTTCTTTTAGTCAGTATATGAATATATTATTTAAAGATAAGACAGGAAATGAGGCTATAAACTTAATAAATAGATTGAGTACCAATCATACATTTTTTATGAGAGAACCTCAACATTTTGAGTTTATACATGATAATATACTTCCTTTTTGGGAAGAAAACAATAAATTAAGAAACTTAAATATATGGAGTGCAGGTTGTTCTAGTGGAGAAGAAGCATATTCAATAGCTATGACTTTAGATGATTATTTTGGATATAATAAAAAATTGTGGAATATTAAGATTATAGCTACTGATATTTCAATGAATTCACTTGAAAAAGCTAAGAGGGCTACATATACAGAATTAAATGTTAATAATGTTCCTAATTTGTGGAAGAAGAAGTATTTTATAGATAATAAAGATGGTACATTTAAAATTTGTGATAAGATTAGAAAAAGCGTAACTTTTAAGCCCTTTAATCTAATGAACGATTTCTCATATCAACATTTTGATTTGATTTTTTGTAGAAATGTTATGATTTATTTCGATTTAAAAACTAGAGAAGAACTCATAAATAAATTTTATAATGTAACTAAAAAAGATAGCTTTTTATTTGTAGGTCATGCAGAGATAATTAACAGAAGCAATACCAAATATAAATACGTAAGACCTGCTGTCTATAAAAAATAAAAGAGTATTTCTGATATATGACTTTGTGGAGGCGGTAATGTGGAACATTTTAATAATATGGTAATTGCTATAGGTGCATCTGTAGGTGGCACAGAGGCGATACTTGAAATTATAAAAGACTTGCCAAAATCGACACCAGGAGTTGTTGTAGTTCAACATATGCCGGCTATATTTACTGATATGTATGCACAACGGCTTGACAAGCAGTGTGTTATGAATGTAAGAGAAGCTAAAAATAATGATAGAGTAGAACGAGGAAATGTGTTAATTGCACCTGGGGGCTATCAGATGAAATTACATGTGAATAAAGATGGTTATTATGTAACTTGTGAAAAAGGTGAGAAAGTAAGTGGTCATTGTCCATCAGTAGACGTTTTATTTGATTCAGTTGCAGAAGTAGCAGGTAAAAATTCAATAGGCATAATACTTACAGGGATGGGTTCTGATGGTGCAAATGGACTTTTAAAAATGAGAGAAAAGGGTTCATTTACTATTGGACAAGATGAAAACTCTTGCATAGTATATGGAATGCCAATGGTGGCTTTTGATAGGGGTTCTGTTGTATTACAATTGCCACTTGCTGAAATTTCAAACTGTTTGATTAGACATCTTAATATTTAAAAACGAAAAGATTAATTTTTTGTAAATAAAAAATTAATCTTTTATTAAATTATATGGATAAAAAACCCTAGAAACTCCAAATATAATAAGAGAGATTTATATTTAGGAGGAAAATGATAATATGAAATTTTTTAAAGGCGATATGAAAGCTAAAGTTTTAAGATATGTATTTGTTTTAACCTTGACTATAATAGCTGTTTTAGCAATTAAACATGACCATATATATAATAATTTAGGGAAAGATGCTTCGATTAATTTAGACAGAAATAAAGAAGCAGTAAGTGTTATGAATAATCAATCATTACCAAAGGATACTACAAGTAGCAAACAAACTTTATCAGTAAGTACAATAGGAAGTAAAACAATAGTGAAAAATGATGAATATCTAGAAAGTACTATAAATATGCCTATAATAACAAATTCAAATAAGATTGTTGAAAGGTCTACAAATGATAAAATAAAAAATGATATCTTTGAATTTTATAATAAATCATACACAGAAGCAAAGCAATATCTTAAGGATAATCCTGATGAAGAAAATAAGTTTGTTGCAAATGTAGATTTTGAACTTAAAAAGAATATTGACTCTGCTCTTAGTATAAAAGTAAGATATTATACTTATAGTGGCGGTGCACATGGATTTTATCAAGATATAGCATACAACGTGGATATGAGAACGGGAAAATTTTTAGAACTAATGGACTTATTTAAAGATAACACTAAATACAAGGAAGTTATAGATGAAGAAATTAAAAGACAAATAACTGAGCTGGAAAAAAAGGACAAAGAAAATATCGGAATATACAATTTTAAAGGTATAAAAGAGAATCAAAATTTTTATTTGCAGGATGAGAATTTAGTTATGTATTTTGATTTATATGATATAACTCCATATGCAGCAGGAATACCAGAATTTTCAATAAACAAAAAATTAATAAGCTATATGTTAAAACCAGAATATGTAGATTTATTTAATTTGAAATAGAAATTTAAATTAAATGTTATGCTATAATATCTAGCATAGAGATTTATTAAAATTGGGGGTATAAAAATGCTACTTTTAAAAAAAGACGACATAAAAAAAGTATTTACAATGAGAGATGCAATTGAGGCTGATAAGGAAGCTTTTAGAATTTATTGTGAAGGAAAAAGTGTAAATCCTTTGAGAACCAATATACCAGTTCCAAGCCAAGATGCTAGTATGTTATTTATGCCAGGATATGTAGAAGAACTGGGATGTGGGGGAATAAAAATTGTATCTGTATTTCCTAAAAATGCTCAAAAAGGTAAACCAGTAATTCCAGCAACAGTATTACTATTAGATGGTGAAACTGGAGAAGTGAGTGCAGCTTTAGATGGAACTTATGTAACTCAGATTCGTACTGGGGCAGCATCTGGAGCAGCTATAGATGTATTGGCTAAAAAAGATTCTAAGATTGGGGCTTTGATTGGTCTAGGAGGACAAGGAGAACCACAACTTGAAGCTATGATAGAAGCTAGAGATTTGGATGAAGTAAGAGTGTTTAGTAGAAATAAGGAAAGTAGAGAAAAATTTGCAGAAGAAATGAATTTAAAATTAAGTAAATATAACACTAAAATAATTGCAGTTGAATCATCTGATGAAGCTATAGACAATGCAGATGTAATAGTCCTAGCTACTCCATCAAAACAGCCTGTACTTAACGGAAACTTAGTAAAAAAAGGAGCTTTAATAAGTGCAGTAGGTTCATATATGCCAGATATGCAAGAGTTGTGCCCAAATTGTTTAACTAGAGCATCTAAGATATTTTTTGAATCAACAGATGCAGTTTTATCTGAATCAGGAGATATATTAATTCCATTAGAAGAAGGTAAAATAAGTAAAGATGATTTTAATGGCGATTTAGGTAATGTTATAAATGGGACTATTCCTGGAAGAGAAAGTGATGATGAAATAATTGTGTTTAAAACTGTCGGAATAGGTGTACAAGATGTCGTAACAGCGAAAAGAATATACGATAAAGCAAAAGAAAACGGTATTGGAATGGACTGGAAGTGGTAAAATTTTCAAAATAAATCTATAATTAGACAAAATTATGTTATAATGTTGATAAATAAATTTTTTTATTATCTTAGTTGAGGGAGGCTATTTGTATGAAAATGGTAAAAAAGTTAATATTATCTTCGATTATGGCTTTAGTTTTAGTTCTAACTATAGGGTGTTCTAATGCAGAAGAAAAAGTAAAGTCAAATTTTGAAGCTAATTTAGCCGCACTAGAAATGTATAAATATGACGAAAAGGGGATTTCTGACGCATTAACAGAAGTTGAATATAAACAAATTCAAACTTATAATAGCAAGGACAAGGTTTCAATGTTAGCTCAATTGACTCCTCTTTATGGTAAAGAAAATGCTGAAAAGATATATGACACAATTGTTAAGTTAATTCAAGGTGTTGAAAAGACTGTAACAGTAGATTCTTCTAGTAAGGATAAGATAACTTTAAAAGTTGTAAGTAAAGCATTAGATACTAGTAAAGTAATGTCTGAAGCAAATACTTTAGTAAAATCATATGTAACTGATGAAAAGAATTACAACAAAAAAGAAAAAGAAGTTCAAGATGATATGGCAAAAATGATTATAGACCTTTACAATAAAAAACCAACTAAGGATGTTACAACTTTAATTACATATACTAAAAAAGATGGTAAATGGCAACCACCAAGCAATATACAAAAATTATGTGAAGGAATATATACAATTTAATTTATTTTAAAGACACAAAAACTATCTTTTAAACATATAATAAAATGTTTGGGAGATAGTTTATTTTATTCTAAAAATATCAAATATATTTTATAAGTTATTTACTTATTTTATAAATTATATTTTATAAATGACTTATCTTGTTAAATAACTTATCTTGCCAAGTAATAAATAAATTTTTTACTAAATAAAGTACATTTAATATAATTTGTTTCAATATTTATTGTACAATCAAATTTATTTGGTATGTTTGCTAATTTTGACTATATAAAACTAACAATACAATTATGATATATCTTGATAAAACATGGTGAATAATTGTGTGTTATATAGTCGAAAATATGATATATTAATATTATATTATACGTTAAAAGTTTATTTATGTATTTTCAAAAAAGTTTTTATAAAATGAGAGGGGTGTTTTTATGGTATCAAGGCAAGAATTAAAAAGAGTGTCAAAAGCTCAATTGTCTGGAAACTGGGGTACATGTGCAATTGCTATGGCAGTATATATTGCAGTGATAGTATTAATATCGATTGTAGGATTGCCTTTTGAACCTTTAACTACTATTGTAGTGGCTATAATAGGGTTTTGCGTTGCAGCAGGATTTACATGCATGTTCTTGAAGATTACTAAAGATGAAAAAGTAAGAATAGGAAATATTTTTGTAAATGGAAGAATCTATTTAAGAAGTTTTGGACTTTATGTATTAGAATCAATAGCTGTTTATATTTATTCTTTTATAATCACAATTATAGGCGCATTTTTATCATTCGGTGTTTTACTTACTAGTGGAGCAATTGAATACCTATCAAGTGATAGTGTTGGTATAGGAACTATTATTTCTACTGGAATAACTTTAGTTCTTATAATATTTGTTC
Source organism: Clostridioides sp. ZZV14-6387 (assembly GCF_020657835.1). NCBI lineage: Bacteria > Bacillati > Bacillota > Clostridia > Peptostreptococcales > Peptostreptococcaceae > Clostridioides > Clostridioides sp. ZZV14-6387. Next base: position 5,211 of record NZ_JAGWCW010000005.1, read on the forward strand.
TTATGCTACCAGTTTATATATTGCTATTATATGTTTCTCAAGCTGCTTTTTTAATTTGTGAAGATAAAGATAACTTAGGTGTATTTAAAGCGATGGGTGCCAGTTTAGATATGATGAAAGGAAATGTACTTAAATTATTTGTACTAAACCTTAGCTTTATAGGATGGTATATACTGGCGATAGTTACTCTTGGAATAGGCTTATTATGGTTGATTCCATATGTAGGAGTTACTAACTGTAATTTTTACAGACAATTACTAAAAGAAAATCCAGATGTAGAGGATATATTATTGGATAAAGAAAAATCTTATTCTATGTATTAAGATAGTTTTACAGTTAAATAAAATGTATTTTTAACTTGAACATTAAAGTATGGCATGACAAAACTGTCTTTTATAAGAATTTTTTTCTTAAAAGGCAGTTTTTGTTATTAAAAAATAAATGGTTGACACAGTATAGACTATTATGATAGTTTTTAATTATAGTAATGACTATTGCGATAACCATATTTGAGGAGCGATTTTATATGGAAATAAAATTATTTGATTCAGAACTTAAAGTAATGGAAGTTCTATGGGAGATAGGAGAAAGTAAGGCAGGGGAGCTAGTAAAAATACTAAAAGAAGAAACAGGATGGAATAGAAATACTACGTATACAGTTATAAAAAAATTAGTAGCAAAAGGTGCAATAGAGAGAATTGAACCAAATTTTGTTTGTAAAGCTTTAATAAGTAAAGAAGAAGTGCAAAAACAGGAAACAGAAACACTAATTAATAAAATGTTTGGAGGGTCTTCAGAAAAATTTCTTTCAGCTTTTATTAATAAAGAAAATCTTTCAAGTGATGATATTACAAAACTTAAGCAGATTGTCGAAAAATTAAAGTGAGGTAAGATTTATGTTCATTAAATTGTTAGAAATGAGTTTTACTTCTGGAGTTTTACTTTTAATTGTTATTTTCATAAGAGCATGTTTATTTAAAAAATTACCTAAGAAGGTATTTGTATTATTATGGTTGATTGTGTTGTTTAAACTTCTTATACCAGTAAGTTTAAACTCTGGTTTTAGTATTTATAGTATAATTGAATCCGCTTTTAATGTTGAATTAGGTGCTACATCAGCTGAAGATTACACTCTTAAGGAAGTCAGTAATTCTATGGATAAAAATACTTCTAACAGTAAAGTACTATCTGATATTGAGAATTTTACAATATTGGAGATGTTAGGTATTTTGTCTTTTGTGGTTACTATTATACTGAGTATATTTTTATGCTCTAAGTATATTAAAATAATTAATCTTTTTAAAACTTCAATACATATAAAAAATCATGATTTTATTAAAAAATGGATATATGAAAATAGGTGTTTTAGAAAATTTATGGTTTGTGTATCTGAATTTACTAAGACACCACTTACATCTGGTATTTTAAAGCCACGTATTATTTTACCAAAACAAATGGATTATAGTAATAATCAGACTTTAAACTTTGTTTTGACTCACGAGATGGTTCATATTAACAGATTTGACAATATGCTGAAGTTGTTTATGCTTTTGGCTCTTGTTATTCATTGGTTTAATCCTTTAGTTTGGATAATGTTTTTTTTACTAAATAAGGACATAGAATTTAGTTGCGATGAAAAAGTAATGAATATGATTGGAGAAGAATATAGAGCTGATTATGCAACTGCACTGATAAGTTTAGCAGAAGAGAATAATCCATTTTCGATGGCAATTTACAATGGATTTGGAAAGACAAAGATAGAAGAGAGAATAGTTAATGTTATGAAGTTTAAAAAGTCAACTTATGTTACTTTTTTGGTTTCAACTGTATTAGTTTGTGGGACAAGTCTTGTTTTTGCAACAGGAAATAAGGAAATTAATGAAGTTGAATCTTTTGATTTAACAAAAAGTGAGCAAAGTAATAGAAGTGAATTTTCATTAAGCAATAAATCGACTGATTTGTATTCTTCAAATGAGGATTCTGATATTTCTGTCAGTGTGTCAAAAATATCTGTGAATAAAGAAAATGAACCTAAAAGTAATGAAGATGAATCCATGAATAAAGAAAGTAAATCTAAAAGTAATGAAGATGAGTCTGTAAATAAAGAAAGTAAATCTAATAGTAGTAAATACATGTATGTAAATAAATCAAGTAATTACAATGATATATCTTATACTAATTCATCAAATTATTTAGTTCAGAAAAATGGTTATGATGAGAATGGTTTAGTTATATCAAGACAAGGAAATTTGTTGTCAGTCAGCAAAGTTCAATATAGAACTTCTGTAAAGGAACCTTAAATCCTAGTAATACAAGAGATTTAGAATTAAAATACTATCTTGAAATAAGTTTAATTATTTTGAGATAGTATTTTTTATTAAAAAAATTATAAAGATACTTGACACAAATATGACTACCGTGGTAGTCTAAAGGTGCAGTTAATAACTATTGCAATAGTCACTGATAACTATTATACCTAAATAAATCTCTAAGAAAGGAAGATTGATTATGAAAATAAAAAAATCCCTTATAGGAACAATGATGGCAGCTGCTATAGTATTAGGAGGAACAGGGTCAATATTTGCAAATGAAAATAGTGATGTATCTAATATTACACTAGATAAGTTTGATTCTCTAATAAAAGCAGGAATAACTGACCCTGCTGACTTAGAAAAGTATGGAGTAGAGTATTATACTTATGAAGAGTATGCTAAGAATATTGAAGAGTTAAAAGCATATGCTAAAGACCCTAATGAAGTTAAAGATGTAAGTCAAGAAGACCTTGAAAAAACAATTAAAATAATGGAGCAAGATTTAGAGAAGATAAAAACTGAAGGATTAAAGATTATGAAACCTATCAGAATAGACAATGGAAATGGGCTTATAAGTTTCTGTGGTAGATAATGTACTCAGCTTACAATGCTAACATTTCTTATGTATACAATGAAATGTTAATAGTATTTATTAAAAAGTTTATAAAAATACTTGACACAAAAGTGACTATTATGATAGTCTAAAGATGTAGTTAATAACTATTGCAATAGTCACTGTCAACTACAATACCCAAATAAATCCCTAAGAAAGGAAGATTGGCTATGAAAATAAAAAAAACAATTATAAGCACAATGATGGTATCTGCTATGATACTAGGTGGAACTGGAGCAGTATTTGCAAATGGAAATGATTCATCTAAAATTACTTTACCTAAGTTTGAATCTTTAATGAAATCAGGAATAACTGACCCTGCTGAGTTAGAAAAGTATGGAGTAGAGTATTATACTTATGATGAATATGCTAAACATATTGAAGAAATGAAAGCATATGCTAAAGACCCTAATGAAGTTAAAGATGTAAGTCAAGAAGACCTTGAAAAAACAATTAAGATAATGGAACAAGAGTTAGAGAAAATAAAAACTGAAGGATTAAAAATTATGAAGCCTATCATTATAGAAAATGAAGATGGGTCTCAACTTGCTATTTCTTCAAATTATGTAGCAACTAATTAGTGTTAAATATAATCTCAAAGAATATCTTAAAACCCTAAATAAGCATGACTAAATACATTAGGCTACTGCGATGATATAAACATGTAGTTGATGATTATTTAAATATTCATTAACTACACTACCCAAATGAAGTTTAAGTTTGTTAAAGTGAAGTAAAAAAGTATTAAAAATTTAGACAAGTGCAATTGAACATATTGAGTGAGAGTAAAATGAGACTCAAATAAGTAATAAAAGAGCTAAAGTCTAAGTGAAAAAAGAAGTAAGAATTAGAGGAAAAACAGAATAAAAGTAAATCAAGTCAAAGTAAAAAGTATTAAACCCAATTTGTAATGTTAACATTTTTTAATGTATGTTAAGAAATGTTAACATTATTTTTTTTTATCTAAATTAATAATTATAATATTTAGAAAATTCTAACGAAAATTAAATGTTATTTATTAGATTCATTAAAAGTTAAAGAAAATAATCGATTTAGCATTTTTAAGAGGGGTTTTAAAATTTTTAGACTTCTTGGCATAGCAATTGCTTAATATATAAATTAAATAATATGATTATAAATTTGTGGATTAATTTTATCATTACTTACTTATTAATATATATACCATGTTGATAATAAGTATATGTTGATGGCTTTTAAAGTGTATCGCTAACAAATACACTAAGCTATTAGAGGAGTATTATTTCTAAGGGGGGAGAATCATGAAACAATTGCTTACAGGAAATGAGGCAGTAGCACGTGGAGCTTACGAAGCAGGTATATCTTATGCAGCTGCTTATCCAGGAACACCAAGTACCGAAATACTAGAAAATATAGCACTGTATAAAGATGACATAATTGCAGAGTGGGCACCAAATGAAAAAGTTGCAGTAGAGTCTGCAATAGGGGCATCTATTGCAGGAGGAAGAGCACTTGCGGCTATGAAACATGTTGGAGTAAATGTCGCAGCGGACCCAATATTTACGTATGCATATATGGGGGTAAATGGTGCAATGATTATTGTGTCAGGGGATGACCCTGGAATGCATTCATCACAAAATGAACAAGATAATAGACATTATGCTAAATTTGCAAAAATAGCTATGGTAGAACCGAGCAATAGTCAAGAATGTAAAGATATGTTAAAGGCAGCTGTTGAAATAAGTGAAAAATATGATACTACAGTTTTATTTAGAATGGTTACAAGAGTATGTCATAGTAAAGGTCTCGTTGAGTTAGGAGAAAAAGAAGAAACAGTTGTAAAGAAATATGAAAGAAATCTTTCTAAATTTGATGCTATACCAGCTACTTCAAGAGTACTTAGAGTTAAGCTTGAAGATAGATTAAAAAAACTTGAGGAGTTCTCTAATGAAACAGATTTAAACTTTATAGAATGGAATGACAAAAAAATTGGTGTAATAACTTCAGGTGCTTCTTATGAGTATGCTAAAGATGTGTTTGGAGATACTGTATCATACTTAAAATTAGGATTTACATATCCTCTTCCAACTAAGAAAATTAGGGAGTTCACAGAACAAGTAGATACTGTTTATGTAATTGAAGAATTAGAACCTTATATAGAAGAACACTTAAAAGAGAATAACATACCTTGTATTGGAAAGGAAAAGATACCTAATATTGGGGAGTTAAACCCAGATATCATAGCACAATCAATCTTGGGAGAAAAAAGGGAGCTAATAGAATACAGTAAAGAAAAGATAGTAGGTAGACCACCAACATTATGTGCAGGATGTCCACACAGAGGATTTTTCTATGAGTTAGGAAAAATTAAAAATGTACTTATAAGTGGAGATATAGGATGTTATGGACTTGGAGGAGCAGAACCTTTAAATGCTAAGGATACTTGTATATGTATGGGAGGAGGTCCAGGAGTAGCTCATGGAGCACAAAAAATATTTACTAAAAATAATATTAATATGAGAACTATAAGTACAATAGGAGATTCAACATTCTTCCATACAGGGATAAATGGACTTATAGATATAATATACAATAAAAGCAATACTGTAACATGTATTCTTGATAACAGGATTACTGGTATGACAGGGCATCAAGAGAATCCTGGGACAGGATTTTCATTACAAGGTGATGTTACTGAAATGATGGATATTGAGACTATAGTAAAAGCTTTAGGATGTAAGAATGTAAAAGTTGTAAATCCTAATAAGTTAGATGAAGTTAAAGGAGCATTAGATTGGGCTTTATCAATTGAGGAACCATCAGTAATAATTACAAGATGGCCATGTGCATTAAAAAAATTTACTGAAGATGATAAAAAGAGATTTGACCTTATACCATCAGTTTGTAGTGTAGATGATGAAAAGTGCATTGGATGTAAGAAATGTCTTACAACAGGATGTCCTGCTTTGAGATTTGATAAATCTAAAAAGAAATCAAGTATAAATCAAGCTCAATGTGTAGGTTGTACAGTGTGTGCACAAGTATGTCCAGTAAATGCTATAAAAAAGGTTGGTGAAGAATAATGAAAAAGGTTAAAAATGTATTGCTATCAGGTGTAGGAGGTCAAGGTACTGTTTTAGCAAGTAAAATACTTTCTGCTGGTCTTATTGATGCTGGATATGATGTTAAGATGTCAGAAGTTCATGGAATGGCTCAAAGAGGGGGAAGTGTAACAACTCAAGTTAGATATGGTGAAAAAGTACACTCTCCTATACTTGGTAAGGGCGATGTTGATGTATTAGTTTCATTTGAAACTATGGAAGCTCTGAGATATCTTGATTTTCTAAAACCTGATGGCAAATTAGTAGTGAATGATTATGAGATGCCTTCAGCTCCAATTTTAACAGGTAGAGTGGATTATCCTGAAAATATAATAGATGATATTAAAGAAAAAGTGGATGTAACAGTGATAAAGGCAGTTGATATTGCAAGAGGTCTTGGAAATGAAAAAGTTATGAATGTGGTCCTTTTAGGAGCTTTGATTAAGGCTCTACAGATAGAGGATGATATAGATTGGGAAAAAGTAGTGTCACAACAGGTCAAACCTAAGTTTATAGAAATTAATATAAAAGCTTTAAAAGAAGGGATGAATGCCTAAAAATAAAATGATAAGTATGTAAATAAAACTAGTTGAAAACTAGATAAAGGGCTAGGGTGGAAATCAATTACAAAATAAATTATAGGGTGATTGTAAATAAGACTAGTTGAAGGCTAGATAAAGGGTTAGGGTGGAAATCAATTGTAAAATAAATTATAGGGTGATTGTAAATAAGACTAGTTGAAAGCTAGATAAAGGGTTAGGGTGGAAATCAATTGTAAAATAAATTATAAGATGATTGTAAATAAGGCTAGTTGTAAAGTAGATAAATAAAGGGTTAGGGCAAAATATAAATAAAAATTAAGATTAAAATACAATCATTTAAGAGTAAGATTTTATAAATTTAAATATGGAAAATGAATATCTAATAAGCAATGGTTAATAAATAATTACAAATAAATTGTAAATTAAATAAATCTTTGACAGGAAGGAGAACTATTTATATATTAAATAGTATTTATAATATGAAAAAAGGCGATTTTATATGGATTGGAGTTCTTATTTGTATTATTGCTATCTTAGCGATACCAAGTAGTAGAGAAGTGTTTATGGCAGCAACAGGTGCACATCCATATATTGGAGGTTTTTTCAAGTTTGCTGTACTAGCTACAATGGGAGATTTACTTGGTGCTAGAATCTTGCATAAAGACTGGAAAATACCAGTAGGGGTCTTTTACAGAGCAATAGTTTGGGGAATAATAGGTATAGTTACAACATATGCGATGTCAATCTACTCAGCAGGTGTAGGTCAAGCACAAGTAGATGGTATGCTTCCTTTTGAGGGAATAGCCTTTGCTAATGCTTTGTTTAAGAGTGCAACTATGAACATACTAATGTCACCAACTGTGTTTTTATTCCATAAGGTTATGGATTGTTTTATAGACAAAAAATATGAAGTTGAAAAAGGGATTAAGGTAACACTTAAAGATGTGGTAAATGTAGTGGATTGGAATGCTTATCTTGGTTTTAGTGTTTTAAAAACTATACCATTTTTCTGGATACCATGCCATACAATTGTATTCTTATTCCCTGCTGAATATAGAGTAATTGCCTCTGCATTTGCATCTATAGCTTTAGGTCTAATATTAGCTTTAGCCAATAAATCTAAGGTTACAAATTAAGTTTATTGATGAATCAAAAATATTATTTAAACTAGGAATAATCTTTTAAAATAATAATCTTTAAAATAGTATTACTTAGAATAACTAAGCAATATTTTCATTATGAAGCAACATTTTATTAAAAATAAATATACAATTTCAAAGAAAACTAAATTTGCGAGTACTGTTTTTAAGAAGCTTAAAATCCCCCATTTAAAGTTTTAAGATTCTAAAACAATAAGTTATAACTACAAAAATGGCTGTTAGGACTATGATACTTATAAGTTAGAATACTTATAGTATAGATTAGTTCATAACAGCCATTTTTTATTTTGAATCAATAATCTAAAATAAATTCTAAATCAAACTTTAAATTAAAGGGTTTAAAGAAGCTATTCTAGTTGTAGCCACGTAAACTCTAGATATTTCATACCATGTTTTAAAATCTACCACTCCACTTTGAGGTAAACCAAAGATTCCTTGGAATATTCTAACTGCATTTTCTGTGTCTGTTCCATATATACCATCTTCTATTACCTTTGGTATAGCTGGGTAAGAGTTGGATATGGCATTTAACTGATTCTGTATAGTTCTAACATATTGTCCAGTAGAACCAACTTGTAATGTAGTCCCAGGGAATGATACAGGGACACCACTTACTATAGGCGCTCTTTCAAATACTATCTCATCTCCATAATAATATCTTAGTATGCTTTCGTAGTCGTATCCTTGGTCACCTAAATCTTTACTTCCCCATTGAGTCATTTGGTTAGGACATTGAGATTTTTGACCATCGCAATATTGTGCTAATAGTGGCTGTCTTGCTGTAGGAGGTCTTTTTATAAATGTGTTAAATATTGCATCTACAACTACATTAATTGGTTCAAATAAGTTTCTGTTGTTTATAAATTTATGGTCATATGCAGTTGATGAAGTTATTGTAAAATTATATCCTTTATTTCGATACCACTCAGTAAATACCCTATTTAAAGTAAATGATATTATAGCTATTACATTTGCATAGATTGTCTGTTGAGGCCAAGTTGAATATATTTCAGATGAGGCTATGTTTTTAATATACTCTTTAAATTGAATCCAATAGTTTGGAGCTGATGAATCTTCTGGCAAACCATCATGAACTACTATAAATTCAGGTACTACAGGGTTATCCAATACAACAAAACCAGTAGGAGGAGGTAATGGCTTTGAGTTACTTTCTGGAATTTTAGGAGGATAAGTACCGTATAGGGTATGTTCTCCTATATCAAAAATCAATTCACTTTGTCTTGAGAAAGAACGTTTACTTCTTGTTCTAGGAAACATGGGAACTCCCTGTCTCGCTTCAATTGTAGCTAATAATTGCGTTCCTTCTATGACAACTGTTTCATATCCATCTGCTATGGCTTCTACTATATACTGGCTGTAAGGTCTAACATCAGATGGTTGTAGAGAGTAATCTACATCTGGTGCTGGTAATACTAATCCAGTCACTTGACCAGATTCATTACTCGTTAGGTTTTGGTATAAAGTTGATGAGCTTTGGCTACCATTAGACATTGAATATATGTTTACTGTTGCATTTTGAATAGGTCTATTGTTAGTAGCATCGATTATACTTACTGTTAAGAAACCATCTTGCATCAAATCACCCTTTCTTTAAATGAATTTAGTTCCCTTATATTTCAAGATATGAATATAGCTTGAGATTTGTTAAATAATATAGATATAAATTTAAATTTTTTAAAATATTTTAGTATATTTGACTTTGAATAATTTAATGTCTATTTTAGAGTGTATTTAAAACAAAATAAGCTAAAAATAAATAGATGCTATAAAGAAGAAATGAATTAAGTATTTTGAACAGAAGTGAATTAAAAATTTTGAAAGGAAAATAGTCTATGAAGCTGGATTTATTTTTATTGGCAATAGTTCCTATATTGATAGGGCTATTTTGGATAAGGTCTAAAGATAAATATTGTAGAGAGCCTTTAATTCATTTAATTAAATTTTTTTTAATAGGTGCTTTTTTAAGTATTATAATTATACTTTTAGAAAATTTACTGATGAAATTTAATGTATTTGAAGGATATTCAGAACTAATATATGTATCATTTGTAGTTGCAGGGCTTGTAGAAGAAGGTGTAAAAGCTCTGATACTAATTCCTGCACTAATTAAAGAAAAACATTTTACCGAAAAGTTAGATGGTATTATTTACTCTGTATTTTTATCTTTGGGATTTGCAACAATTGAGAATATAGTCTATATTTTTTCTGAAAGTGGTAATTTAGCCCTTCAAGTTGGTATTAATAGAGCGATTATCTCTATTCCAGCTCATGTAATGTTTGCTATTACTATGGGATATTATATCTCTAAGTATAAGTTTGAAGGAAATAAAAACAAGAGACGTGAGTACTTATTTATGGCTGTATTGATTCCAATTTTATTACATGGAGTTTTTGATTTTATATTGATGATAGAATATAGATGGGCTATTATATTACTTATAGTTTATGTGATAATTTTGTGGAAGGTAAATCTTGATAAACTTGATAAATATATGAATCACTCTAAAAAAGTGTTTTTCGGTAATCTTAAGAAAAAGAAAAGAAAATAGAGTTCAAGCAAAAGACATAAACAGTTAAAAGAAATAAATGACAAACAAACGAAGCAGATTGAAGGGGGATTATAAATTTGGCGAATTTACCAGAAGAATTTTTAGAAGATATTAGAGAAATACTACAGGATGAATATGATGATTTTATAAAAAGTTATGATGAAGATAAGACTACTGGTCTTAGAATAAATACATTAAAAATTGATAAAAAGAAACTGTTGGATTTAAATTTATTTGATTTGTCACAGATACCATGGGCAGAAGAGGGTTTTTATTATGATGATAAAATCAATAGACCTGGTAGAAATCCACTGCATGAGGCTGGAGCATATTATTTGCAAGAGCCTTCTGCCATGAGTGTGATACCAAAAGCAGATATTAAAGAGGGCGATAAGGTACTAGATATGTGTGCTGCTCCTGGTGGGAAATCTACATATATATTGTCTAAATTAAATGATACAGGTCTATTGGTCTCTAATGAAATTAATGCTAGTAGAATTAAGGCTTTAGGTGAAAACCTAGAGCGATTTGGAGTGAAAAATTGTATTATAACAAATACCGATTCTAAAAGCTTAAGAAAGACATTTAATGGGTATTTTGATAAGGTGGTTATAGATGCACCTTGCTCTGGTCAGGGTATGTTTAGAAAGGACGAGGTGGCCATATCAGATTGGAGTTATGCAAAGGTATTAGAATGTCAATCTATTCAAAAAGAAATTATAAGAGATGGATATAAAATGTTGAAGAAGGATGGTATTTTAATTTATTCAACGTGTACTTTTTCAAGAGAAGAAAATGAACATGTTATAAATGAGTTTATCAGTGAATATCCATATGCAGAACTTATTGAAATGGAAAGATTATGGCCTCATAAAATAAAGGGAGAAGGTCATTTTGTTGCCAAAATAAAAAAATTGGAAGATGAAGAGTGTAATGTCAAAGAATTAAAAATAAAAAATTTAGATAAAGAAATAAAGGATTATAGGGAGTTTGAAAAGAAATTTTTAAAGGTTGATTTTTATAGTAATAAAAAAAATAAATTTTATTTAAGAGGAGAAAACCTGTACCTACTTCCAGAAGTATATCCAGATACGAAAAAACTAAAAGTATTGAGATACGGTTTGCATTTAGGGGTTTTAAAGAAGAATAGATTTGAGCCTTCTCATGCACTATCTCATTATTTAAAGGTTGAAGATGTAAAAAATGTCGAAAACTTTAGTGTACAGAGTGATTCAATTCTTAAATACTTAAAAGGGGATGTTGTAAATTCTAATGAAAGTAGAGGCTGGGTTTTGGTATCAGTTGAAGGCATACCTTTAGGTTGGGGAAAAGAATCTGCTGGTGTAATTAAGAATCATTATCCTAAAGGTCTTAGAAAATTATTTTAAACTAGTAGAAAAAAGAAGTATAATATTTATATTGTAAGTTTATGGTAGATTATTTTGCTGTAGATTGACTTAATATTTAACACAGAGGAGACGATTTTAGTGGGTGAAGCAGTTAAAAAAGAAATTGTAGAGTGGATAAAAGTGATTGTCATAGCTCTTGTTCTGGCATTTGCAATAACTCGTTTTATAGTGCCAACAATAGTTAAGGGAGAATCAATGTATCCTACACTGGTTGAACGTGACTACCTAATAGTTAATAGAATCGCGTACAAGGTAGGAGAGCCAAAATACAAAGATATAATAGTATTCAAAACCGACTTAACAGAAGAAAATGGAAAGAAAAAAGACTTAGTAAAAAGAGTCATCGGAGTTCCTGGTGACCATGTAAAAATACAAGACTCCAAGGTATATGTAAATGATAAATTGTTAAATGAGACTTCCTATATACATAATAATCGTACTGATGGAGATATTGATATCGTAGTTCCAGAAGGAAAATTATTTGCTATGGGGGATAATAGAGAAAAAAGTTTAGATAGTAGATACGATGAGGTTGGATTGGTCGACGAGCATACCGTTTTAGGAAAGGTTCTAGTCAGATTGTATCCATTTTCTAAGATAGGAACTATTGACTAAACATATAAAATTTGGAGCAATCGCTGATTAACTGAAATCACCAGACCATGCACAATAGTTGTCTGTATAAAAAAGACAACACCTTATTTAGTAGACTTATCTAAAAGATAATGTTAAAAATGCATTATTAATAAAGATAATATAACTATAAAGGAGAATTTGTGAATGAATGAAACTATTAAAGAAGAGATTGTAGAGTGGATAAAAATAATTATTACTGCACTTTTTTTTGCATTTATTATAACTCGTTTTATAAAACCAACACTAGTAAATGGAGAATCTATGTACCCAACACTTAAGTCACATGACTATTTGGTAGCAAATAGGATGACATATAAATTATCAGAACCAAAATGTGGAGATATAATGATATTTAAGACTGACTTATTACAAGATGATGGAAGAAAAAAAGAACTTGTAAAAAGGGTTATAGGTGTACCTGGTGACCATCTAAAGATTAGTGATTCAAAGGTTTATATAAATGGCAAGTTATTAAATGAAGTTTCATATATACATGATAATTATACTGAAGGCGATATTGATATGGTGATTCCTAAGGGAAAAGTATTTGCGATGGGAGATAATAGGGAAGTAAGCTTGGATAGTAGATATAAAGAAGTAGGATTAGTAGATGAGCAAAATATTAAAGGGAAGGTTATTTTAAGAGTATTTCCTTTTACAGACATAGGCATTTTTGAGTAGGTGATTTGTATGGCAGTTGGTGTAGCATCCTTATTGTTTAATCTTGAGGAGGCTTTAGATATTTGTGAAAAAATAGAGCAAATAACTCATTTAGAGATTGGGATTGACAATATATATGAATGTAGTGAGTTATGTAAATATAAAGATAGAATTTCTAAACTAGGATTATCTGTAGGGATACACTTACCTATGGAGTTAAATACTTGCGAAAATATAGAGTATATACGAGATTCATGGATAAATTTTATTGAGAAAATAGAATTTGAGCTCAAAGGGTTTGATATAAGGTATTTCAATCTTCACTTAGGCTATGTTATGACAAATAGGATTAAAAAGAATAGAAACAAGTATTTAGACAATAGTGTAGATTTTTTAGATAAGGTAAATACAAACTCGTATATATGTATAGAGAATACATATTCAAAAAGTGGGGATTTTTCAAATATTGGAAATATATCCTATGATTTTGAATATATATTTAATAGGATTAAAAATTCTAAGATTTGTTTTTGTTACGATACTGGACACTGTTTAATTGATGAGGATGATTATATAAAGAACTTGAAGGATAAAATAAAGTTGATACACTTAAGTGATAATGATGGTATCAATGATACACATGTAGGCATAGGAAAAGGAATTTTATCTGAAGAGGGAATTAAAGAGGTCTTAAAGTTAGATGCAGAATATTTAGTACTAGAAATAAACTACGAAGACATTGAAGATACTATAAGTAAATTGAATCGTATTGTAGGAGAGGGTTAAATACCTCTCTTTAACTTGTTGATATGCCTCGTTGATTAAAATTTGTATTCATCAAAAGGAAGGAGATGTTGAAGTGAAAAAAATAAACTTAAAAATAGACGGAAAAAATAAAGAATATTCGTTAGAAGAAAACTCTTTAGGAATTAGACTAGGTGATATAGCAAAAGAATTTTGTGATGAGCATAAGGGTTATATAACACTTGCAGTTGTGGACAATAAGTTAAAAGAGTTAAATTGCAGAGTGAAGAATGATTGTGAGATAAATTTTTTAGATACTACTAATGAAGATGGTGAGAGAGTTTACTTTAGAGTCATGTCATTTGTATTTGTAATGGCTTGTAGAGAAATATTTTGGGATAGTAGAGTTACAATAGAACATTCACTATCTGGTGGGCTATACTGTGAAGTTCACATAGATAGAAAACTTAAAGAAGTGGATGTTGAAAATATAAAAAACAAGATGCAAGAGATAGTAAACAATGATTATACCATAGAAAAAATTGAAGTTACAAGAGACGAAGCTATTTCCATATTTGAAAACAATGAAATGTATGAAAAGGCAGAGCTTTTAAAGTATAAAGAGTATGATAGTGCTAAAGTATATAAGTGTAGAAACTATATAGACCATTTTTATGGGTATATGCTACCATCAACTGCTTATATAAAATCATTTGATATTAAGCTTTACAATGGAGGAGTTATAATTCTAGGCCCTAGTGAAGAAGATAAGACTAAACCTATGAAATTTATACCTCAGCCTAAATTATCAAGCGTATATTATGAAGCGGAAGAATGGTCAAGACTTATGGGAATTGACAAGGTAGTATCACTTAATAAGATAATAGAAAACAAAGAATATGGAGATATAATAAGAACATTTGAAGCGTTACATGAAAAAAAATTATCTCAAATAGCAGATATGATAAAAGAGAATAATAAGAGAGTAGTCTTAATAGCAGCTCCATCTTCGTCTGGAAAAACAAGTTTTGCTCATAGATTATCTATACACCTCAGAGTAAATAATTTAAATCCTATTTCGATTTCTTTAGATGACTATTTTATAGATAGAAAACATACTCCCTTAGACGAATATGGAAATTATGATTTTGAATCAATTTATGCTATAGATTTAGAAAAATTTAACTTAGACTTAAAGAGTCTTTTAGCAGGAGAAGAAATTGATGCTATAAGATTCAACTTCAAAGAAGGAAAGAGAGAATATACTGGTAAAAAAATAAAGATAGACTCAAACCAACCAATTATACTAGAAGGTATACATGGGCTAAATCCTATTTTAACATCATCTATACCAGATGAAGATAAATTTAAGATATACATAAGTGCCCTTACTCAAATAAACTTGGATGACCATAATAGAATTCCTACTGCTGATTTGAGAATGATAAGAAGAATTGTTAGAGATTATAATTTTAGAGGTTATAGTGCTGATAATACTATCTTACAATGGGCATCAGTTAGAAGAGGCGAAAAGAAGAATATATTCCCATATCAAGATGAAGCAGATGCCATATTTAATTCTGCTTGTGTATATGAATTAGCAGTTTTAAAGAGATTTGCTAAGCCCTTGCTGGAAGAGATAAAAGAAGATAATCCTGCTCACATTGAAGCAACTAGATTACTAAAGTTTTTGCAGTATTTTGTAGAGCTAGATGATACTTCTGATATACCAGGGACTTCAATTCTTAGAGAATTTATTGGAGGAAGTAAAATAGTCGATTAATCTGGACTATAGTATTTGTCTTTAGATTTATTAGTAATAAAATGGCAGTTGAAAAAACTGCCATTTTATTTTGCTATAATAGTTACAAGTTTTAAAATATATATTAGAATCTATTTGGAGAGATGAAGACAGGAAGTTTAAAATATTGAACTATTAAACTGTTAAAACGGTTAAATTGTTTGAAAAATGAATAAATTCTTGTAAAAAATAGTTTTAAAGTATAATTTTTTTTAACACTGTTTTATTATAGTATAAATCTGTGCTAAAATAGAATATATATATCATAATATAAGAGGTGCCTATGAATACGTTAGATGAGACATTATTAAAAGAAATTATAAGTTCTAATAAGAAATATACTAATTATGGACAAGTTGCTAGTTACATACCAGAATTAAAAAACGCTAGAAGAAATGATTTAGGAATTTGTATCATAGATAGTGAAAACAATCTTTACAGTGCTGGAAATTGTAGCACAAAGTTTACTATACAGAGTATTTCAAAACCAATTGTGCTTGCTATGGCACTTATGGACAATGATTGGGAAGACGTTTTTTCAAACGTTGGAATGGAGCCAAGTGGAGACCCATTTAATTCTATAATGAAACTTGAAATTAATGACACAAAAAAACCCTGTAATCCAATGATAAATGCAGGGGCTATAGTAACTACTTCTCTTATAAATGGGAGCTGTTTGGAAGAAAAAGAAGAAAGAATGCTTAGTTTCTTTAGGAAATTAGCAAAGAATGATAATATAGGAATAAACTATGATGTCTATAAGTCTGAAAAAATGACTGGAGATAGAAACAGAGCAATGGCTTACTTATTAAAAAGTGATGGATTTATCAGAGGTAATGTAGAAGATGTTTTAGACCTTTATTTTAAACAATGCTCAATTGAAGTAGATTCTGTAGATTTAGCCAGAATTGGCATAAATCTTGCTAATTATGGAGTAGACATAGAAAATGGTGAGCATTTGATGAGTGAAATGGTTTCTAGAATTGTCAAAACATTTATGATGACTTGTGGAATGTATGATGCTTCTGGGGAATTTGCTATTAAAGTTGGGATTCCTGCAAAATCTGGAGTTGGGGGTGGTATAATGGCTTCTGTGCCAGGACGTATGGGTATTGGTGTTTATGGACCTGCACTTGACAAAAAAGGTAACAGCGTCGCAGGAGTTAAAGTTTTAGAGGAGTTGTCAAATAAACTCAAATTAAATATTTTTTAAAATTTTAAGAAAGGATTTTTTTGACAACAACATATAATTTAATATATAATTAAATTGTAAAGAAATATGAATTAAATAAATTTTTTAGGAGGGGTCAATGAAAGAGGTATTGGTATTACGAGATTTGGAGTGCATAAAGGCTATTGCGCATCCACGTAGAATAGATATTCTAAAAGCATTTGACAAATCGCCATTGTCAGCAAAACAATTATCTCAATTATTGGAAGAACCTCATGCAAAAATAAACTACCATATAAAAATGTTATACAAAGTTGGTATTTTAGAATTAGTTGAGGAAAAAATAAAGTCGGGGATTGTGGAAAAATACTATTATCCAAGTGCAAAAAATGTGGTTATAGGGAATAGGATACTTAATTTTTCTTTAGACAATGGGGAAGAAAAAGAAGAATTGTACATATCAAAATTTGAAAACATGAGTGAAGTTTTTTATAAGGCAGCAGAAGAAGATGTTTTAGAAAATGAAAATATAGTTGATTATCATGATATTTCTCTTACTCATGATGAATTAGTTGAACTCAGTGATGCTATGAAGTCAAAGATAGATGAAATTTTAAATAAAAGACAACACAACGTTGAAGGTTCTAAGTATGATATAGCAATGGTTGTAATTCCTACACTTGAGGAAGAATGTCCTAGTTAGAACCATTAATTATGGATTAATTAAAAACATAAAGTTAGAGATTGAACATCAGAATTTACTTAATAATCAAAAAATGGCTTTTGGTATGAGTAAAAAATGATTTTTAGTCTCTATTTTTTTGCCTGTTTATATAAAGGATTATAAAATATATATAATCAAATTGTAATAGATATATAAATGAAATGTAGTAAAATTATAATTAAAATGTAAGACATATATAGATATATGTAAGGAGTGGCTAAATAATCTATAAGATTATAATATTTGAAATTTCTTAAAATGGGTATAATTAAATTGTAAATATTAAAATTTAAAATTAATATACATGAAATTGATTATAGTTACATTAAATTAAAGTTGTATTAAAATAAAAATTTACTTATTAGAAATTTATAATTAAAATTTAGCACGAATATAAGTACAAATAAGAATATAAATACAAATAAAAGGAGATTAATATGATTAAATTAGGAACACATCTTTCAATAGCAAAAGGATTTGCTAAAGCAGCTGAGACAGCTGTATACATTGGTGCAAATACATTTCAATTTTTTAGTAGAAATCCAAGAGGAGGAAATGCTAAAGAATTTGATGCAAAAGATATAGCTAAGTTTCAAGAGATTAGAAAGGCAAATAATTTTGCACCATTACTTGCACATGCTCCATACACTATGAATTTAGGTGGTGCAAAGGATGATGTATACGAATTTGCGACAAGAGTGATAGATGAAGATATAAGAAGGATGGATTCACTAGGAATTGAATACATGTGTTTTCACCCAGGTAGTCATGTAGGTGGTGGAGTAGATTTTGGTATAGAGAGAATAGTAAAAGGATTGAATAATGCTATTAAGGGTGATGAAAATATAACTATACTTCTTGAAACTATGTCAGGAAAAGGAACTGAAATAGGATTTAAGTTTGAGCAATTAAAAAGTATAATAGATGAAATTGAACACAAAGAAAGAATAGGTGTGTGTCTTGATACATGTCATATTTTTTCAGCTGGATATGATATAGTAAACGATTTAGATGGAGTCTTAGAAGAATTTGATAAGATTATAGGGATAGATAAGTTAAAAACTGTTCATCTAAATGATAGTATGATGCCATTTGGAGATAAAAAGGACAGACATGCTCCTATAGGAGAAGGAAAGATAGGATTAAAAGCATTGATTGATTTTATGGAACATCCTAGCCTGAAAGACCTACCATTTTTCTTAGAGACTCCTTTTGATGATGAAGGTCATAAGAGAGAACTTAAAATGATAAAAGAGATACTATCTAGTAAATAAAATTTTATTTGCTATGTGTAATTTTAATAGAATATAAATATATTGCAAAAATTCTCATAATTTGTTGTATAATTAAAAGTGATACATTTATATTATATAAAAATTAATTAAAAGTTAGGTGGGGAAAGATATGAGAAATTTAGGCAATACCAATATGAAAATAAAGAGAGTTGGCTTTGGGGGAATTCCAATACAAAGAATTACTCAAGAGGATACTAACTTAGTCATAAATGAGTTAGAAAAACAAGGAATAAACTTTATTGACAGTGCAAGAGGGTATACAATAAGTGAGGAAGCAATTGGAATTGCTCTTGAAGGGAAAAGAGATAAATTTTTCTTAGCTACTAAAAGTATGTCTAGAGATTATGACTCAATGAAGAGAGATGTTGAGATAAGTTTAAATAATTTCAAAACTGATTTTATAGATTTATATCAATTCCATAATGTTAAAGAAGAGGAGTATGACAATCTTTTTAAAGATAAGATGGCTTATAATGCTCTTTTAGAGGCAAAAGAACAAGGTAAGATAAAGCACATCGGGATAACTAGCCATAATTTAAGTACTATAGAAAAAGCTATAGAAGGTGGAAAATTTGACACTATACAGTTTCCTTACAATATAGTTGAAGGACAAGCAGATGAGGTATTTAAAAAGGCTCATGAAAAAGGAATTGGAATAATAGTAATGAAGCCTTTAGCTGGAGGGGCTTTAGATAATGCTACATTAGCTATTAAGTACATATTATCTAAAGACTATATAGATGTAGTTATACCAGGGATGGAAAGTGTTGAACAGGTTAGACAGAATGTTGCTGTACTTGAAAATCTTGTGCTAGATGAAAAAGATAATAAAGAAATTGAGGAAATAAGAAATTCTTTAGGTAAAAAATTCTGTAGAAGATGTGAATACTGCATGCCTTGTGCTGTTGGAATAAATATACCATTGAGCTTTTTATGTGAAGGATATTATACTAGATATGGACTTGAAGAGTGGGCTAAAGAAAAATATCAGGTTATGGATGTTAAACCTACTGAGTGTATTGACTGTGGTCTTTGTGAGAGTCGATGTCCATATGAACTTCCAATAAGAGAAATGTTGAAGACTGTTGTCGAAAAATTAGGATAGATTTTATTTGTTGAAATCGGTGTAGTAAGTTTACTCCGATTTCTTTTTATATGGATATGCTTTATTTATGTGAATATGTTTTATTTATATGGATACGTCTTTATATACAAATGTTAAATTTATATGAATGCAGTAATTTTATAAGTACTAAATTTACATAGCTACAAGTATCATATAAATTTAAAATTTGTGTGAGTATAGCTATAGCACAAATATTATTGTTATAGTTTGTATAGCATTACTATAGTATCAATTAGTATATAAAATATTTATTTCTCAAAAATATTATAAGATATATCATATTTAGATACTGGATAAAGTTCAATTTCAACCCTAGGGTTATCCTTATCGATAAAGTCGAATAAAAGTACTGGCTTAAGTTGTTTATCATTTTTTATTATTCCACTTTTTTCAATACCATCACAAATACTCTTTGGATAATTATGTAAGTCTCCCATTCTCTTGTTTGGGAAGTATAACTTTAAAACAGTTATTAGATTTTCTTCAACAGTTTCTCCTTGATACTGTTGGTTTATAAAACCTGCAATCATGTTTTCATATGCTAAATACTTAGAATACTTTCCCTTTGAAGGCATCCATGCTTGACCATTTATATTATGAAGTTTAAAATTAGATTTACTAATGGGTCTACCTGGAATTGTTATTTTAATCAAATTGTTCACCATCCTTATACAGTATTTATTATAATCTGTGGATGATTTAAAAGCAAATTCTTATTTTTAATGTTTTTGTAAGTGATAAATTTAGATATGATAAAATTTATATTGCCTATTATGAATGGTAAATTTAAAAATGTAAAATACACTATATAATTGTAAGTTAAAGTTATATTTAATTTTGTGACTATAATTTATCAGTATGATATGTATTACATTGTTGAAAACATAAAAATTATAATTATATTAAAATGGAAAATAGATGATAATTTAATTACATGGTGAAGTTTGAGTTATATAAATATTGGAGTAAAGTAGAGAAATCATATTAGTAAGATGATTACTAAAAAAATAGTAAAAAAAGTTTAAACTAAGTTGTTATTGTAGAATAATAAGAAATAGAGTATATAAAACAAGTTATATTAAAGGATAAATGGATATTATTATAAAGAGATGAGACTTATATTATAATTTAGCTCATTTTATAATATAGTAATAATAATTGTAGTTTTATAACCTAAATTAAACAGGTTAAATAGATTAAGTAGTATTAAATAGATTAAAAAGGAATAATTTTATGAATAATAAGGAATTAAAAGAATTTTGTAATCTTATAGGATTAAAGTGTGTAGGAATAGCTGGTATAGACAAGTATGACAATCTAAAAAAGATACTTGAAGACAGACAGGAAAAAGATTATTTGACTGGGATGGAAGAACCAATAATTGATAACAGGATTAATCCAAGAAATATAATGGAGGATGCTAATTCTATAATAGTATGTGCATTTCCATATCATATAAATAGACAAGAAAAAATCGAAAATTCAAATTTATCAAAATATTGCCATGGAAAGGATTATCATATTGTAGTAAAGGACTTTTTACAACAAATTTGTGATTATATATCCAAAACAGTAGAGGATTTTAAATACAAGATATTTGCTGATAATGGGCCATTAGTTGACAGATATTTAGCTTATTTATCAGGTATAGGATATTTTGGAATAAACAATAACATCATAACTGATGAGTATGGTTCTTATATATTTATAGGATATATAGTAAATAATTATGAATTTGAGGAAGATAAACCACTAGAAAAAAGCTGTTTTAAATGTGGTAAGTGTGTAAAATATTGTCCGGGAAATGCTATATTAGGAAATTATGATATGAATCCCAAGAAATGTTTATCATATATAACTCAAAAAAAAGGAGATTTGTCAGAGGAAGAAAAATCTGTTTTAAAGAGTAGTAAAAAGGTATTTGGGTGTGATATCTGTCAAGAAGTATGTCCACATAATGTTGGAATACCAACAACTCATATTTTGGAATTTAAAGAAAATATAATAGATTATTTGGACTATGATGAGATACAAAATATTTCAAATAAAGAATTTAAAAGGAGATATGGAGATAGAGCATTTAGTTGGAGGGGCAGAAATATAATAAAGAGAAATATGGAAATAATTTTAGATAAGTATAATGACTAATAATAAGAGTCTATTTCATATACTTTAATGTGAACTTACTTTAACACTTATTGTATCAAAGTCATATTATATCATTAACGTTAAATATGGGGAGGTGGGGGAATATTGAAATATAATAATACATCTGAAATAAATCCACTAGATTGTATACTAGGTCAAGAAAGAGCTGTAGAAGCTATGGAATTAGGTCTAAGAATAAGTAATCCAGCCTATAACATATACTTAGCTGGTGAATCTGGAACAGGAAAAAGTACTTATGCCTTAAAGGTTTTGAATGAATATGCATCCAAAAAAAATACACATAAAGATTGGTGCTATATATATAATTTTGAAAACCCTAGAGAGCCTATTATAGTTGAGTTAGAAAAAGGGTTTGGAAGAGAACTTAAGAAAGACATGGAGAAGTTAATTGAGAGTCTTTTAGAAGATTTTAAAAATGCGTTTGAAAGTGAAAGCTTTGAAATAGAAAAAAATAAACTTTTGGACGAATATGAAATAGAAAAAGATATGTTACTAAAGCAAATTAAGAAGTACGGAGAAGAAAAAGGATTTAAATTAAAACAGAGTAAAATGGGAATAGTCTTTATACCTTTGAAAGAAGAGGAAGATGAAAGTGACATATCTGATGAGGAGTTCTATAAGGCAAAAAGAGAACTGGAAAACATGGCTATACAGGTCGTGTATAAAATTAAAGATTTAGAAGAAATAGCTGAAAAAGCTGTTTTAGAGCTTGAAGAAGAGATAGCTAAACTTGTAGTAGAACCTCACATCAAGACATTGTGCGAAAAATATGAAAATTATGATAAAATCCAAGCTTATTTGGAAAAAGTAAAAAAAGATATAATAGAATATATGTACTTATTCTATTTAGATGAAGATGAATTAAAAGATAAATATGATAAAGAACATTTTATTAAATATAAAATCAACCTATTTGTAGACAACGGAGGTTCAAAAAACAAAGAATCAGCACCTGTTATAGTAGAGATAAATCCAAGTCCTGCAAATTTATTTGGAAAGGCAGAATACGATTATGCAAATGGCAATATAAAGACTGATTTTACGAAACTATTATCAGGAGCATTTCATAGGGCTAATGGTGGTTACTTAGTGATTTATGCAGACCAGTTGTTAAAATATACGATGTCTTGGGAAATCCTTAAAAAGACTTTGCAAACAAAAAAAGTAATATTAGAAACTCAGACAGCAATTAAGCCAGAAAATATGCCATTAAATGTAAAATTAATATTGATTGGAAGCCACTATATATATGATATTCTATACAGATATGATGAAGATTTTGAAAAATATTTTAAAATATTCGTGGATTTTGATAGTGAAATGGATAAGAATGAAAATAATGAAGATGGAATTGCTAGATTTATAGCATCTCAATGTGATAAGAATAATTTAAGACATTTTACTAAGGAAGCTGTTGGTGAAGTTGTCAAATTTAGCACTAGATTGTCTGGTGATTTAGGAAAATTATCAACTAAATTTAATAAAATAATGGAAGTTGTAATAGAAGGAAGTGCATATGCAGAATTTAGAAATTCAAGATATACAGAGCAGTGTGATGTTAAGAAAGCAATAAGTGAAAAGAGAAAAAGAATTAATAGGGTAGAGACACATATGGATGAATCAATTGAAAATGGATTTACTTTAATAGAGACAGAGGGAAAACAGGTTGGAGTGATAAATGGTCTATCTGTATTAAGTACGGGAGAGTACTCTTTTGGTAGAGCTTCAAGGATTACAGCAACCACTAGTCCAGGAAGTAAAGGCATAGTAAATATAGAAAGAGAAGTAAATATGAGTGGCTCTATACATAACAAGGGAGTGCTTATATTAGGGGGTTATCTTTCTGAGAACTTTGCACAGGATTTAATAATGTCACTAAATGCATATATCTGTTTTGAACAAAATTATGGTGGAATAGATGGAGATAGTGCTTCTTCGGCAGAATTATATGTACTATTGTCATCTCTTAGTGGAGTGCCAATTAAGCAGAATATTGCTGTTACAGGCTCTATAAATCAAAAGGGAGATATACAAGTGGTTGGTGGAATAAGTGAAAAAATAGAAGGATTTTATTCTATATGTAAAACCAAAGGATTAAATGGTGAGCAAGGAGTTATAATTCCTAAGAAGAATCAGAGAAACCTTGTTTTATCAGATGAAGTTAATGATGCTATATTAGATGGGAAATTTAAGATATATACAGTTGAAAGAGTAGAAGAGGCTATAGAGATACTGACAGATGTTAAATTTGAAGAAATAAAGAAATTAGTAAAAGAAAAATTGATATCCTTTAGTAAGATACAAACTGTGTCAAAAGAATAAGTTTATTATAGAATTTAATGGGTATTTATGTATAATAAAAAGCAAGAACTTTAATAGGTTTTTGCTTTTTTTGTGAAATATATGTAGATTGAATTTTTATTTTGTATATTTTATATATTGATGTTTATTTTTTGTTGAGATGATTAAACTATTTATAAATAGAGTCTTATAAATTAGTATTTTAAAGGGGGATAATTATGAAAAATGTAAATCTAAAAGAGATAAATAAAAAAGACATAAAAGAAAATGAAGACATAAAAGCGAACCAAGAGATAAATGAAAAAAATCTAAAAGGGAAAGAAGATATAGATAAAAAAGATACAAATAAAGTTGAACCTAAAAAAGAAATGAATAAAGCAATTAGTAAAAAAGATAAAATAATTGATGAGAAAGATATATCAAATTTTAGTGATATTGAAGAAGATAAAAAAACTGAAACAGGCAAAAAATCAAAGAGTACTAATTCCAATAAGAAAACACAAAAATCAAATAAAGAAACTAAGAGTAAATCTAAGAATAAGTCAGTAAATGATAAAGATGTAAACAAGATTTTAGATGAATTAGAAAAACTATACCCAGATGCTACATGTGAGTTAAATTATGGGACAGCCTTTGAACTTTTGATAGCTACTATTCTATCAGCTCAATGTACTGATGTAAGGGTAAATAAAGTTACATCAGAGTTATTTAAAAAGTACAATACAGCAAGAGACTTTGCCGACTTGAGTATTGAAGAAATTAGTAAAGAGATAAAAAGTTGTGGCCTTTATAAAAGTAAATCTCAAAAAATAAAAGATACATCTGAACAACTATGTGAATTATATGATGGTGAGGTACCAGATAGTTTAGAAAAACTTGTGAAATTACCTGGCGTTGGAAGAAAAACAGCAGGAGTTGTACTTAGTAACGCCTTTAATCAACCAGCAATAGCAGTAGATACCCATGTATTTAGAGTTACCAATAGAATTGGGATAGTGGATGAGCCAAATCCTCAAAAAACAGAATTTGCACTTATGGAAGCTATACCAAAAGAAAGATGGTCACACTCACATCATGTATTAATTTTTCATGGAAGAAGAATGTGTAAAGCTAGAAATCCAGAATGTGGAGATTGCCCAATAAAAGAAGATTGTAATTATTATAAAGAAATTAATGAAATGAAATAACTTTTATCAAAGTAAGTTGTACAAGAGGGATTTTCTGATATAATAATACTTATGAAAATGTTAGATAGAAAACTATTATATATAACTAAGTAAAAATTGTTATTAACATTATTATATATAATAGTATAATATTATTGTTATTCTGTTTATAAAATAAAGTTTAATAAATTAAGAGCAATACTTAGGGAGGATAAAAATGTCATTGAATATAGTATTAGTAGAACCAGAAATACCTCAAAATACAGGAAATATAATAAGAACTTGTGCAGCAACAGGTTCAACTTTACATTTAGTAAAGCCATTAGGTTTTTCATTAGATGATAAACACCTAAAAAGATGTGGGCTTGACTATTGGGATATAGCTGATATACAATATTACGATAGCTTTGAAGAATTACAAGAAAAGTATCCAAACAGCAAATACTTTTTTTCTACAACAAAGGCTAAGCAGTCACATTCAGATGTGAAATATGAAGAAAATTGTTTTATAGTATTTGGCAAAGAAACAAAGGGATTACCAGAACCTTTGTTGAAAGCAAATATGGATACTTGTATTAGAGTACCTATGTTGGATGTTGAAAAAGCTAGGTCACTAAATTTATCAAATTCAGTTGCTATAGTAGTGTACGAAGCTTTAAGACAAATAGGATACCCTAATATGAGGTAGTTTACCAAGCCTAAATGAGAAAGGAGCATACTTAATGAAAAATCTAAAGATAATCTGTGACAGTTTATCGGACGTGCCAAAAGATTTGTTAGATAAATATGATATAGATATTGTCTCGTTAACAGTTATATTAGAGGAAAAAGAGTATAAGGATAGAATCGATATATCTGGAGATGAATTTTATAAAAAGCTTAGAGAAGAAAATGCATATCCAAAAACTTCTCAAGCTACTTATGCCCAATTTAAGGAAGTGTTTGAGAAGTATACTAGTGAAGATAGAGAGATACTTTATATAGCAGGTTCTGCCACAGCCACAGGGACGTATCAAAGTGCTGTAATGGCAAAAAATGATGTAGAAGGTAAAATATATACATACGACTCTAACTTGCTTTGTATGGGAACTGGTTTACTTGTAATAAAAGCAGGAGAACTTGCAAGTGAAGGAAAGTCTATTGATGAAATATTGCCTGTTTTAGATGATTTAAAAGAGAAAGCTTTTGTTATATTTTCGGTGGATACACTAGAATATTTACAAAAGGGAGGAAGAATATCATCTACTAAAGCAGCAATAGGAAGCATATTAAATATAAAACCTATCCTAGAGATAAAAGATGGACTAGTTTCACAAATATCTCAAGTAAGAGGAAAGAAGAATGTAATTTCTAAGATGATGGACTTGATAAAATCAAATTGTGGGGATGATTTATCAGACCAAATTGTGTATATAGGATATAGTGATGATTTTAAGGAAAAAGAACAATTATCTAGGGTTATGGAAGATGAATTAAGACCTAAGGAAATTAGATTTTTCCAAATTGGTGTGTGTATAGGTGCACATGCTGGACCTGGTGTCACTGGTATCATATGTCTAAAAAAATAAATAATATTTTTTAAATTATTAGTTGTTTTTTTATTAGATTAAGATAAAATATTAAATATTGATATGCTAAATTGGATTTATTTTAGATAAAATTAAGTGTTGATATATTAGATTTAGTTTTTAGGGAAGTGTGTAAATAGATAAAATTCTATTGCACACTTTTTTATAGTAAGATTTATTGTAAAGAGTTCAAAACAAGAGTGTAAATTATATATAAAAAATTTATAAACAGTATATAAAAATGTCATGAAAGTATAAGGAGTGAAATTTGATGCATTTAAAAAAAGTGTTGATATTGATATTAACCGTAGCAATGACAGCTGGAATGTTGGTTGGGTGTAGCAATAATCCTGACAACAATTCTAATTCTAACAAAGATAATAAAAGTAATATAACTGACAAAAATAATTCAAAAAAATCTATATCTATGATACTAGATATTGAAGGAACAAACAATGAAGTTATGAATAATGCTGCTTTATTGGCATTAGACAATGCTAAAAAGAAACTTAATATAGATACAAATAAGGTGGAATCAGATGATTCGTCGACTTTTTCTAATAGTATAGATATTTTATGCAATGACAATCAAGATTTAATTATAGCTGTAGGAGCTAGGTTTGCAAAACCACTGGAGAAGGTAGCTAAGAAATATCCCAAGCAACAATTTGCAATTGTAGATTATGAATATGACAAGCAACCTTCTAATATAACTTCAATTTCTTATGAAGATAATAAATCTGGATATCTAGCTGGATTAATCGCTGGAAAGATGACTGAAAGTGATAAGGTCGGTTTTATTGGTGGAGTAAAGGGCTCTAGTAGAGATAAATTTGAAGCAGGTTTTAAAGAAGGTATTAAATTTTCTAATAGTAGTATAAAGGATGTTTCGATTGAATATGTGGATGTCTTTAAGGATAGTAAATCGGCTGAGTCTATAGCTAAAAAAATGATGGATAATGGGGTAGATGTTATTTTCTCTACTACTGAAGATGATTCAAAGACTGTAATAAATGCAGTTAGAGCGAAAAATAAGAAAGTTATAACTACTAATAAAGACCAACATGATTTGGCTCCAGAAAATGTTATAAGCTCTATTGTAAAAGATTTTGAAAAGCCTACTTATAATATGATACAAAGTTTTGTAAATGGAAATTATAAAGGTGGAGAAGTTATAGAAAATACAGTTCAGTCTGGAAGTACTGGACTTGCTCCAAATAGCTCTCAAAATGTTCCTCCAGATGTGTTAGAATATGTTAATAAGAACAATAAATAATCTATAGAGACTTCATGTTCTATATCAGGGAGTGAATTTTGTGAAAATAAAAAGACTATTGATGCTCTGCTTTGTTGTGGTGTTTACAATTTTTATATTAGCTATATGTGATTTTGATTTTGGACTTGATAAAGTAAACAAAGATAATTCTAATATAAATAGTGCTAAATCCAAACAGAGTGAGTCTAAAAGTGTATCAACATCGTCAAATAAAGATAAAGTAAATAAAGATAAATTAGATAACAAAAGTAATAATGAGGAATATGAAATAAAAGATGATGATTCTTATGTGAGAAAAACTGTTGGAGTATTATTAGACACTGAAAACTTAAATAACGAATCGTATAATAACAATGTACTATCAGCTCTAAAAAGAGCTGATAAAGATTTTGATATTAGAATAAAACTTGAGAAACCAAAGACTTCTAAGAATTTTAAAGAAAGTCTAGAAAAACTACATAAATCTGAACCAGATTTGATAATAGCAGTTGGAGCTAGGTTTGCAGAGTTAATTAAAGAAGATGCTACCAAATATCCAAAACAACAATTTGCAATAGTTGATTATGCTTATAAAGTCCAACCTGCTAATGTAGTTTCAGTATCATTTCAAGATAATTCTACTGGATATTTGGCAGGTCTTATTGCAGGTAAAATGACTGATACTGGTAAAGTAGGTTTTATAGGAGGTGTTGAGGGTTCTAGTAGGGATAAGTATGAATCTGGATTTAGGAAAGGTCTAAAAACTTCAAATAAAAATGCTGAGTTATTAGTTAAATACTCAAATGTATTTGAAAATCCTGAGTCAGCTAGAACTATTGCAAAAGAAATGAGAGATTCTGATAGAGATGTTGTATTCTCAGTTACAGAAGATGATAGTAAAAGAGCTATTCAGGTAGCAAGAGAAAATGGTGGCCAAGTTATAGCTATTAATAAAGACCAATATGATATGGCACCAAACAATGTAATAAGTTCAATTGTAAAAGATGTGGAACAACCAGTCTATGAATTAATAAAGAATGTTATAAAAGATGGTTTTCATGGAAGTAAGGTAATGGAATTTAAAATAAAAGATGGAGAAATAGGATTAACTCCAAATAGTAGTAGAAATATACCACCAGATGTTTTAGAGTACATAAAAAAAGAGTATAACAAAGTGAAAGATACATATTAATAACTGTTTTAAAAGTTTATAAAAATGCACTTTATAGGTGTGAGTTAATTATAGAAAAGTCTAATAATAGGTGTGTTAGCAGAAAAATTCTGCTACACACTTTATTTATTTCAAGTAAAAAATTTATCAAAAAAAAGAAAAAGGAGTAAAAAATGGAATTTACAAGAGAGCCATTTATACTAGATGACGATTTGTGTCTAGCTTTGGTGGACAAAAGAATTAGTTATCTAATGGAAAATGAATTAAAATTAAGAAATATAGAGATAATAAAAACAATAGAATGTAAAGAATTATATGAAAGCATAAAATATCACCCAGATATATGTATTTGTAATTTAGGAAAAGGAGATATAATTGTTGCGCCGAATGTATATAATCAATACAAAGAGTTATTAAGTAGATATAAATTTAATATAATTAAGGGAGAAGCTAATTTATTAAATAGATACCCTTATGATATACCTTACAATATTGCTATAGTTGGTGACTATGCTATCCATAACTTTAAGTACACTGATAAAGTAATATTAGATTATATTGAAAATAATAAACTTAAAAAGATAAATATAGAGCAGGGCTATTCTAAATGCTCAATCTGTATAGTAGATAGAACATCTATAATAACATCAGATAAAGGTATTTGGAAAAGCATGAAGAATACAGAAATAGAGTGTTTATTAATAGAAAAAGGTCATATAAATTTATTTGAGATGAATTATGGATTTATAGGTGGATGTACAGGGTTAATTTCTAAGGATAAACTAGCTTTTTGTGGAGATGTTAAAAAACATCCTGACTATGAACGTATAAAAAGTTTTGTAGAAAGTAAAAACAAGGAGATAGTTACACTTAGCTGTGAGAATTTACTAGATATAGGTTCTATAGTTCCTCTCATGACAAGAAAGGAGCGATAACTTTGGTTGAGAAGGATAATATTTCTTCTATGAAATTTTTGAGGAATAATAATGTAAACGATAGATTAATATATACGAATGACATTGTAGAAGTAGTGATAGATTCTGCAAAGCAAGAAGTATTAAATAAAAAAATACTTAATGGTACTAAAACTGAACAAAGAGCTCTAAATATTGATGAGATATCAACAGAAATAACTAGTATGATAATAAGTATAATGAAAGAGAAACTTTTAAAAGAATACATTCTAAAATGCTATGGGCGTACATATCCTGAAGATAAAAATAATATATACATATATTCACTGAACATATTTGCTAAAAAAGAGATTTTTATGAGAGAAACAGTATTTACAAGGGTGAGAAACTATATAGAGGAAAATGATTTTATAAACGTAGAAGGTTTTATTAGATTTAGAATGCGAGAATTTATGAAATATATTTCTGCTATAGGTGATATTGCAGTTGAGGAGTATTTAATAAAGAAAGACCAAGATGAATTTATAAGAGTCTTAAAATACTTTATAGATACTCAAGAAGAAAAGATTGATTTGCTAAAAGTTCATATAATGGAAGATAATACATTTATTTTATACGATAAAAATGGAAACAAAATAGACAGTATAGATGATGAAGAAATCATAAATATGGTAATAAGAGAGAATTTAAACTATGAGGACTTTTTAATAAGTACCTTATTAACTTTATGTCCTAGAAAAATAGAAATATTAGATTTATTAAATAATAATTGCTCAAAAGAAATTATAGATACTGTAGAGGCAATTTTTGAAAATAAAGTTAGTATAATTATGGAGAATTAGGAACTAAAGATATAAAACTAAAAAAATTCTTTTTAAATCGACACAAAAGACTTATAATTGTATATAAAGCTATAATATAGCTAGGGCTATTAACTATAAAAAATATCTACTGATTAAGTGTAATATAGCTGACAAATATACAATTGATAAGGAGAAATTTTATAATGGATAATTTAATTAGGATACTGATATTAGCTGTTATTGGTGGATTTATAGGTTACGTTACAAATGTAGTTGCTATAAGACTAATATTTAGACCAATAGAGCCTATTAAAATACCTATTTTAAATATAGAAATAGTAGGGCTTATACCAAAGAGAAGAGCAGAAATAGCAGCCAATGTGGGAGAAATAATTCAAGAAGAATTTCTTTCTATGGACGAAATACTTGCAAATATCATTACTGACGAAGATAAGGAAGAAGTTGTAAGATACATAAAAGCAAGGGTAAAAATTATAATACATGAGAAAGTCTCATTTATACCAAGTGGCATAAAAAACATGATACAAGACTATTTAGGAGAGATAATTGAGTCTGAAGTTAAACAGAGTATAGATGAATTGAGTAAAAATATAATAAATAAAGCAAATGAACGTATAGATATACAAAAAATGGTCGAAGATAAGATTAATGAACTAGATTTATATGAATTAGAAGAGATAATAATAAAAATAGCTAAAAAAGAATTAAAGCATATAGAGTTTTTAGGTCTTGTTTTAGGTTTTTTAATAGGTATAGTTCAAGGTTTGGTTACTATATTTATTTAAATATACAATAACTAGCTATTGTACTTAAGTATACAAAAACTAAAAATTAACTTCAATAATAATTAATTTTAGTATTTATCTAGTCATATCTATCATGCATGTAGATATATTTTAAAAATTTTAAATTGGTGAAAATATTATAATATAACTATAAATCAAAAGATTAAAGTAATATAAAAATATTAGAATATTGATTTAGAGTTGATTAAGATGAAAAATAATGGGTAATTATTATATTACATTAATGTTGATTGATGTATAAGTATCTGTTATAATGAAAATATATTAAAAATCATAGTGTTGAAGAGGAAGAGTAGAGTAGAAACCATTCTCAGAGAATTTGGGTCTATGGCTGAGAGCCCATGTAACAGGTCTATTTGAAAACTACCTTGGAGCTGAGTTTATTAGCAGTATTTGTATTTAT
Source organism: Clostridioides sp. ZZV14-6387 (assembly GCF_020657835.1). Taxonomy (NCBI): domain Bacteria; kingdom Bacillati; phylum Bacillota; class Clostridia; order Peptostreptococcales; family Peptostreptococcaceae; genus Clostridioides; species Clostridioides sp. ZZV14-6387. Next base: position 37,631 of record NZ_JAGWCW010000005.1, read on the forward strand.
ACTATATGTGAAAGTGCTCGGGTGACGACCTTATAGTCATCAAGAGGGTTGTATATACTTGTATACACCAACTTGGGTGGAACCGCGAATTAATATCGTCCCAAACATATTTGGGGCGATTTTTTATTACAAAAAATCTAAAAATTATTTCAATAAGGAGGAAAAAACAATGATTAAAGTTGCTTTAAAAGATGGCTCAATAAAAGAATTTGAAAGTGCTATTTCTGTTATGGATGTAGCAAAATCCATTAGCGAAGGATTAGCTAGAAATGTGGTAGCAGCATCTGTGAACGGAGAGGTTGTAGGTATGGACCACATTATAGATTCTGATTGTGACTTAAATTTATTTAAGTTTGAAGATAAAGAAGGTAAGGAAGTTTTTAGACATACATCAGCACATATATTAGCTCAAGCTATAAAGAGACTTTACCCAGAAGCAAAACTTGCTATAGGGCCAAGTATAGAAAATGGATTCTACTATGATATAGATTTAGACCATAGATTAGTTCCAGAAGACTTAGAAAAAATAGAAGCTGAAATGAAAAAAATAGCTAAAGAAGATTTAAAAATAGAAAGATTTGAACTTCCTAGAAATGAAGCTCTAGAGCTTATGAAAGAACAAGGAGAAGACTATAAGGTAGAACTTATATCTGATTTACCTGAAAGTGAAATAATATCTTTCTACAAGCAAGGTGATTTTACTGATTTATGTAGAGGACCACATTTACCATCTACTAAAAAAGTTAAAGCTGTTAAATTACAAAGTGTTGCAGGTGCATACTGGCGTGGCGATGAAAAAAATAAGATGCTTCAAAGAATCTATGGAACTTCTTTTGAGAAAAACAAAGATTTAGAAGAGTACTTACATTTATTAGAAGAAGCTAAAAAGAGAGACCATAGAAAACTAGGTAAAGAATTAGGATTATTTATGATACCTGAAGAAGGTCCTGGATTCCCTATGTTCTTACCAAAAGGTATGGAACTTAAAAATGAACTATTAAAATTCTGGAGAGAAATACACAGAAAAGCTGGATATATTGAAATAGAATCTCCTATTATATTAAATAGAAAATTATGGGAGACTTCAGGTCACTGGTATCATTACAAAGAAAATATGTATACAGTTAAAATAGATGATGAAGATTATGCTATAAAACCTATGAACTGTCCTGGAGGATTAATTTACTATAATTCTCAATTACACTCATATAGAGATTTCCCAATGAGAGTTGCAGAGCTTGGTAGAGTTCATAGACATGAGTTATCTGGTGCATTACAAGGATTAATGAGAGTTAGAGCATTCACTCAAGACGATTCACATATATTCATGTTGCCAGAGCAAATAAAGGATGAAATAAAAGGAGTAGCTAACCTAATAGATGGTATCTACAAAACTTTTGGATTTGAATATAACTTAGAGTTATCTACAAGACCAGAAGATTCTATGGGAAGCGAAGAAGAGTGGGAAGCAGCAGAAAATGGATTAAGAGAAGCTTTAGAAGAATTAGGTCTACCATATACTATAAATGAAGGTGATGGTGCATTCTATGGTCCTAAGATAGACTTCCATCTAAAAGACTGTTTAGGAAGAACTTGGCAATGTGGTACTATCCAATTAGATATGCAACTTCCAAGACAATTTGATAACACTTATATCGGACAAGATGGTGAAAAACATAGACCAGTTATGATTCATAGAGTTGCTTTTGGTAGTATAGAAAGATTTATAGGTATATTAATAGAGCATTATGCTGGTAAATTCCCAGTTTGGTTATCTCCAACTCAAGTTAAGATACTTCCTATATCTGATAAATTTATGGATTATGCAAATGAAGTTAAGAAAGAGTTATTTGATAAGGGTATAAGAGTTGAATTAGATGACAGAGCTGAAAAAATCGGATTTAAGATAAGAGAAGCTCAGCTTGAAAAAGTTCCATACATGTTAATAGTAGGTGAAAAAGAAGTTGAGGAGAATAATGTTTCTGTTAGATCAAGAGATAAAGGTGAAATAGGTAGCATTAAATTAGATGAATTTATAGCTAGTATTTCAAAAGAAATCGAATCAAGAGAAAGTATTATTCAAAACTAATATTTAAGATATTAATAGATAATATAAGTTTAATCGATATATCGATATGTAGAAATTAAACTTATGAAAAGATAAATATAATTAGAGGTACAGTTAATCATATTTTTATGATAGTGTACCTCTAATTTTTTTGTTGTAGGTTAAATGATGTATTCATATGTCTGTTAATTTAGAGATGTATAAAAGATGCTTAAATAATATATTTATATGTTTGCTAATTTAGAGATGTATAAAAGATGCTTAAATTAATGTATTTATATGTTTACATTAATTTAAATATATATAAAAGTTGTATAATTGTAAGTAAAGAGAGATATATAAAATTAAATAAAGTTAGTTTATGCAAATAAATTTGATATACCTATAGTTAACTTTGGAGGTGTGATATGAATACCACTATTTTGTTTTTTAATCAAATAAATGAAGATAGCTTTAATTTAGTTGGTGGGAAGGGGTTTAATCTTGGCAAAATGACTAAGAGAAACCTACCTGTACCAGAAGGATTCTGTATAACAACAGATGCCTTTTACAAGTTTATAGAACCATTAAAAGATAATGACTTATTTAAACAATTAGATAATGTAGATGTTGATGATTTAGAAAAAATTCAAGAATTGACTAGTAGTCTAAGAGATTTAATCATAGAAAAGTCACTTTCAGATAGTATAAAACAAAATATAAAAGAGGCCATAGAAAGCATTGGAGAAGATGATTTCTATGCAGTGCGTTCTAGTGCAACAGCAGAAGATTTGCCAGATATGTCTTTTGCAGGTCAACAAGATACATATTTAAATGTACATGGATTTGAAAACTTAATTGAAAATGTAAAATATTGTTGGGCATCACTTTATACTCAAAGGGCTGTAGTATATAGAAAGAAAAATAATTTGAATGAAGATAATGTATTAATTTCTGTAGTAGTTCAGAAAATGGTCGATTCACAAAAGTCAGGAATAATGTTTACTGCTGACCCCATTAACAATAACTATAATCATTTGACTATTGATGCAGGTTTTGGACTTGGTGAATCTTTGGTAGGGGGGTTAATAACTCCTGACTTGTACAAAGTAAATAAAAACGAAAATAAAATTATAGCAAAAGAAATAAATGCGAAGAAGTTAGCCATATACAGAAAAAATGATGGTGGTACAGAGCAAATATTACTTGATAAAAATAAACAGAAAGAACAAGTACTTTCAGAACGAGAGATTTATAATGTAGCACAATTAGGACATGAAATCGAGGAATACTATCAGACTCCACAAGATATAGAATGGGCAATTGATGAGAGTGGGAAAATATATATTTTGCAAAGTAGGATGATAACATCTCTATATCCTAGAGTCGAAAATAGTAATAGAAATGGAAAATCTCAGGTATATATATCAGCAAGTCATATTCAAGTAATGACAAAACCAATTAAACCTTTAGGTCTTGATATATTCAAAAGAGTAATGCCTTTTGATAGAGTCGAAGAAGGCAGTAACTTCAAGATAATGAGTCAAGCTGGAGGTAGACTCTATGCCAATTGTACAGAAATACTGAGATTACCAATAAGAGATAAGATAATCAAAGATTTAATGCCCAATGTAGACTATCTTGTAGCAAGTGCACTTGGAGAGTATATTGAAAAATATCCTTTAAAGAAAAAACTGCCTTCTAAAACTACATTAAAAATGGCAAAGAATTTAATAATACCTATCTTAAAAATATCAAAGCAAAATTATGCCTTTGATAAAAAACCAGATGCTCTTGCAAGTTTAGTGGAGTTGAAAGAAGAACTTATTGATGATGTGTATAGAAATATAAACAAGGGAAATGATTTATGTGAAAAGATTGTAATCGTGGAAGAGTTATTATCTGCTTTTATATTTAAGTTAGCAAAGCAACTTATACCAAATGTAGCTCCAGGAATTTTAAGTGATAGAAAACTTAGAAATATGCTTGAAGAATTAGATTTATTGTACTTAGAAGATAGTTTTGTAAGTGGACTAGAAGGAAATATTACTACTGAGATGGGATTAAGAGTAGGTGATTTAGCTGATTTAATAAGGGATAATCTAAAAGAGATTGATATATTAAATAAAAATCCTAAAGATGCTCATTTATTGCTTTTAAAAAATGCTAGTGATGAATTAAAGAGTGAGTTAAGTGATTTTTTAAGACAATTTGGTATGAGAGGAATTGGAGAAATAGATATAACAAATCCTCGTTATCAAGAAGATTTCACTCCAATAAGTATGTCTATATTGAATAATATAAATACATTGGAAAAAAATGAACATAGAGAAAACTATCAAAGATTGATTGAAAAATCGAGTGAAAGTGAACGATTAATTTTGGAAGCTTATGAGAAGATAGGTAAAGATGATTTAGTCAAAAAAGTTAAGAATCATCTAAATAATATAAAGACTTTCTTGCCTTTACGTGAATATGGAAAATATATTATAGTTGGTGTATTTAATGAAGTAAGAAAAGTAATTGATGAAGTAGGGGATAAATTAGAAAAGGATAATTTACTTGATAATAGATATGATATATTTTATCTAAACCTTGATGAAATATATCAAGCATTAACTGAAAAAGTAAATTTCAAAGAAAGTATACAATGCAGAAAAATAGAGTATGATAAATATGAAAAACTGAATCCACCAAGGGTAATTACAAATGAAGGAGAGATATTCTCTGGGAGTTATTCAAAAGAGGGGGTACCAGAAGGAGCATTTGTTGGTATGCCAGTATCAGCAGGTATCTATGAAGGATATGCAAGAGTTATATTGAATCCAAATAACGACAGTTTACAAAAGAATGAGATTTTGGTGACTAAATTTACAGACCCTGGTTGGACGCCACTTTTTGTAAATGCGAAGGGGTTAGTACTTGAAGTTGGAGGGCTTATGACTCATGGTGCAATAGTATCTCGTGAGTATGGTATACCTGCTTTGGTGGGAGTGGAAGATGCTACAAGTCTGATTAAAACAGGAGATTATTTGAGAATAGATGCATATAAAGGATATGTTGAGATTATATGTAAATAGAGTGGACTTAGTAGAGTATTATAGGAGAGATGTTTACTAGTGAAAATGAATGAGGCAATATAAAATTATGATATATAAAAACACTTCTAGGAGTATTTGATTTATCAATAAATAATAAATCTACTATAGAAGTGTTTTGATTTTAATAATAAAAGTGTTTTTGTCATAATAATAAAAATATTTTGGTTGTAATAATCATTTTATCTAATTCTTGTTTTTTAGAATAGTAAAATTTCCACTTGTAGCACTTACATAGAAATTTGTAGCCCCATTTTTATAAGTGTATAAATCATCGTGACGATTCAATTCAAAGTCACTATTTAAAGAACTAGAAATCTTATCAAAGCTTAAAGTGAATCCTGGATTATCAGGAATAGACAAATCAATATTGGCAGAAGTAGTCTCACAGTTTAGAGAAGACAACATTTTGTTAGATATAATTTTTACATCACCTGAAGTTGATTCTGCTTTAATATCAGAAAGTGTTCCAGATACATCCATTCGTCCAGAAACTGTACTACAGACAAGGCTTTTATTATTTATATCTTTTAAATTTATATCACCACTAGTTGTATCTAAATTTAAACTATCAATTTTGCCAGAAAGTTGTATTCTGCCAGATGTTGATGTAAATGTGGCGTCTTTACTATCTAGTTTTGTTATATCAATATCACCACTAGTTGTGTCTAAGTTTACTTTATTAATATTACCAGAAAGCTCTATTATGCCTGAAACCGTGCTAGCTTCCATTATATTACCTTTTATGTAAGTACTATATATATCTGCTGAAGTAGTAGATAAATTTATTTTATCATAAAGCTTATTAGGCAAATATAGTTCAAGTATTGTTGGTTTTGGAAGATTAACTCCAATAAAGAATTTCTTTGCTGAATTATCATCTATAGAAAGAGAATTTCCATCAACCTTTATCTTCGCAAGTTTTTTCTTTGAAAAATTAGAAGGAGTTTTTTGAATTAATTTGATTTTATTAGAATCACTTTTCTTAATTCTAACTTCACCTGAAATCCAGTCAACATTAATATCGTTTATTTTATCTGAAAAACTTTCATTTTTAGCTACTATATACTTATCATAGTTGTATTTAGAATGTAAATTATTAAAAGAAAGATTAAAAGAATGCGAGAATATGTTTCCTATAAGAAGAAGGATAAATACTATAGAAAGTGATATTGCAACGATACTCCATACTAAAATCTTTGTTTTTATGAGTTTTTTATTCATGTTTATTATCCTCCTTTGATTCACTTAGTTGTATTATTCCTTTAATAATCTCAACACCAGCAGAACCTATTATAAATAGTATCCATGAAAAAGACCAAATATTAAATAGCATGCTTGTGATTAGATATATAGCAACTATTATAATCCAATATGCACTAATAAATGATTTGTAAGCTGGATTTATATCATCATAATTTGTTTTAAATTCTTTAAATTCTTTTGTTGAAGTATCATTATATAGAGCATAGTTTGGTTTTGTCATTTGATTATAAACTAGTAGCCCTACTCCAATTGCTATTAATATAAGCATTAAAAGAATCCCTAGAGTTGGCTCTATACCAAAGCTCACAATTGAGACTACAAACAAGAAAGGGCTTACTATAAAAAGAGCAATTGCTATTGATGCTCTTAAGGCTCTTTTCTTTTTTTCCTCAATTAATTCAGAAGGTACAAAATATGGTTCTTTAACACTTTCAATTAACTCAGATAAATCTCCAATTCCTGAGATTACTGAATTATATGCTTCTTGTTCTGTTTTACCATCTTGTATTTGGTCGTTGTATTTCTCTTTTAGATTTTCAAATAATTCATCTTTAAGTTCTCTGACTTTTTTTGTTTCATTAATTCCTGTAAAGCTATTATCAATATAAGTACGTATTTTATCTAACATATTTTCACCTCCTAAATTAATATGTCTATTAGTGCTTTTGTATTATCCCATTCTTCATGGCTTTTTATATATTTTTCTCTGCCTATGTTTGTTATAGAATAATATTTTCTTCTAGCTCCAGTAGCTTCATCTCCCCAATAAGAGGTTATTGCACCAGACTGCTCAAGTCTACGAAACGCTGTATATAGAGTGGCTTCTTTTAACTCGTACAATCCATTGGTCTTTTCAAGTATAGATTTATTAATCTCATAACCATAACTGTCTTTTTCAAGTAAATGTTTTAAGATAATTGTTTCTGTATGACCTCTTATCATGTCAGATGCGATTGTCATGAACATCACCTCCGATTAAATATATAATACTTTGATATACCTCGCCTGTCAAGGTATATCATGAGAAAAAATATTTCATAGTGTTATTATAAGATTATAAGAGTTTATATGAAAATAATGTAAAAGTTTTATGGATAATATATTTTATATTTAGTTTTAGATAAATTTATATAGTTATTATGTTAAAAAATGATAAAAAGTCTAATTTAATTTAGCAAAATAAGTGATATAATTAAAAAAGAAAAGAAATATGGATTTATTTGGAATAATTTTGACAATCTATTTACTACACGTGTAGAGTCGTATATAATTAAATTATACGTAAAATATAAAAAATAATTTATCAATACGTTAGGAGAAAGTATTATGATAAAGTCAGGCTTATTTTGGAATATTTTCATTATGATATCCTTTATAATAGAATGGTTTCTTTGTAAGAAAATGCTAGATTATACAAGTGAGCAAAAAATTTCTAATAGAAAAATAAATATATACATGGGTAGCATTATTATTTTTGCTAATATAATTTATTTTTTTGATGTATCTCCAGATATAAGAGTAATTATATCTGTGGTGTTTACTGTCGTATTTTACAAAATCTCATATGATGTGAGGTTTATGAAGTCTATATTAATATCCTTAATTTACTGGATGTTATTAATTGCTACAGATGCTTTAAGTATATCTTTAACAGTTTGGCTTAATTCTATAGATGATATGAGTAAGATGGCAACAGGTTATATATACAGAATTGAGTCCATGGTATCTGGAAAGATGCTTTTGATTTTAGCTTTATTTTTATACAGAACATTAAAGATAAAATTGAATATAGAAATAAATAAAAAGACATTCTCTTATATAATCATCCCAATAGTCGCTAATATAGCATCTTTTTTTATTATTTTTAAATACATATTTAATTCAAAGTCTGGTAGTGGAATGCATAATAGTCAATTTGTTATGATTTCTGTTGTACTGCTTATATCAAGTATTATTTTAATCTTAATTGCTAAGAAGTTACAGCAATATAATACTTTAATGGTAGAAAATAATATGATTAAAAACGTTTTAAAATCTGAAAGTGAGTATTATGAAGATATAGAAAAGAAATATCTAAAGACTAGATTATTAAGTCATGACATGAAAAATCATTTATTGTGTATAAATGCCATGATTAAAAAAGGTATTGATGTTACTTCATATTTAGATAATCTACAAGGAGAGATTCATGGTAATGACTTATTTTTTAATACTGGTAATTTCATATTAGATAGTATATTAAGTGAAAAGAAAGAAATCTGTGATAAAAATGATATAGAACTAAGAACAGGAATAAATTTTAGTCATTGTGAGGCTATTGAATTAGTAGATGTATGTCATATATTCTCTAATATTTTAGATAATGCGATTGAAGCATATAACAAAATAGATAGTGGTAATAGAAAGATTTGTATTAAAGGCGATGTCATGCAAAATTTTTATCTAATAAGAGTGGAAAATACTAAAGTAAATGAGATTATTACTAAAAATGGAGATATTGTGACAGATAAAACAGGTCCTTTTCATGGTTTTGGAATAAGAAGTATAAAAAACTCTGTAAACAAGTATGGTGGTAATGTTGTAATTGAATATGATGATGACAAATTTGTAGTTAAAATTGCTATACCACTTAAAAATGTGAAAAAGGTAGTCAATCATGTAATTTAATGTATACAGGTAAAGTCTATAATTATGTGTACATATTGAAATTATTTATTATTTATCAAAATTTTTCAAAGTTGGGATATTATACATATTATAAATGGGGCATATTAATAAGCTTAAGATAGTAAGCTTTTTATTGTGATAAATAAAAAAAGAAGTTGCATCAAAAATAGAAAAACTCTTTAAAGATGTAACTTCTATGGTATATGTATGAGAGGCTATATCGCCATTTCTGGGATTAAGCTTCTCATAGCTTCTATAGTTGTTTGAATAAGCTTATCAAGTTCCCAGCCAAGCATTTCTGCACCACTTCTTATAACATCTCGAGAACAGCCAGCAGCAAATGACTTATCTTTAAATTTCTTTTTAACAGATTTCAATTCTAAATCAGAAACACTCTTTGAAGGACGCATTATTGCAGCGGCACCAATTAAACCAGTAAGTTCATCTACAGCAAATAATACCTTTTCCATAAACTGTTCTGGCTTGACATCTGAGCCAGTTAGTCCATATCCATGACTTACAGTAGAATCGATTATAGATTTATCTAAATCAAGCTCTGTCATTAATTCTCTTTGCTTAACACAATGTTCATCAGGATACATTTCAAAATCTAAGTCATGTAAAAGTCCAACTACTTCCCAAAATTCTACTCTCTCAGGGTCGTATTCTTTTGCATAGTATCTCATAACTCCAGATACGATTTGAGCGTGTCTTATATGAAATTCTTCCTTATTGTATTTTTTTAGTATTTCCCATGCTTGTTCTATATTTGGCATGTAACTCATTTTTATCACTCCTCTAGCTGAATATTTTGAATTTTTATAAAGTTTATTTTCCATTGATTATATCAATCAATTTCCAATACGTCAACACACTGATACACAATTTTGCATGTGAATTCAGAAATTAGTGAAAATTGAATTTTTATGTCTGGTTTTTAGGTCTAAAACCTTTCTATTTAAATTCTGAGTATCTAAATTTTTTCATTCTGTAATGTTATTTTCGATATAAACGCTATAAGTAATGTAATAAATCCTACTCCTATTATAATAATATACACTCTATCCGATAATAAATCGAAAAGTCTACCATATATAACCTGCCCAATAGGCATTGCGACAGATGTTCCTGCAAAAAGAATAGCCATAACTTTTCCTAGCAGTTCATTTGGAGTTTTTAATTGTATGATTGTTATAGCATATATTGAGATAAGAGTCGTTGTAAAAAATATTAGCATAGAGGATATAATAAAGATTAAAAATGGAACTGGAAATCCTGTATTTAATATAAATGGATAGACTGAAAATGCCATTGGTATAAATATAAGTGCACATATGATGAAACAAATATGTAAGTTGGTTATTTTCAGATGCTTTGAGAAAATACCAATACTCACAGCAGCTATTAACGAACTAAAAGAGATTGCTCCTTCTGCTACACCATATAGAAAGTTATTAGATTCCATAGTTATTTTTACTATATAGGGGATACCTACGATTAGCATAGAACTTAAAACTAGATTTATTGCCATTGCTAAAAAGAGTATTTTTAATGTAAATCTATTTTCCTTACATATATGGATAATACCATCTTTTATATCAATAAATATAGTTTTTATAATGTTGCCAGTTTGTTCTTGTTTAACAAAAGGAATCTGTATAAATATCTCCATAATTGCAGATAGAAAGAAACTTATACAACTGATAACGACAATTGCATTGATACCAAGGATACTATACAAAACACCTCCTAATACAGGACCTGCTATATTTGTAAGAGAGGCAACTCCAGCTACGATACCATTTGCATTTATTAAATGTTCATTATCTACTAAAATGGGTGTACTTGACTGAACTGTTGGTTGATACATTGTGCTTATGACTGAAAGTATGGTCATAATAATTCCTATAAGTAGTATTGAACCATTATCATTAAATAAGAAGAGTGATAAGATTAGTACTGCAACACTACTTGAAAAATCGAAAATAACCATTAAGTTTCTTCTGTTGAATATATCTGCAATAGCCCCACCAATAGGGGAGAATACTACAATTGGGATTGAAGATACTGCGAGTATCGTAGCAAATATTTCTGCCTTACCAGTCATATCAAGTATGTAGAGAGATAAAGCAAACTTGAGTATTGATGCACCAAATAATGAAATTATTTGACCCAATACCATTAAGTTAAAATTTTTATTAAAAGTATTTAATGATTTTACCATATATATACCTACCTATCTAAGATTATTAAAATATTTATAATGATTGCTATGACAGCAATGACTATAAGGAAGTTTTTTCTTGTTTTAATCCCTAATATTATTATAAATGCAGAAAATATTATAGATAAGATAGAGTAGAATGGCATGAGTTCGCTGCTAGGGTCTACTAGTTTTGTGTGGATATTTAGTTTATCATTTATTTTGTAAATAATATCATTTAGTTTTTGTATTAATTCAATCATATTACCCCTCCTAGTTATAAAGAAATGTTTAGAAAATTTATTTTAAATTATTACTCAAGTATGTGTTCTACAAGATTGTCTACCATAAAATCAAATACTTCAATGTAGTTATATCCAATATCTTCTTTTAGCAATAGACTTGAAAGTAGGGCATTGCAAACACCAAAGGCTTTTTCTTTCTCTATTTTTAATTTGAGATTGTATCTTTCAATTAAGTTGTAAAAACTTTGTACATTATTATATTCAAGTTGCGAAAGCATCTCTTTAGGCATCTTATTTAATAAAGAGATGTAATCAGCATTGTTTGGTGAATATAAGAATGGGTTTTTATCATATAATCGGTATAACATCTTCAAGGCTTTTGCAAAACCCTCTTTTTGAGGCATGTTACTTAAAATTTCATCTACTGATGATATAAGTTTGTTTTGAATTTCATTTAATACTTCAAAAAATAGCTTTTCTTTTGAATCAAAGAATGTGTAAAATGAACCCTTTGCAATTCCTGATTTCGAACAAAGTTCGTCAATGTTAGTTTTTTTGTATCCATATTTAGACCAGTGAATTTCACATTCTGAAATTAATCTTTTTCTAATATTATTTTTTTCTATTTCTGTAAAGCTTTTAGCCATATTTATCAATCCTCTCTATAAGTATATGTTATCTATGACTTAAAATATATTTTAAGTCATAGATATATGATATTGTTCATTTACAAATTTGTCAAGCTTGACCCTGACAATAAGTAATATTTTTTGCTACAATCTGTTATTAATCTCATATGGAAGCCGTTATATGAAGCCAATAGCCATAAGGGATGTTATTTATAGGTTATTGGCTTTATGTCTTTATATCTGAGTATTTGATAGCTGGCAAATTTAATTGTTTTACAGTGATAAGATTTTCTTATTTATACTTGAGATAGGATAGCGAAAAATTTTTAAGCACTATATTTTTCAGATTCCTAACCTTATTTATAATATTTTCGATTTAACACTATATCATTTGAACTAATATAAGGATTATGATATTTTTTGCGTTTTCGAGTGAAATAAGGGAAATTAATGGATTCTTTTGGACAAAAGGAAATGCAAGCCATACACTGATTACATTTATGTTGAAATGTTGGTTTACCATTTTGCATTATTATATTTTTGCAAGGGCATACTTTAAAACATAATCCACAAGAAATGCAATCATCCCAAACCTTGAAATATTTATCATTAGATGGACAATTTTTTATATAATGGTTCATTATTTTATGAAAAAGTGTATTTACTAAAAAATTGGGTTTTGGGTAGTTCCTTATTTCTTTTTGTGATATTTCTTTTGATATAATTCTAAGCTGTTCCTCCATTTTAGGGACACGTTTTTTAGGGTTAGGAAATGGTGGATACATGGCTACATAATTAGCAACACTATATACTTTATTCCCATAAGATAAATTACACCCTTTTTCCTTGAGTAACAATGCTAATTCTTCCATGCTTTTTCCGTTAATAAAAGCAGGCATAGAAATTGCAAATATATAGGCATCAGGGGATAACTCTAAATTTTTTATAAATTGAATTACAGTTTCTGGTATAGTCCAATGGTATACAGGAAAAATAAATCCTATTCGTTCAGCAGTCAATTTTGAATAATCAGATGGTGATGTTCTCATTGAGATAATCTCTGTATTATTAAGTTCTTGTGCGATTACCTGAGCAGCTCGCATACTATTTCCTGTTCCAGTAAAGTAGTAGATTACATTACGCATATTTTTTACCTCCAAAATCTGTTGAATAAGACTTGTAACAGTCTATTTTTTATTCTGAGTTTTAAACAGAATAGTGTTCTGTTAGGATTATATCATATATGCAAATTAGGGTCAATAATTAAGAGAATAGCGTTCTTTTAATTGTATAATCTGTCCTATTCTTGTTGACATTATGATATGTGTAATTATACCTTGAGAGAAATATAAGGGTGAAATAATGAGAGAATTATTTAAAATACAATGCCATTTAAAATACAAAAAATATAGATTATGAAAAAATTTTTTAAGGTAAACGTTTATTAAAAAAAGAAATGTTTACATAACGAATAAATGGCTATAATTTAAATACACAAAGTTATATCAGAGAGAGGAATAAAAATATGTTTAATGAACTTAGAACAAAAGAAAATGTATATAAAAATTTAATAAATGGAAAATGGGTGGAATCTAATTCAAGAAAACCAATAGAAATTTACTCACCAATAGATAATTCTCTTGTTGGTAAAGTACAATCTATGACAAAACACGAAGTAGATAAAGCCATTGAAAATACAAAAGAGAGTATAAAGGTATGGGCTGAAATGCCTGTATACAAGAGAGCTAATATATTCCATAAGGCTGCTGATTTATTGTTAGAAAATATGGACGAGATAGCTAATATATTGGTACTTGAAATAGCCAAAGATATAAAGTCTGCAAGAGCAGAAGTTGAAAGAACGGCAGATTTTTTAAGATATACAGCTGATGTAGGAAAAAATATGGAAGGTGAAGCTATTAGTGGTGATAACTTCCCTGGTGGAACAAGAAATAAGATGTCTTATGTTTCAAGGGTTCCATTAGGTACTGTTTTAGCGATATCTCCTTTTAATTATCCTGTGAATTTATCAATGTCAAAGATTGCACCAGCACTTATTGGTGGAAATGCAGTTGTATTAAAACCTGCCACACAAGGAGCTATTAGTGCACTTCATGTAGTAGAAATTATGAGAAAAGCTGGTATACCAGATGGAGTACTTAACACTATTACAGGTAGGGGTAGTGAGATAGGGGATTATGTTGTAACTCACAAAGGAATTAATTTTATCAACTTTACTGGTAGTACTGAAGTTGGTCAACATATATCTAAAATATCTAGAATGGTACCATTATTATTGGAACTTGGTGGAAAAGATGCCGCTATAGTATTAGAAGATGCAGACTTGGATTTTGCAGCTAAGAATATAGTGTCTGGAGCTTATTCATACTCAGGCCAAAGATGTACAGCAGTGAAGAGAATCCTAGTACAAGAGAGTGTAGCTGATGAATTAGTGGAAAAGATAAAGCCATTAGTAGAGAAGTTAACGATTGGAAATCCAATGGAGGAAGTAGTTATCACGCCTCTTATAGATAACAAAGCGACTGATTTTGTTCAAGGTTTAGTTGATGATGCACTACATAAAGGAGCAAAATTAATAACAGGTAATGTTAGAAAAAATAATTTATTTTATCCAACATTATTAGACAATGTAAATGTTGATATGAAGATTGCTTGGGAGGAGCCTTTTGGCCCAGTACTTCCAATTATAAGAGTTAAAGATATAAATCAAGCAATTGAAATTGCTAATCAGTCAGAGTATGGACTTCAATCATCGGTATTTACAAGTGATATTGATAGGGCATTTTATATTGCTGATAAGCTTGAGGTTGGAACTGTTCAAATAAATAATAAGACTGAAAGAGGGCCAGACCATTTCCCATTCTTGGGTGTAAAGGCATCTGGTATGGGAACTCAAGGTGTTAAGTATTCAATTGAGGCTATGACTAGACCTAAGGCAGTAGTGGTAAATGTTAAAGAGTTATAAGTAAATGACTAGGAATAAATAAAATGATTATAGAAAGTAACTAAAATAGTCAGAAATATAATAAAGTGGAGAATTTAATTCTCCACTTTATTTTTTAAACTTTCATTTTTTATGTAATATATCTCTTAGAATAAATAACTTTGTACTGATTAGTTAGAGGATTTTTGAAATAATTGCTTTTCAAAATCTTCTATTGGTAAAGGTCTAGAAAAGATATAGCCCTGTAACATATCACATTTTATTTCTTGTAAAAAGTCTTTTTGAAAACTAGTTTCTATTCCTTCAGCTACAGTAGTCATTTTTAGTTTCTTAGCTAATTCAATTATAGAGATAATTATATCTCTTTCACGCTCAGAATCTAGGCGTTCTGATTTAAAGAATGCGCCATCTAATTTTATAGTATCAACATAAATATCCTTAAGCATATTAATTGAGGAATAACCACTTCCAAAATCATCAATAGAGCATTTAAAGCCATATTTATGGATTTCATTTATTATTTCACTAAATACTTTAACATCTTCAAATACAATTGTTTCTGTAATCTCAATTTCTATAAGATTAGGTGGAATATCATATTTTTGGGCTATTTCTTTATATGAATTAATAAAGTTTTTGAATGAAAAATGATAGCGAGACATATTTACTGAAATATTTATAGTATTTAATCCACAATCAATCCATCTTCTTAAGGTTTTGCAGACTTCTTCAAAAACGTATAAATCTAACTGTACAATAAAGCCATTTTTTTCAAATAATGGAATGAATTCATTAGGAGGGATTATTTTCCCAACAGGAAGAATCCATCTAACTAGAGCTTCTGCACCACATATCGTTTGATTAGATAGTTCCAATTTTGGTTGTAAATAAACTTGAAATTCTCTCTTTTCAAGTGCTTCATACATTCTATTTTCTATACTTTTCTCTAGTATGAGTTTTTCCTTATCTGTTTTGCTATAAAAATTACAAATACATAAACCATGATTTTCTATATTTTTAGTTGCTTTACAAGCTACATTTGCTCTATCTTGGATATTTGTTATATCTAAAGAAGTATCATGAATTACATAGGCACCAGCAGTAAAGTAAAGCATGTATTTATAATCAGCATTATCATTGAATTTATTGATATATTTAACTATTGAGTTTAGTCTAGAAGTTATGTCTTCTTGATTATTTTTAAAAAGAAGAATGAAATTATCAGCAAAGATTCTAGTTACAAGCTCACCTTCATGTAAGTGCTCGTTTATGCAATTATAGATATATTTTAAAAGTTTATCTCCAGCTATATTTCCTGCTGAATCATTTATTAATTTAAATTTTTGCATGTTTAGCCATATAAGAGTATATGTATCAGATGGTGACTGTTCAATAACTTCTTTTACTGTTATGTTAAATTTAGTACGGTTCATACCTCCAGTAATTGGGTCAATAAAAGCTAATTCCTTTAATTCCTTATTATTTTTTTCAATAATCTCATTTTGTTTTACTAATTTTGTGACATCTGAATAGATTAAAAGATATATAGGTTTATCATCTTCCCAATCTATGCATTCAGCCACAACTTGCATGTGAACGATGTCTCCATTGATAGTTTGTGGAGAAATAGAAAAACAAATGTATTTTCCATTTCTAAAATCACTATAGTGTTTATACACTTCACTAAGATAGCTTTCTGAATCTATATCTTTTAATAGGAAATTTACATTATCTTTAAAAATATCAAAGTATTTTTGGTTAGCATCAAGAAGTTGGAAACCAAAATCAGTAACCTTAAACTTAGCAATGAGACCAGGAAAATTTTTGTAAGTTGCAGTTTGCTCTATTTTAATCATCATTTGTTCAGTAATATCAATCATAACGGAATATGAAATAGGGCATCCATCAATAATTTCTCCTGTTAAAAATCCAAATAACTTTATCCATAATTTTTTTCCATTACGATGCTTCATACGACAAACATAGTCATATTTTTTTTCTCCATTAGAGAATTTCTTTTCCACATAATCTACAAGTGAATTCCAATCTTCTGGATTATCTTTGTAAAAAAGGTCACATTGATTATGAAATAGCGATTCATATTCTTCTTTTGTATAACCAAACATTTCATAATAGCGGTCATTAGCCCAAACAACAGTAAAGTGTTCATCTAATTGGTGTCTACTAACGCTTACATCTAACGCATTCATTAATAAACTATATTCAATATTTGCAAAATCTTCATGCTTTGACATTATTAGGACTCCTTTATAGCATATATTTCATAGAATATCTAAATTACCTAACTTAAATTGGATTTATTTTTAAGCTTATTTTTATACATTAAAGAATTCAATTTTGATATTAAAGTTTCAATATCAGATATACCATATCATTTAATTAATCCATAACTGGTAGAAATGGTATAAGTGTATCCATTAATGCTACTTAAGTGTCACTTAGTTTTGATAATTCATTATTGATATTAAGTGCTATTTTTTATATCTCTATACAACTTGTTTTATAATTTCTAATTTATGGCATCTTTTCTAAATAAATATTTTTTCAATGGAATATATATGATTGATGAATATAAGTATTTTTAAGGTTAGCAATATATTACTTTCGATTATAAAGTAATAAGTTAGAGTGTTTGTTGGTGAAAATGTAATCAGTATACTATCAAACAGTATATATTCTAAAGTAAACCAAATAAACTTTAAAAACAGACTGAATTCCATTTGATTTTGAGTTATTATATAAATGTGTTCTTTTATTTTATCTATAGGGTAACATAAGCTAAAATCTAAATTAGGTAGACTTAACATATCTACACTTTTTTGTTGTACATAATTGTATTATATCAGTAATATGCTATTTTACTTAATTATAACATCACAAAACTTAGACCATATGTATGAATGGTCTATACTAATTATAGATTATGAATAAAAAATAAGCAACTATTTTAATTTATTAAATAAAAATAAATATAGATTATGAAAGTCAATAATTTTAATTTATTAAAGAGGGAAAATATGAAAAGAAAACCACAATATTCAATTGTATTTGAAGATATAATTAAACAAATTTATACAGGCAGAATTACTGTTGGTGACAAGCTTGATTCTATTAATAAGATGTCCAAAGAGTATATGGTATCAAAAAATACTATAAAAACAGTAATAAAAATGCTATTAGAAAAGGGTTTTATAGAAACCAAAGCTGGGTCTAGAGCAACTGTGATATACAATGCAAGTACACAACAATCAATTGAATCTGAATTATCATATGAGAAAATCTTGCAAATGTCAGATATATATCAAATTTTCAGTTTGATATTTCCTTCTATTGCTATTAATAATGTTAAGCAATTTACATCTAAAGACTTTCAAGAATTAAATGATATTATCAATCATATGGAAGAGAATAGTTCTGACACTTTTATAATTAGAAAACAGAGGATAAAATATATAAACAAACTAATAAGCAAAACAAATAATTCTCTGATTCAATATTTCTGCGATATTATTCAATATGATGTTATGATTTCACCAATGGATTATAGTGTCAATAATTTGGAGAACGGTTATGTTACTTTTTTTAGTAGTAAGTATATAGAGCAGGTAAGACAAAGTTATTTATATGGGTTAAATAGAGATTTTATTGAACTTAAGAAGTTATTGACTTACATGTATGAAAGTTGTAGAAAATTAACACTTAACATGATAAAAAAATATGTTTCAGAAGATAAGTATTCAAACAATTTTAAGTATGTATCATTAGAAAAAAGTTATTTGTATGACTTTATTGTTTCAGATATAATTTGTAAAATTTTTGAAGGAAATCTTAAAGTAGGAGACTGTCTACCATCAATTACTTCAGTAATTAATAAGTATAATGTATCTCTTCCAACAGTTAGAAGTGCATATAATGAACTAAATGAGTGTGGTATAGCTAGAACAATTAATGGAAAAGGAACTTATATAACACTTTTTTCTGAATATGCAGATGATTATATAAAGACAGAAAAAGGAGCTAAAAGATTGACACTGCTTTTAGAAGCTATGGAGTTTATTACAATTACCTTTGAAGATGTAGTATTTTTATTAGGTAGTAGAATGGATTATGTAGATATAGAGAATATAGAAGCTCATTTAAGAGGTTTACAAAATAGTTATAAAGAGTGTAAGGTATATCCAGACTTTGTTTTACTTTGTAAGATAATAGACTGTACACACATTTATGTAGTACAGGAAACTTTCAGACATTTAAAACAACATACGATATTTGGAATTTATTTAGAGAGATTCTTTCATAAAAAATATAATGAGATTTTGAAAACACGCTTTGATGTATGTTTCGAGATACTTACATATTTAAAAAAAGGTGATATTAAAAATTTTGCATCAGCTTTTTCTAATGTCTTTGAAGACTCTTTTCAAAGGTTGAAAAATGCTATATTTATATTAAGCCAATGATGATGGAATAGAATAAAACTTTATTAATTTATCATATTAACCATATTAATTCCCTACATAGCAACTTGAAAGTTTGAGCAAGACATTTTTATACCAAGTACATAGGTAACAGTTTGTATTGGCTTAATTGGGTAGAGAGAAACAAAAACATTTTAAGGAGGGATATTAGCAATGAAAGAATATAAGATTGTAGAAGCTAAGAAGTCTCAAGCAGAAACAATAATGAATGACATGGCAAAGCAAGGTTGGGAAGTAGTTAGTGTAACATATTGGTATTCTTGGAAAATCTCTCTTGTGATTACTTTTTCTAAGGAAGTGTAATCATCGACACACAGGTTTAACAGAATCAATATATTTAAGTAAGGGATATTTTCTAAAGGTAATATTTGAAAATATCCCTTAGAGAGTTTTTTGTTTATATGTATATTTTTATGTAATAATTCGATTCCAAACGAGTAATTATAAGAAATATATTTCATTTTTAGATAAATATTTTAATATGAAAAAATATTCTAAGAAATTTTTACGACATTTTATCCTAATAGAATGATTGTTTTTTGTGTATTATATTATCTTAAATTATACAAGATTGTTTAAAAATATTGATTTACTTGAATATTTATCCAGTTATGCACTTTGATTGACCAGTTACACGAAATATATTGAATATTAAGAAAATTAGTAATATTATATGGATAAATAAAAAAATATATAGGAGGTATTTTATATGAGTCTTTTTGTTGGTGGATGGTCAAAATTTAGAACTGTCGAGGAAGAAGATTTAAAAGTATTTAATGAAGCTGTAGGAATGTTAAAAGGTGTTGATTATGAAGCACTTATTGTTGCTACTCAAGTTGTTGCAGGAACAAATTTTAAATTTATTTGTAATGCTACTTCAGTCACAAATCCTCCACATGATTATTTAGCAGAAATAGTAGTTTTCAAACCTCTTCCTTGTGATGAGCATGATGCAACAATTACAAGTATTAATGTAATTAAGTAATATTAATAGGAGCTAGGATATGAGATTAAATATAACGAAACAAAACACTCTAGAGGTTGAAAATAGTAAAAAGGAAGATGTCTATTTTGTAATAGTTGATAATGTTTTCTTTGAACGTCATGGTGATGTATTTAATAGTATCACAGACAATAATTTAAATAATTATAATGTAGAAATATTACCGACTAATAATATTTTCTTAGAATTAAAAATAACATCTACTAAAGATTTAGAACCTGTTTTTATTGTAGTTGAAGATAGACAGTATAATCACGGAAGTGTAATGTTTAAGCCAGTAGTGGTGTAATGTCTAAATTTCTTACAGAAGTATAACTATAATAAAAAGAAAAAAGTCTATAAATATGATAACTATGAAAAGATAGTGTTTAAAAATATAACAAAAAAATATAACCAAATAAATGAACTAATTAAAATAACTGTGTTGACAAAATCTATATTCTGCAACACAGTTATTTTACTAAATAAGATAGAAATTTATCAATTACAAAAGTAAAATAAAACCTTTTATTTAAATCAAAATTTATAATTTAGGGGGCAAATAAATGCTAGAAAATCAAAATCAACTTTTAGATGAAATAACACTCTTATTAGATGAAGGAAAAGTAGCGATAAATAAGGCACAAGGTCAAAATTTAATTCTAGTTCTTGGAGGTACAGGTTGTGGAAAAAGTACTGCAATTAATTATCTTGCGGGATGTGTAATGAAGGAAGTAGAAGATGAAGATACTGGTACATCATATATTGAATGTTTAGACCCTGTAGCAGAGATTGGCTCAGGAGCTGTCTCACAAACTCTATATCCGAATATTGTAGATATGAGAAAACCAGTGGAAGGAATGAATGCAAAATTATGTGACACTGCAGGATTTAGTGATAATAGAGGAGTAGCTCATGATATTAGTGCAGCAGTTTCATTAGGTGAGGTATTTAAAAATTCTGCATCTATATGTGCAGTAATTGTACTAATACCAGAAGCAGACATTTTAGACTCTAGACTTACAAAAGTGCTGGATTTATTCCAACAGTTAAATATGTGTCTTCATAAAGATAACTTTAAAGGAAGTATAACTTTTTTCATTTCAAAAAGCTTCTTAGGAAGAACAGAAAAACAATTATATAATATTATCAGAAAAAAATATGAACAGTTGTGTGAATCCTCAGAAAGTAATATAGATGAAAAGGCTTGGTTATTTGAAGAATTGCTAAAAGATAATGGCAAAAATATTCATCTTTGTAAGCCTCTTGTAGCTGAAGAGAGAGAGACTTTATTAAAACAAGCACTAGAATTAAATGAAGTCAAGGATAAGACATCAGCATTCCAATATCCAATTAGTTCGGATGCAAGATTAGTTTTAGATACATTAATAAAAGAGATTCAAAGTAGTATAGTATCTAGTTTAGAAGATTATGTGAAGGCATATACAGAAGACTTTATTAATGTTATTGAAAGAATAACAATGATTCGAGAAATATCAACATATGATAGAGTTGTAGGGACATTTAAAAATTGGTTGGAAAATACATCAAGTCTTACTATAGACAAATTTATTAATGTGTTATCTAAAGAAAGTGGATTATTCTTGAAAGATAGTTGCATGAAGTTACAAAATAAGATAAAGGGAAATTTAGATATAATTGATGCCCTAAGTAAATATACAGAGAATGGAACTGGGGAAATTCTATTACCTTCTGTACACATGGAATCTATTATAGAAAAAGTAAGTAAAAAGATAATGGAGCAAAACTTCACTATAATAAGAAAGAATTTAGAAAAAGTTTTAGTTTCTCATGAAGTACAAAAACAAGTATTTACATTAAAAAATAGAGAAAAATTGATGGAAGTTGCAAATAAAAAGGACTATATGTATAGTGTAAATGATTTTGAAGAAATTTTGATGAATGTTACGACTGTACAGCGTGAAGAATTAGTAGACAGTATAACAAGATTAAATGCATATGGAGAAGAAGGAAACGAAATAATTAGAGAATTTGTAAGTAAATACATCTTAAATCCATTTATAGTAAAAACAATTAATATTAATGATAAGAAGTGTGTTGAAATAAGAGCATTGATTCCAAACTTAGTAATTAGTAGTGTATTGAAATATTTTAAAAATAGAAAAGTAGATGACAATACTACTACATTTATGTTCTTTGCTAAAGAGACTATTTATATGGATGATAACCTTGGAATGGAATTTGCATCAGAGAAAAATATTATTCTTTCTTGTAATAATCTCGATGTAAGTAGCAATGTAAAGATTAACGTAAGTGGAAAGAGTGGAGACCTTGTAGATAATTCTATGTATGGACAAAATGGTAAAGATGGTAGGGATGCAGGTAATATTTACCTATACATTAAGAAAGAAATTAGAAATTATCGCTTAACATTAATTGCAAATGGAGGAAATGGCTCTAAAGGAACAGATGGGAAACGTGGAGATGATGGAGCAAGTGGAGCTAATGGAGCAGATGCAGGATATACAAGTTATTTTGCTGCACAAATATTTAAGGGATATTTTGCAGAAGGCACAAAAGGTAAAAAAGGTGATAAAGGTGGAACTGGTGGAAATGCTGGAATAGGTGGAAATGCTGGTAAGAAAGGTAATATTTACTTCGTTTCAGATTCAGAAGAACAAAAAAATAGAATAATTAATCATTGTGATGTAACAGTGAGAGATGGAGAAGCAGGTCCAAATGGTGTACCAGGCTCAGGTGGATATGGAGGCAAAGGTGGTTATAATGGTTATAATACACTTTCATTCTCTGCAAGTGGTATAGATAAGACTCTGTACTATACAGGATATTTTACAAGTTGGGATTATAAAATAGAGAAAGTATTTTATTATCGTGTAGAACTTAGTGGTGGAAGTTGGAGTGAAGGAAAAACAGGACCATCAAGAGAGTATGCTGAATATGGAGATAGAGGAGACAATGGAGGATTTAATGCACCAAATACCAAGATATCAACAGCCGTTTCAAAAGTAGAAGAAAGTCTAATTAAAGAAAAATATCAAAGCTATTGTTCTGAAATATAGAAAGGGATGGATATATGGCAAATAAACTTTATAGTGGAATCGTAAACCTTTTGGAAGAGGGAAGGGACACACTTGAAAAATATAACTTAAAAGAAAAATCAATTTTATTATTCTTAGGTGCTTCAGGTGTTGGAAAGAGTACTTGTATCAATTATTTAAAAGGTTGTGAAATGGAAGAAAAAACAGATGCAGAAACTGGACAAGTATATATTACTGCAAAAGATTCAGCTGTTGAAATTGGTAATGGTGTATACTCTAAGACGTTATGCCCAGAAGTTGTAGATGTTACAAATAGAGACTTTTCATTATGTGATTGTCCAGGATTTTTTGATAATCGTGGACCAGAATATATGATTGCAGGAGCAATGCTTGTAAGAGAAACTATCTTTACATCTTCAAAGGTGAAAGGAATGGTAGTTATTTTAGACTACCAGTCTCTACTGGATTCTAGACATACACTATTAATAGAAACAGCTAAAAACTTAAAAGATATGTTTAATGATTATACAAAGTATAAAGAAAATTTTTTCTTCCTTATTAATAAAATACCTAAGTCACTCAGTGATAAAGTAACTGAAGAGAAAATAAGAGCTATATTGAAGAAAGTAAAAAAAGACCTAGACAGTCAAGAGAAAGATTATGATGGTTACAAGGAGCTAGTATATCTATTAAATGTAATCTTATCAGACAATATATCTATCAAACTGTGTAATCCACTGGATAAAAAGCCAGAAGTATTATTAGATAAAATGAAAAATCTTCCTGGAAATTTTGAAAAGACAGATATGGGCTTGATGCTTACTGCTTCTTGTAAAATAGAAATACAAAAAGCTGTTGATGTAACATATAATGAGACAGAAAAACTTTTAGTTCCTTATATACAAAGTGTAAAAAAAGGTATAGAAGACTCTATTTCCATTTTACCTTCTATAAAAAGTCTAAAAGATACAGAATCACAGTTGGAGAGTATGTATACAAATCTATGTAGTAAAGTAGCTAATATTAGAGAACTTATGGAGTTTGTACAGGAACTTTCATATGGTTACGGATTACAAAAAGTTAATCTATTAGAAGAAGTACGCCTTCTCTTAGAGCTAAATAGTTATTGTAGTGAAACTCACATTGTTGGCTTAAGCGAGCTATTAAAATCATTACTAAAGAATACATTAGAAGATGCATTAAGGGATATTAGATACTGGATAATAGAAGAGGAAAATAAGAAAGAAGAGGCCAAAAAGCTTGAAGATGCAGAATATAGAAGAGATAAGATTAGAAGTTGTACATATATAAAATCATATGATAAAGAAAATATACTTTCCATGTATATACCTATACCTAAGGTGAATTTATCAGACTTAACTGAAATAATATCTGGTTATCAACTTAATATTTTATCGTCTATATATATGTATGGAGATTGTGAGATAAAAATCGATTGTAATATGGAGAAAGAAGTTTTCTCAGGTAAAAATATTGTATTGTTAGCAAAAAAATTATGTATACCAGAAGGAACTCATTCAATTAACGTATCTGGTAAAGATGCAGAGCAATTGACTGGAGAAGACACTATTTATAATGGAATGAATGGAAGAGATGGTAATAATGCAGGAACTGCAGGTGACATTTTATTATCTTTTAAAGAGATAGAAAAAAAGGGAGAACTTAAACTTTATGTAGATGGTGGACTAGGTGGAAATGGACAGGATGGAAAAATAGGAGAGACAGGAATAACAGGAGAAATTGGAGCAAATGCAAAGATAGGTTCTGAAAAAGAGTCGAAAGAATTTGCTAACGATAACGATACAAAATATTTTGTGATAAAAGCAGAAAAAGGAAAACAAGGTGGAATTGGAGGTACAGGTGGAGACGGTGGAAATGCTGGTCTTGGAAGTAAATATGGACAGATTTATCTTCTTGGAAAAGCATCTGTACTAAAAGGTGCTATAAGTACAAAAGATGGACATCATGGTATGGCAGGAAAAGGAGGTTCTGGAGGAAAAGGAGGCTCTGGAGGTCTTGGAGGAATTAGAGGAATATATGAAGAAACAATAAGACGTGGAGAAGGGGGCGATTATAGTGATAGAAACTATTATTATTTTGATAGATATGTATTAAGTTACGCCTCAGACTCAACAGAGGTAGCAGATGATGGAGTAAAATTAAATGCTCTTTATGAAAAACATAAAGATTGGAAAATTAGCAAACGTGAAGATTCAGGTTCAGATGGAGCAGAGGGAAAAGAAGGGCGTTTTGGAAATGCACTAAAAGAAAAGGAATTATTAAAGCAAGAGTATTCTTTATCAATTGATACGTTCTTCTATGAGTTCTTTGATAGATTTGGTTTTACTGGAAGTAAGGGATATAGAAACCTTAAACTGTTATGTGCTGTAGGAATCTTAGAAGCTGATATTTTAGAACTTTCACATATTTATGAGATTTTTCATGCCGTTGAGAAAGTAGAGATGCAGTTAAATAAAGAAATACTTCAAAAGTACTTTAAATTTGAGAGCAAAAAGAAAGAACCACTTTCTATAGAAGATATGAATATAAAGAAAGAATTTTATCAAGAGGCAAAAGAGATTTATGAATATCTTATAAATAAATTGATGCAGTCTGATAAAATAGAATCTTTTGTAGCAGAAAAACAGAATTTTAGTGAATGGAGTATGATTTTATTTGCACTTGAGCAAAAGACTGCGTTCTATGTGCAAATGATAGAGGAAAATGAAATTGGAGGAAATCGTGTTACTGATATTCGTGCTTTAACAAATTACCTAGATAAGACTTTAAAAGAATTGGAACAAGGGCAGAAGGACAAAATAAAGGAAGGATATTTCAACACATATAAAGAAGGTATACTGACTCAAATTGAATCTGGAAATCAGCAAATAGAAGTTTTAAGAAATGAACTTGAGAATAAAATGATTTCTGTTTCTGCAAAAATGAATCTATTGATTCAAGAGATTCTAAAGATAAAAGAAGATGAAAAAGAAGATATAGAGAAACTAAAAGAGAAACAGAAAAAACTTGAGGAACAAATGAAAACACAGTTAATTCTTTCAGGGATACAGAGTGCGTTGAGCTTATTAACAGCATTTAGTGGCATTGGTCAAGCTTGTTTAGGGGCATTTGATAGTGCAAAATCTTTGAGTGAAAATCTTTCAGCTAAAGAAGAAGAATATAACTGGACTAACAGAATGGTTGAGTTCTCAGATTTTAAATTAAGTTCTGAGGGTATTAATGTTGTTCTTGGAGCTCAATTGAAGGATGATAGAAAGAATGTTTTAGAAAAAATGACACATAACTTAGCAGGTGTTGATGAAGGAAAAAGAGAGAAGTTTGACCAGATTAAAGATATTATAGTTAAGTCTGTAGATAATCCTGCATATGCAGAAAGAGATAGTGATATTCAAGCGGCAAGAAACGGATTAAGTGAAGACGAATATAAAGAAATCTACACAAAAATTGAGAAGAAACAAATAGGCATGCTAGAAGCAAATTATAGCAATAAACAACAAAAAGATAAATTAGCTGCACTAGAAAAGAGCAAACAAGCTGTTGAAAGACAACAAAAGACAGCTGCTATTAAAAATGCCTTAAGTATTGGTAGTTCTGCTTGTTCTCTTGTTAATACAGCAATTAGCGGTGTTAATAATTGTCTTAATGTAAAGTCTAGTTTTGAAAGTAAGATAGAGGTTGTAAAAGATGCAATTAAGGACAAAGAAAATAATATTAAAAAATTGGATGAATTAAATACTCAGATGGTAGAGTTTAAAGATAAAACTTTTAAAGAATCTATTGCACCATTTGTAGAAAAATTTGATAGTACAGTTAAAAATCAAGATATTTTCCAAAATGAGATAAGTAAGTTAAAAATGAAGGAAGTTTTAACTGAGTTAATTACAAAATTTGAAGGTCTAAAAATGGAAAACTCAGCAGAGATTTCTGGAATATTTAAAAAGGTACAAGATATGATGGAAACTCAGATTATCATTACTGATAAGATTGACAAGAAAAAAGATAACCTTGCAATGGGAGAATTAATTTATCAAATGTCGGATAGTGGTAATCAAATGAATGAATATCAGAAAAAACTTATTCATCAAATTGAATTAAATCAGGTTAGATACTTGTGTCAGCTAGAGGCAGCTGCTTTTCAATTATGGACATTCCCATTTGGAAGTAATATAGTAAATATCTTAAATAGATGCCATGTAGGGATTACAGAAGATGAAAATGAGGTTGTAAATCAAGCTAAAGAGCAAAATAGACAGATTAAAGATTTTCTAGACCAAGATACTTATCAATGGCAAAGAACAGATAATCATATTCTAAAAGTACCATTGGTAGGAAGTTTAGATGGAAAGAGTAAAGTAGGATTTGAAAATACATATTCTTTATATACTTGTAGTGAAGAAGAAGTGAAGAAGCTTTTGACTGGGGAGGAAATTAACTTTGAGATTCCAGTAAATCAAAACTTTGATGCTATGAAATATGTAACTATTTATGCTAATATACCTAATCTTAGACGAAATATTTTAGATGATAGTGCAAAAGTAAACGTGCATATGCGTTTATACGATAGTGGATATTTTTCACTATATGATGATAGAAAAGACGTCTATTATCAATATGTATTTCCACAAAACTATATTGATATCACACATGGTCTTGATGTTAAGTACAATGATTCAGATTCAATAAACTCAATATGGTCTTCAGTAGAAGATAAAGGAATAGAAAAGTTCAAGAATGCAGGATTAAATTCTGGGAGAAGCCCATACTCTATGGCTAAGGTTTCTTTGAAGTCTCATTTTAATAAAAAACTTTCTTATGATTTATTGACGAATGAACAGAAGAAGAAACTAGAATCGTATTTTAATACATCTAGTAAATACGCATGGAGTGAGAGTATAGATATATTGAAAAGTCTTGGATATGTTGATTTGAAAGGTGTTTTAGCAAGAAATTGGTCTGAAATCAAGAAAGATATAGATAATGATGGAGAGATTATGAAGCATTTCTCAATATTACAGGCTGATTTGTTGGAAAGAATTATTTATGAGCAGACTAGTATATTAAAAGCAAATATACCTGACTTGACGATTGAATTTGTAGGGTGTGGTATTTATGTAGAGTCTGAATTTAATTATTTAAAGCAAAATGAGTTAAGATGTTATGAACAGAGATTAGTTAAAAATACAGTTGAGGAGTAGTCTTTAAATAGGTATGAAAAAATCTAAAAAAGCACTTTTAAATATTTTGTTTAAAAGTGCTTTTTTTAATATGAATTATAAATTTATTATATGTACATATGTTTTGTAAGGAGTTTTATATAATTAGGATTAATTGTAGTTATAAGAATTAGAGTCTTCTAATAAATTTGTCATACTTTTTAAACTTATTCCAACAGTAGAGGCATTGTGTAAAAAGGCAGATGTACTTGGTCTAACAAATCCACCAACACCAAGTAAAATCAGACCTAAATTAAAGCCTATAATAAACTTAGAACTTAAATCAATTCTCTTCATAAGCTTATCACTAATCTGTTTTAAAACGATTAAGTTATTTAAATTATCTGCTGATATGGTAATATCTGAAATCTCTCTTGCTATTTCAGCACCTTCACTCATTGCAATTCCGACATCTGATTCTGAAATAGCAGGGGAATCATTGATTCCATCTCCAATCATAATCACTTTTCGACCATTTAGTTTTTCATTTTTGACAAAGTTGGCTTTATCTTCTGGTAAGACTTCTGAATAATATTCATCAACGCCAATTTTACTTGCTATAGATTTTGCTGTTTTTTCACTATCTCCAGTCATCATCACAATCTTTTTAATTCCATATTCTTTCAAATTTGAAATTACATATTTTGCTTCTTCTCTTAGAGGGTCATTAATGCAAATAACTGCTGATAACTTGCCCGATATTGCCATAAATAGGTGTGAATATTCATCTGATAGATTATTATACTTATCATCTTCACCATCTGGAATAGTACACTTCTCATCTTCAAATACGAAGTGTTTGCTACCTATTATAACTTTTTTATTATCAACTTTTGTTGAGATACCATGTGCAATAATGTATTCTACCTCTGTATGCATCTCTTTGTGACTAAGCCCTTGTTTTTCAGCTTCATATACTACTGCATTTGCTATAGAGTGTGGGAAGTGTTCTTCTAAGCAAGCTGCAAGTCTTAACATTTCTTTCTTATTATAATCTTGGAATGTAATTATATCTGAAACAGTCGGTTGAGCTTTTGTTAGTGTGCCTGTCTTATCAAATACAATAGTATCTGCACATGCCACACCTTCAAGAAATTTTCCACCCTTTACAGTAATGTTGTGATTGTTACATTCTCTCATAGCTGACAGTACAGAAATAGGGATGGAAAGTTTTAATGCACATGAGAAATCTACCATCAATATAGAGAGTGCTTTTATAGGATTTCTAGTAATTGCATAGGTTAATATGCTTCCTAAAAAACTGTATGGAACTAATGTATCTGCTAGATGTTCAAATTTACTTTCCACAGAGGATTTTAATTTCTCAGATTCTTCAATCATGGTTACTATTTTTTGAAATCTAGTAGTACCAGCTTTTTCTTTGACACACATGACAATATTGCCTTGTTCTATTACAGTTCCAGCATATATGTAAGAGCCTTCTCTTTTGTTGATTGCAAGAGATTCACCTGTAAGTGATGCTTGATTAACCATTGCTTCTCCTGATACTATAACCCCATCGAGTGGAATCATAGTTCCCATATTTACACTGACTAAGTCGTCTTCTTTTATTTCTGAAATTGGAACTAGTATTTCGGTATCATCTTTTTTTAACCATACTTTTTCAATGTTCAATGACATACTTTGAGCTAAATCGTCTATAGATTTTTTTCTGGTCCATTCTTCTAGTAATTCGCCTATACCAAGAAGAAACATGACTGACCCAGCTGTATTGACATCTTTTCTAAAAATAGAGATGCCTATAGCAGTGGCATCTAAAACAGAAATTTCTATTTTTTTATTTAGTAGAGAAGAGATACCTTTTTTAAAATATTTTATAGAGTGAAATCCTATTAAAAAAAATCTTAAGGACTTTGGGAAAAATATTTTAGAGACACTCTTAACAAGTAGCTTGTTTACTAATTTATCTCTATAGTAATTATTTAATTCTCTGCTAGTATGTTCAGGGACTAGACTTTCTATTTTGCTATTATTAAAACTAAACTTAGTGATTTCTGTTATTATGTATTCTCTTTCTCCAGTGTAATAAACAACTGCATCACCAGTTCTATCGTAAACTTTTGCTTTAGTAATACCATTTATAGAAGTTAAATAATATAAGAGAGTATCTGATTGCTTACTATTTAATTTACCAAGTTGTAAATCAAAGCGTATACGACCTCTTATTTCATGTTTTATATAAAAATTCAATTTACTTCCTCCTGATACTATTGATTATAATACTTGGTACTATTAACTATGATATTTGATATTATTGATTATAATACTTTGTATAATTAACTATAGTACCTAATATTATTAATCATAATAATCGTTAAATTTATTCTCCTGTGCAAGCGCTATTTTTTTCTTCAGTTTCATTTTCTTTGATTTCTTCATATTTAATGCTATTACAATTAGTATCTTCTACAGTTTTTATAGCTTCTGTTTTAGGAGCTTCTTGTTCATATTTAGAGACTTCTTGTATAGCGTTTGCCTTAGATGTTGATGATTCCTCCTGTTCGTTGATTTCTTTTGCTTCTGCTAAAATATCTTCTACGTTTTCTTGGATTTTAGTAGTTGTTTCAAGTACAGAGTCTTTAACTTTTAATGCCCCTGCTGTTGCACGAGTGCAAGTTTTTTTTGCACAGTCGCTTGAAAGTATCTTAACACCTAAAGTGCCAAAAAGTACTCCTCCTAAAAATATCCCTGTTTTTTTCATTTTTAAAATATTCATTTTACCTTATCCTTTCGTTTAATTAGATTTTATTTATATTTATGTACAGAGTAATAAATGCTTGAAGTAACTCTTATATAGCTGATACAATTTTCTATATTTATTTTATATTTTAGAAAATTCTTGATATCTATTTCAAAAATTAAAAATTCAATAATAATTGTTATTAATAGATTTCTAAAATCATATGACATTTATTACCATTTATGAAATTAAGTATAGCATGAGCGAATGGTATTTTCAACAGAAAATGATAATTTATATCAATTAATTTGGTTGGTTTGTGAAAGAATGTAGTAGGAGAGTTTAAGGTGTTGAGATTAAGAATTTTTCTATAGTGGAATTTTATAATGATTTATATGAGTGTTGGCATATGTATGAGTGTTGGCATATGTATGAGTGTTAGCATATGTATGGGATTTGCAATCGTCAAAAAGCTAGAGATTTATGTTTTAATTCTCTAGCTTCTTATTTATTTTCTATACATGATGCTGGGATAGCACCATGTTAGAATTTTTATTATAACCATTTTATCGATGGATGAGGAACAGCTCTGCCTTCCTTAGTTATATGTGTTGTAGGGAATCCAATTGCACAGGCATCAAATCCATATTCTCCTGTTGGGACTCCTAAAATATCGCAGAAATCTTTATTATTGCCTAATCTTCCTATTACACTAACAAGTTCAAGACCTAATCCTAAAGCCGTTGATTTAAGCCACATATTTTGCATCACATGAGACAATGATTTTTGTTCTATGGCTGGTATTCCACGACGTTCTGCCACAATAATAAGATAAGGTGCTGTCCCTATACCAAGAACCCCTTTTTTAACTTGCATCTTTAAAGAAGCAATGAAGGATTGAAGAGTGATGTTGTTCTCGGCTTCCTTCTCAAGGGTTGATATTTGAGTTTTAATAACATCAATAAGAATAGTTTTTATTTTATCCATTTGTAAACTGTTATTTGAAATAACAAAGAAATGTCTGAAATCTGTTTGTTTTGCTACTGCAAGTATTGCATAAGGTGCAAGTCTTCCAGTTTCAATTATTTCTTCAACAAGTTCTTTTGAGGGTACTTCTTTTGTAAAACTTCTTACAGATCTTCGAGTTCTTAATAGCATATCCAAAACTTCATTAACATTGCTTTTGTCTAAATTGTTCATTTTGTCCTCCACTAATCAATACATCTACCAAATTATTAAATTTATATCCAATTCATAATTCAATAGATATTTGATATATTCCATTCATTAATATTATTCTTAGGATATTTTATAATACATTCATTAAAGGTAAACTTTTTGGTCATGTTAAACACCTTCTCCAAATTAATTTACTGTTTTTTATGAACACATTGTTGATTAATAGCCTATATGTATATTATAATGTTTATGTTGTTTTATACAATAAACAATAATATTTAAACTGTTAAGTAATGGACATTTACCAGAAAATTGTTAATTAAAATAAAAAAATTTATATAGAATGAGGAAATAATTCATGAATAAAACATCTAGTGATAGAAGAACAATACGTACTAAAAAGATGATTAGGTCTGCCTTAGCAGAGTTAATAGAGGAGAAAGGATTCAACAATGTATCAGTTACTGACTTAACTCAAAGGGCAGATATAAATAGAGGAACTTTTTATCTGCACTATGTCGACAAGTTTGACTTGTTAGAGAAGATTGAAGATGAAATCATACAGGAAATTGAAGAAGAGACTAAGCATCTTGATTCAGTCAATATGATGAACATAGATGCTTCAAATGAGCCCCTTCCGTTTATGGTAAAAATTTTTGAATATTTTAGAGACAACTCAGTGATTATTAAGTCTATTTTAGGACCAAAAGGTGACCCTACTTTTGAAAGAAAGATAAAAAGCTTTATTGAGACCAATTTGTTTGAGAAACAAAAGCTTAAAAATTTTAATATAGATGAGGCAGTAATTTCAGAAGAATATTTTATACAATATATACTTTCAGCAGACTTAGGTGTAATTCAACATTGGCTTGAAAAAGACATGAAAGAATCTCCTGAAGAAATGGCACTAATACTTGCTAGAATGTCATTACTTGGTCCATTAAGAGCACTTGGTATTCGTAAAGACTTATAAATAAGTTTTAGATATTAAGATAAATATATCAAGCAATAAAATATAGTTTACTGTGAAGAAGTTTCTATTTTTTGATTCTATTGTAGAAATATGGTATATACACACAACATACACGACAAGATGCATTTACTTGATTAACCCTTGTTTAAGTGCATCTTCTATTGCTTTTTTTATAACTTTGCTTGAGTTTGTAGCGCCTGATATAGCATCTACATCTATTTTTTGCTCATTGAGTACTTCATCAATGACTTTCTCAGCTTTTTGACCCCTTTCATTTTTATGTTCCAATATATTGATGTTTGTAATTTTACCACTGTTTACAACAACTTCTACCTTAGCAGAGATAAGATTTACATTGCAATTCCCAATATAAGTTCCATCTTTAACATCAGAAAGCTTTATATTTTCAAAGGTCATATTCTTTACTGTCTGTTGATAGTCATGTACTCGTTTCATATAGATTCCAAAACATATAAAACCTATCAATAAAACAACAACAATAGTACGATAAATGATTTTTTTACTTTTAATTTTCATTTTAATACCTCTCAATTTTTTAGTTAAAATATTTGTATTTCTTTATTTTTAATATATATAACCACTTATTTGATGATGGAATTATTTTGAGATAGAGCGATAGAGTGTGTCAAATCCATATTTTAGAAATTCTTCTTTAGAGAGTTTGAGTTCTTGTTTTATATAAGCTTCTTTATTAGTTGCTGTTTGTATCAAACCAGATAACATTCCCCAAAATGAAAAAATAGTAGGCATAATTTTAATATCGTCTCTAAGCTCGCCTGATAGGATACCATAACTTACAAATTGCTTTATTTTATCGTTGATTTCCTCACCAACACGGAAAGTTTCTTTTTCTTCAGGTAAATAGTCTGTACTTTCAAAGTCAATGTTTATTTCGTCAAGAGCTATTTTGAAGTAAAATGGAAATTCTTCTTGGTATCTTAGTAGAGAATTGCAGATAAAATCATATCTTGCTCTCGTACTTTCTTGTTCTTCTAAAGAGTGGGTAATGTATGTATGTAGTTTTTTCATGCTTTCAAGTACTAGTACACCTACAATTTCTTCTTTGTTTTTGAAATATACATATATGGTAGCTTTGCTATAGCCAGCTTCTTTTGCAATATCATCCATTGAAGTAGCCTCAATCCCTTTTTTCATAAATAAAGTTTGGGCTGATGAAGCAATGTTTTCACGATGTACACTTCTTGGTTCTTTTTTTCTTCTTCCCATGATATAATCCTTCCTTGAAATTAATTAAACTGGTAGTTTAATTATAAATAGGGTTAGTTATTTTGTCAATCAGTATTTGGGAGTTATTGCATAATAAAAAGCACCAAAGAATGATGATTTATGGTTTATCATTATTGATGCCATTTATGTTAATTTATTTTATGTTTTTAGAGTTTTTTTATATCATGAAATATGGATAAAAAAATTATGTTTTCTTCTTTTATAGATATGAAAAAAGCCGTTAATATTGTTGGACTAACGGCTCATATTAAAGTATTAAATTTAAATTTGTCTGAGTTACATTATATTTATTAGTTGTAGGTTTTTTGTTTTATCTATGTACTCAAATACCAAGTATACCCGTACCTATCAAGTACTTCAGCACCACCATCATTTTCATCTGGAGGTGGGTGAGGTAAAAATTTTTGCACAAGCGTACCACCCTCAGCAAGCTTTACAGATATTTCTTCAATCACTTCTCGAGATGGTAATACAACGCAAATCGCCATGCCAGAAATTAAAACAGGTTCTTCTGTATCTACGCCCATTATACAGCCATCATACTTTGTGAAAGTGACACTTGCGTGTATAATAGGGTTGTTCGGGTTGTTGTTTAGTCGTACAAACCTAGTTTTTCCACCTCCAAAAGCCTCAGCATAAAAGTTAAATGCTTCTTCACAAGTATTATTGAAGGTTAAATATGGAGTTAATATGGTAAACATCTCCTTTCTTTGGTACAAAATATAAATAATTTGCAGTTATAATTACTCTACAAATTAAGAATTACTAACATTAGTATACCAGAAATACTGATAATTTATATTACTGAAAAAGAAATTCTTGGATATTTTCGAAGTCTTGATTGTAACAATAATAAACAGTTTGCCTTGATTTATCATAAACCATTGAAAACTCTGTTATCCATTCGCCTTCACT
Source organism: Clostridioides sp. ZZV14-6387 (assembly GCF_020657835.1). Classification (NCBI taxonomy): domain Bacteria; kingdom Bacillati; phylum Bacillota; class Clostridia; order Peptostreptococcales; family Peptostreptococcaceae; genus Clostridioides; species Clostridioides sp. ZZV14-6387. Next base: position 73,565 of record NZ_JAGWCW010000005.1, read on the forward strand.
TTGTTTGACTGCTTCCAATATCTCAAGGGCTTTTTCTACATTCATATTAACTGATAAGGAGAGTAAGGATATACTCTTATACAAATTGAATCGAGAAGTAGATAATGGTAAAATGAACTTAGAAAAAGCAATAATGCAGTTTATACAAATGGGAGGATTATAATGGATTTTCACAAGGCTTATACCTTGCTGGAGTAGAGTGTATAGATGATGCAGAGCCACCAAATGGTTGGGTAAAGTGGACTGTGCCTAGTTATGAATATATCTATGTTGAAAATGAGGGAAAAGATACTTTCCAAACTGTTACTTTGTATCTACATGAAAATAATATCACCCTTGCTGGCTCAGTACATGATTTTAATTGCCCTATAACTGGCAAAGGATATATGTTTTTCCCAATACTCAGATTGTAAGCATACTTCCATATGAAAGTAATAAATATTTTAGTTATGATAAAACTTACTATTTTACTGTAAAGAAATCAAATATTGATATACTAGTAGACAATATTACTAAAGCATTTTTATACTCAAATTTTCTATAGAACAAGGAATTATATTGTATATAAAAAATATCAAAAACTAACGTTGCTTAGGTGGAGTTTTCTTTGCTCGTATATATTGAATAATGTCGAGTAAATCTGCATCTTCTAAAATACGATATTTAATCCAGCCTCCATTATCACCACAAGGATAACGATTTGACCAGTATTCTTTAGCTTTTGGTGTTAAGGCAATTAGCATTTTTTCTACTGCTGGAACTTGTTTGTCACCTATCTGAATCATAACAGTGAATGCCCCTTTTTCAAAGAAAGCATAGCATAGATGAAAAGATTTATGACTATATTTGTAACCCCAACCATAGTTATTCCCAAAAGGGAATCGAAGTTCTTTTGATAAGCTATATTGAGTTTCAAGGTAAGTTTCTAACTTACACAAGCGTGTATACCCATCTTTACCCATGTATTCAATTATTTGAGACAAGCTAGGTTTATTGTTTTTTTCAAGCATACGTTCGTACATTAGATTTCACTCCCTAAACATGTAATTTGTAATTAGAATTAATATCCTAGTGATAATTTATAGTATAAGTTTAAGTCCTTGTTAAGTTTGTAAGTAAGCTGAGGACTATTTTTTATATACATTTTCATAAAGTATCTTATTTTTACTTTTAGTATAACAAAGTAATTATGATAACTAGTATAACAAAGTAATTATGATAGCTAGTATAACAAAGTAATTATGACAACAGTTTGTCATGTTTTGTAAGTCTTGCCTATATAATATGTATAAAATACAAAGTAGTTAATATTAATAATAATATTGATGGCTAGAAAATATTATATTTATATTTGTTGGAAAATAATGTAAAAGAATGATAAAATAGAGTTTATAATATAAAAGTAAAATTATATTATAATTATATGTATTTGTTGGATTTATGTATTTAAATACTGTAGAATTTATGTTAATTATCGCTAAAAAAGCATAATACTATGGTGTAAGGTTTTATAAACTTCTAATTGAAAGGGGAGAATTCAAATGGATAAAAGATACTTAAAATCCAATGTGTTTGAAGCTTTTCAAGATAGACTTTCTTATATTTTCAGTGAATTTGATTATGTCTATGTGTCTTTCAGTGGAGGAAAAGATAGTGGTTTATTATTGAATTTAGTTTTGGATTATAAGAGAAAGCATAATATAAGTTCCAAAATTGGAGTATTTCATCAGGATTTTGAAGCTCAATACAGTATGACAACTGAGTATGTTGAAAAAACATTTGAAGAGAATCTTGAAGATATTGAGCCATATTGGGTGTGTTTGCCGATGGCCACAAGAACGGCTGTAGGAAATTATGAAATGTTTTGGTATCCATGGGATGATGAGAAAGAAGAGTTATGGGTAAGAAAAATGCCAGTCAAAGAATACATAATAAATCAAGAAAATAACCCATTTGTCTATTATAAATATAAGATGAGGCAAGAAAGTTTGGCAAAACAATTTGGCAGATGGATGAGGGACAAGCATAAAGGTGCAAAAGTTGCTTGTTTATTAGGAACAAGAGCGTCGGAATCATTACAACGCTACTGTGCTATTGTAAATAAACAGCATGGATATAAAGGAAAGTGCTGGATAACGAATCAATTTAAAAATGTATGGACAGCATCTCCTATATATGATTGGGAAATAGAAGATGTTTGGCTAGCTAACTATAAGTTTAACTATGATTACAATAAAATTTATGATTTATTCTATAAAGCTGGTGTAGCTCCAAGAAGTATGAGAGTAGCATCTCCATTTAATGATTCAGCGAAGGATAGTCTAAATTTATATAGGGTATTAGACCCAGATGTATGGATGAAATTGGTTGCTAGAGTACAAGGAGTCAATTTCACCTCTATTTATGGAAAAACAAAAGCTATGGGGTACCGAAGTATTTCATTGCCAGATGGACATACTTGGAAAAGCTTCACCTATTTTTTACTTGACACTTTACCTGAAAATATAAGAAAAAATTATATTAAGAAATTTTCAACATCTATTGATTTTTGGCATAATAGAGGAGGAGGTTTACCAGGAAGTGTTATACATGAATTGATAATGAAAGGATATAAAATAGAATTAAATGGAGTTTCAAATTATACAAAAGATAAAAAAATTAGAGTTAAATTTTTAGGTGATATACCTGATGATACAGATGATATCAAGTTTACCAAAGATATTCCAAGTTGGAAGAGAATGTGCTATTGTATTTTAAAAAATGACCATATGTGTAAATTTATGGGATTTAGTCCTACAAAAGAACAAAGAGTTAGGACAGAATATATTAAGAAAAAATATGAAAAAATTCATGAGATAGGAGTTAAGGTGCTATGAAACAGAAAAGTCCCGTATATGGAATCATTGCAGTACCCATTGAAAAGATAGAATCTAACGACTATAATCCAAATACAGTAGCCCCACCAGAAATGCAGTTGTTATATAAAAGTATTAAAGAAGATGGGTATACAATGCCAATTGTTTGTTATTATAATCAGGAAAAAGACAAGTATGTTATTGTAGATGGTTTCCATCGTTATAGAGTAATGCTTGAAAATAAGGATATCTATGATAGAGAGAATGGACTTCTTCCTGTTTCAATAATTGATAAATCTCTTGATGAGAGAATGGCAAGTACTATTCGACATAATCGTGCAAGGGGCTCACATAATGTGGATTTAATGAGTAGTATTATAACTGAACTGTGTGAAATTGGAAAATCTGATGAATGGATATCAAAGCATCTAGGTATGGAGATTGATGAAATTCTTAGATTAAAGCAAATAACTGGATTATCTTATTTGTTTAAGGATAAAGAGTTTAATAATTCATGGATTCCGTCTGATTCTGATAATATGTAAGAAAATTAAGAGTATACATTAAAAATTAAGAGTTTTAAGTTTATATATAAATACAGAGAAAGGGCTGTCTCGAAGTGAATTTTTTGGTTCATGAGACACTCTTTTTTTTATGAAATTAAATATATTTTCATCATTTTAATTATGAAAAAGAGGCTTATCTATATTTTGAGATAGCCTCTTTTTTATTTGTATAAATGTTAATACCATATATGAATGTAGAAGTCTTAATACTATATTTGTATAAATGTTAATACCATATATGAACGTAGAAGTCTTAATATTATATTTGTATAAATGTTAATATCATATACGAATGTAGAAGTCTTAATACTATATTTGTATAAATGTTAATATCATATATGAATGTAGAAGTCTTAATATTATATTTGTATAAATGCTAATACCATACATGAATATAGAAGTCTTAATACTATATATGAAGATATGAATTTTAAGACTAGATAATGAAAATGTAATTATTAAAATCATATATGAAGCATGCTTTTATAATGCAACTAAATAAAATTATAAAATAAATAGACTTGTTTTATTTAAGCTAGATTTAGATTTTAGAAAATAAAATTATAAAATTCGATAAATTTTAAAAATGATTTATTGATTGAAAAAATAGTATTAAAATATCAATTTTTATTTATTTTAGTGATAAAGAGTAACATTTTGACGAGAAATAAATATTATATAGTAAATAGTAATTGTGTTATAAGAAATTGTATAAATTCTATACTGATTATTTAGAATGAATATTTATACAAAATTAGTTGAGTAGACAAATTTTAAGAATAAAAGAGGAACAAAAAAGATACTCGTTTATTTCTGTTAAAGTTCTATTAAAACCACTGATTATAATATAACACAAGTATAAAATTATTAAAAATAATACTATTTTAAAATTCGAAAAATTAAGGAGGATAATTAATGGAATATTTAAAAGAGGATAAACAAGATTATTGTTATGAATTTGCTAGACCATACATTAATCGTCAAATTTATGATGACACATACAATCCAAAAACAGCATTAAGAAGAGGTACTTTATTTCCTGAGTTGGATTTAATAGAGTCAAATAACTACAATGATTGGTTATATGAAAATCCTAAAAATAGAGTTAGAGAGAAAAAAGGGGGTAGTATGTACTAATGTCATTAAATAGAAGAGAACTTTTAGAGAGAATTTCAGAATATCAATTTGCTTGTATAGAATTAAATTTATATTTGGATAACAATCCAAGAGATGAGGAAGCTCTTGATTCATACAGTAGATACTGCGATAAATTTACACAAGCTATGTGTGATTATGAGTCTAAGTATGGGGCATTAATTAATTTTGCTTATGAATCAAGTGAATATCCTTGGTCATGGGTATCAGAGCCTTGGCCATGGGATAAGTCATTTTATAAATAAAATTATACAGTATTAAGATTAGATTTACTATTAAATATATTAAGGAGGAGTAAGATAATATGTGGATTTACCAAAAAACACTGGAACATCCAGTTAACATAAGACAAGCAGACCCTAGAATGGCAAAATATATAATGACTCAGTTGGGAGGACCTAATGGTGAGCTGGCAGCTGCAACTAGATATCTTCAACAAAGATACACTATGCCAACAGGAAAATCTCGTGCACTTTTAACTGATATAGGTACAGAAGAAATGGCTCATGTTGAGATAATTTCTTCAATGTTATATCAATTAATAAGTAGCTGTACTCCAGAAGAGCTTAAAGCTGCTGGACTTGGAACTAATTATGCTACTTTTGGACATGGTCTTCAGCCAGTTGATTCTAATGGAGTAAACTTTACTACAAGTTATATTAATGTCTTTGGCGATGCTGTAACTGATTTACATGAAGATATGGCTGCTGAACAAAAAGCATTGGCTACGTACTATCAATTAATAAATTTAACTGATGACCCAGATTTGAAGGATATCTTAAGATTTTTAGGTGAGAGGGAAGTAGTGCATTATCAAAGATTTGGTGAAGCACTAATGGATGTTTACGAGTTTACAGAATGTAAACATCAGTTCTAATAAAATAATAATAAAATAATAAAAGGAAGGTGCTTCAAAATGAGCTTTTAGTTTATGAGGCATCTTCTTTTTGTATGAAATAAAATAAATCAATCTCTTTATATATAAATTAGTCTTATAAATAATTAAATAAATATAAAAAATTTAAGAATTAAAATATGTCAACTTGACATGATAATTATGATAGAATATAATACTTACTAAAAGTAAGTATATGATTTCGAGCTAATTAAGGAGGAGAATATGGAAAAATATTTACCTGCTTGTCCAGTAGAAATAACGCTACAAATGATAGGTGACAAATGGAAGTTTTTGATATTAAGAGAATTAATAAGAGGTAAAAAACGTTTTGGAGAATTAAGTGAATCAATTGATAATATAAGTCAAAAAATGTTGTCTCAAAATCTAAAAAGTATGGAAGAAGATGGTCTAGTGCATCGTGAAGTATATGAACAATTTCCACCTAAAGTTGAATATTCTTTGACTGAATTAGGGATGACTTTACGACCTATATTAGTTTCTCTGTTTGAATGGGGCAATATGTATAAAGAGTATAGTGAAAAGGAGAGTAAAGATGAATAGAGTAGTAATCACTGGGATTGGAATAGTATCCCCTATAGGAAATAATATTGAAGAATTTTGGAGTAATGTAAAAGCAGGTAATCATGGTATACAGATGATAGATAGGTTTGATACTAAAGATTTTCCTGTAAAAGTAGCAGGGCAAGTAAAAGGTTTTAATCCTTTATTATCATTCTCTAAGAAGGAACTTAGACATAATGACTTGTATTGCCAATATGCAGTAGAAGCTACAAGACAGGCTATTTCTGACTGTGGAACTGATTTTAAAGAATTAGACCCTTATCGTATAGGAGTTATAGTTGGTAGTGGGATAGGTGGAATAAATACTTTGGAAAGTGAATATGGAAAATTTATTGAGAAGGGAAGTAGACGAGTTTCACCATTTACGATACCAATGCTAATCTCAAATATGGCTGCTGGAACGATTGCTATTAAATATGGATTTAAGGGAATCAATTATGCTTTAGTATCTGCTTGTGCGACATCTACTCATACAATAGGGGAAGCATTTGAGGCTATTAAATGTGGAAGATTAGATGTCTGTGTAGCTGGTGGTTCTGAAGCAGCTATAACTGAATTTACATTGGCTGGATTCAATAATATGAAAGCATTGAGTGATAGTGACGACCCTGACAGAGCATCAATTCCTTTTGATAAAGATAGAAATGGATTTGTCATGGGTGAGGGAGGAGCTATTTTAATATTAGAGAGTTTAGAAAATGCAAAGAAAAGAAATGCAAAGATTTATGCAGAGGTAATCGGGTATGGTGCTACAGAAGATGCATACCATATTACTAGTCCAGACCCTACAGGAGAAGCAGCTTGTCAGGCTATCTTGATTGCATGTAATGAGGGTGGAATTAATCCAAGTGAGATTGATTATATTAATGCTCATGGTACTTCTACTCCAATTAATGATAAATACGAGACGAATGCGATAAAACTGGCATTAAAAGATTCAGCTAACGATGTACTTATAAGTTCTACAAAGTCAATGACAGGGCATTTGTTGGGAGCAGCAGGGGCATTGGAAGCAATAGTTTGTGTAAAAGCTATAGATGATAATTTTGTTCCTATGACTGTAGGTTATAAGAATTTTGACCCAGATTGTGATTTGAATTATGTTGTTAATGGTGGAATTGAGAAAGAAGTGAAATACACTATTTCTAATTCATTAGGATTTGGTGGGCATAATGCTACTATTTGTATAAAGAAGTTTGAGGAATAGTAGTAAGAATAAGCAAAATTAAAATAAGACTTTCCTTTATTTTTCCAAAAATGTATTGTATTATTGATTCAGTAGTAAATGCAATGAAATCATATGTCAATAATCATTTAGTATTTGCATTATAGTATCATTTAGTTATATTTATTAAATATAAAGAGTAAATAATAAAGATTATATATTTAGTGAATTAAGAGCTATATTTGTTGATATTGTACAGAATTATTGGGAGAAGGAGGAAAAGCATGAAAAAAGATACATCTCATGTTATCAAACGGGCAGAGAACTTTCAGGTAATTTTGATTGGAGAAGGACTGATAGTTGGTGCTGTGGCTGGTTTGATTGTACTTTTATATAGGATACTTTTGGGGCGAGCTGGTATCTGGCTTAGCCAAATTTTGACGTTTGTAGAAGGTTCTACAATAAAAATAATAGCTTGGTTTGCAGTGCTTGCACTACTTGCTTGGATTGTATCAAAGCTTGTAGACTTAGAGCCAATGATTTCTGGAAGTGGTATTCCTCAGCTTGAGGGAGAAATGACAGGAAAAATCAAGCAGGTATGGTGGCGTGTGTTGCCAACTAAATTTATTGGAGGATTTTTGGCACTTATGGGAGGTCTTGCATTGGGAAGAGAAGGACCTTCTATTCAGCTTGGTGCTATGGCAGGGAAAGGTATCTCTAGAGCACTTGACAGAGGTAAGACAGAGGAAAAATTTCTGTTAACCTGTGGGGCAAGTGCTGGATTGTCAGCAGCATTTCATGCGCCATTAGCAGGTGTTATGTTTTCGCTTGAAGAAGTTCATAAGAACTTTTCAGTGTCTGTTTTAATTTCTGTGATGACAGCATCTTTGACGGCAGATTATATCTCAGCTAATTTTCTAGGGATTGAGTCTGTGTTCCAGTTTGACATTGGTCATGTATTGCCACAGAATTATTATGGATTGATAGTGATTCTAGGTGTGATTCTTGGAGTTATGGGAGCATTTTATAACTGGTTTACTTTATATGTGCAGTCTTTATATAAAAAGATTCCTAAAATCGGTACATTTGGTAAACTGCTGATTCCATTCAGTATGGCTGGTATTCTTGGACTTATGATGCCTCAAGTGCTAGGAAGTGGGCACAATTTGGTGGAGTCACTTACAAGTCATGAATATCTTTTTGGGATGGTTGTTTTGATTTTTGTCGTACGCTTTATATTTTCAGCTGTTAGTTTTGGGTCAGGTGCACCAGGTGGCATCTTTTTTCCGTTGCTTGTTTTAGGAGCATTTATAGGTGGAATATTTGGAATGATAGGTGTTAAGGTTTTTGGAATGAACCCAGACTATATAAATAATTTTGTGCTTTTGGCTATGGCAGGATATTTTACAGCTATTGTACGTGCACCTTTGACTGGTATTATATTAATTTTTGAAATGACGGGTTCTGTTAGTCAAATGCTTTCACTATCTGTAATTTCGATTGTGGCATATATTGTAGCTACTCTTATGAAATCAAAACCTATTTATGAAAGTCTTTTGGAGCGATTACTTGAGAAAAATGGAGAACCTGCTCCTAAAGAGAGGGGAGAAAAGATACTAGACCAGTTTTCTGTTATGTTTGGTTCTCCTGTTGCAAACAAAAAAATTCAGGATATACAATGGCCAGAGAATTGTCTTCTGGTAGCTATTCAAAGAGGTGGTGAAGAGATTATTCCTAGAGGGAAAACTATTCTTAAGCCAAGTGATATAATTGTGACTATGACAGATGAGAGAGACAGTGGTGTTGTGTATGATAGGATGGAGAATTTGTGTAAAGAGAATACTTCCCATATTTTATAGATAAGTGATAATATTAAATTGAGTAAAGAGTTAGTTATTGAGTGGTATGAGAAAATGAAAGTGTAGGATTTTAGATGTAAAGAGTTTGAAAAATAAATTGATTGTATGTAAAATGATAGATTACATTTTATTGAAATAGTAAATTAAAGCTTATTGAACTGAAAAAATAAATTTGGAAAAAGGAAGATTTAAGTATGTGTGATGAATTTGTAAACTTGACAGTAGAAAATCTTGCCAATGAACATTTATGTTGTATTATCCGTACAAGAAAGCTACATAAAGGTATTGAAGCCAAAAAGCAATGGATTTCTGAAAGATTAAGAGAAGGGCATACCTTTAGAAAATTGAATGTCAAAGGTACTGTATTTATTGAGTATGCACCCCTTGAGACTGCATGGGTTCCAATTACTGGCGATAACTATTATTATATATATTGCTTATGGGTATTGGGTGATTATAAAGGAAAAGGGTATGCGAAATCGTTAATGGAGTATTGTGTGGAAGATGCTAAAAAGAATGGAAAATCTGGCGTTTGTATGCTTGGGGCGAAAAAACAAAAAGCATGGCTTTCAGACCAATCATTTGCGAAAAAATTTGGATTTGAGGTCGTCGATACTACTGATAATGGATATGAGCTACTTGCACTTTCTTTTGACGGAACAACACCAGTGTTCAAGCAAAATGCAAAATCGTGTGAAATCGAGAGTGAGGAACTAACTATTTATTATGATATGCAATGTCCATTTATCTATCAAAATATTGAACGATTAAGAGATTATTGCACAACACATGATGTTCCAGCTTCATTTATTCAAATAGACACATTACAAAAAGCAAAGGAATTACCTTGTGTTTTTAATAACTTCGCATTATTTTACAAGGGGAAGTTTGAAACAGTAAATTTAATAGATGTTGCGTATTTGAAAAAAATGCTAAATAAATGATAGAGAATAATATTCTATATCAATGTAGTGGCGGAAGTCTTTTGATTTTCCGCCATATTTGTGTGCAGACAAATGGATGGTTCTAATGATGACTTAAAATAACATAATTAAGAGGGTTATTTTAGAAATCTTATAATTTTAATTTAGAGTATGTATTCATTTTTTATATCTTATAAATAAGACATGATTTTTTAGAAATTCAAGTATTGTACAGATAAGATTGACTTATATTGACGTATTTAGTTATTCTAGATTTAAGAGAAGAGAGGTGGCTATATGAATTTGATTTTGAATGATATTCTTAGGACTGTTGTATTAAGTGATTTGTGTATAGTTATCCTATTGAGTTTTAGAATGACTATATTTAAAAGGTTTAGCAAAAGATTTAATTATTATGTTTGGTTGATTGTGATTATTAAGTTATTACTACCATTTACATACTATACTTTTACATTTAATAGGAGGGAATATCAATATACTATTAGTAAGGTGTATTTAGAAAATTTTAATACTATCTTTACTTCGAAAAACAGTATTTTATTATTTATTTGGATTGCTAGTATAATAGTATATTTGGTTTATATTAGTTGGAGATACATTAAGATTAAAATTTTGATGAATGATTTATCCTATGATGTTGAGGATAATGAGATAAAAAATCTTTATGAGAATTTATTAAAGGAGCTTAGTATAAATAAAAAGATACAACTTAAATATTCTTATGAAGTTGAAACACCAGTGTTTTTTAATTCAAGTGTCATTTTACCTCCTTATGATTATACATTAAAGGAGCTGGATTGGATATTTAGACATGAGCTTATGCATTTTAAGAGTAAAGACCTTTATGTTAAGTATTTGGTGCTATTTTTAAAATGTGTTTATTGGTTTAATCCTTTTATATATATAATGGAGAAGTTTATAGATTTGGATTGCGAATTTTATTGTGATGAAAGGGTTTTAAAGAACCGTACTGTAGAGGAGAGACAGGACTATGCGCTTACTATAATAAGTGCGATGAGGAAAGGTTCAAGTCATTCAAATAAGTTTGTGGCTGGTTTACATAAGGAGTCGGATATTAGAAAAAGAGTGTCTAATATGTTTAATGAAAGATATAGAAATGGTGTTTTGATGGTGGTAATTTTGTGTTTGTTATCTTCTATTACATATTTTAGATTTGATACAATCTGTTATAATCCATTGATTTATCCAATGCATAAGCAGTCACCTATTGAAAATAGAGCTAATTCAAAACCAACATATGAGTTTAATATTCATGTAGATGATTAATATATAAAATTATCATATAAAGAGGTTTTAGGCATATAAAATTGATAATCAGTTTTTTTGTGCATTAAGTAATTATGAAGAAGTATTTATTAATTTATTATATAAATTAAGTAATTTTGATTGTAAAGAGTTTTATTCTTACCTGTGACAATATAAATCATATTTTTAGATATTTTCTTTGATTATAGTATTTTAGTTGTATAATACATTATTGTGTATAAAGGTGTTAGTTATAGTAATCGAATGGATAAATAGAGTATTTAAAATAATTAGTTTATAAGGAGAAATATTTATGAGAAAGCAATTGGAAGAAATGACTTTAGAAGAATTATGGGAGTTGTTCCCAATAGTTTTAACTGTTCATAAGGAATGTTGGAAAGATTGGTTCAAAGAAGAAGAATGTAGATTAACTGGGGTATTACCTATGCAAAATATTGTTAGAATAAGTCATATTGGAAGCACTGCTGTGAGCACAATCCATGCCAAGCCAATTGTTGATATACTTATTGAGATAATGAATGATTGTAGCATAAAAGAGATTAAAAAGTTAATTGAATCAATGGGATATGTTTGTATGTCTGAGAGTAGTAGCAGGATTTCACTTAATAAAGGATATACAATAGATGGTTTTGAAGAACGAGTTTTTCATTTACATATAAGGTATGCAGGTGATAATGATGAGTTGTTTTTTAGAGATTATTTAATTGACAATCCAAGTGTAGCTAAGGAGTATGAAGAACTTAAGTTAAATCTATGGAAGAAGTATGAGCATAATCGTGATGCTTATACAGATAGTAAGTCGGATTTTATTAAAGAATTTACTGAAAAAGCAAAGGTATTGTATTCTAATAGGTATATTTAGAGATTTATTTATATATTTTTATTAGGTTACTTATTGATTTTTAATGTAGGTAAGTTATATAAGGGTAGAAAGATTAAGTTTATTAAATTGTATGAAGTTACATACAAAGGGATGTTAGATTGTTTAGATTATATGAATTTAAATAAAAAATGGTAGTCAGATTGATTGCCATTTTTTATTTTTAATGAATGTAGATGTAAAATAGAACTCTTTTACTTTATCTCTTTGTATTAATATAACATTTATAGATTGACTTTTAGACAAATGTCTAATAAAATAAATTTAAAGGTGTGTGATTATATTGAAAAAAATACCAAAGTCTGAATTGTTAGTTATGAATTTTATCTGGGATAAAGATATGGATAAGATACCTGCAAGAGAGGTAGCTCATTTTATGGAAGATTACCATGAATGGACGAAAGGAACTACAGGAAAAGTTCTTTCTAGATTAAGTGACAAAGGATTTTTAGAGTTTGAAAAAGATGGTAGAAATACTGTCTACACTGTTAAGATTAAGCGTGAAGAGTATTTGAAGTTTGAAACAAAAGATTTCTTTGAATTTATGCATAAGAATTCCATCCATAGCTTTATTTCATCACTAGGTTGTGAAACTGAGATATCAGATGATGATATAAAAGAGCTTGAAAAATGGATAAAAAAAAGAAAATAGGAGAAGTATCTTATGGAACTTTTTATAGAGATTTTAAAATTAAATATTCATATAAGTATGCCAATTCTTGTGTTTATTATATTTACTAAAAAAGTAAATAGGTATGGCTATAAGTTTTATTATTTAATGTGTATCTTAATAATATTTAGAATGTTATTTATATCTAAAATAAATTTAAATATATTGACTATGAACAATAACATAATTAAGAGTTATAAACACAGTATTGATAGTTACATATCATATGGTTATAGTATTAATCTAGATATATTTATGTATATTTGGATATTAGGTATTATATTAATATCTTTTTATTATTTAAAAAACAATTTTAAATTTTATAGCTATGTAGAAAATTTACAAGAAGAAGTTTTAGATGTAAATATTATTAATATTTTAGATGAACAAGCAAAAAAATTAAATATAAATAGGAGGTTTAAAGTATTTAGAGTTAAAGGGATTTATTCTCCTGCTATTATAGGATTAAGAGATTATAAAATAATAATTCCAGAAAAAGAATATAGTAATAGAGAATTAAATTTTATTTTTAGACATGAATTAGTTCATTATAAAAGAAAAGACAACTTATTTAAAGTTATGGTTAGCTTTGTATGTACAATATACTGGTTTAATCCAATTTGCCATTTACTAAAGAAACAATTTAATGAATTATGTGAATTATCTTGTGATGAAATTGTAATTGATGAATACACTTCAAGTGAAATCGAAGAATATGCATATCTAATATTAGATACAATAAAGTATAAAAAAACATTAAGGTACTCAACATATGTATCTCAGTTTCGAAATGAAAAAAATATTATTTTAAAAAAGAGGTTGAATCATATGTTTAATAAAGATAAAAAGAAAATTAATTTATGTTTTAAGTTTTTATTAGCTTTTATAATAATTGGCACTATGTTTTCTATTAATGCTAATTCTGAACTCAATGGTGATATATTGGGAAATACTGATGGTAAGATTAGCTATAATAAAAATGGAGAGACATACGGTCCATCTATAACAGGTTCAAAAGGAACTTTAGTTGAGCCAGAACTTATTGAAGCAATAGGTATAGGAAAGAGAGTAGGGTATGTAAGGAAAAGGGATTTGTATGATTGTGATAATCAACCCAAAACACCAGAAGAAGCAGTTGTTTATACAAGAAAAAAAAGATTTAATATATTTGAAAAAAGTATACCTCTTTATGATAGAGAAGGTGTGAAAATTATAGGAAGATTTAGAATTGGTTAAAATAAAAAAAGGGATGTTTCAAAATGAAAATTTGAATCATCTTTTTTTATACAAAAAGAAAAAATTTTATATTATAAAACGATAAAGTATAATTTTTTGTTAAAAGATATAAGAAATATATATATTTAAGCAAATATATACAATAATTTACATCTTTGTAATAACATTTTCTTTACAAGTTTTTAGAGATGTGATAATATTTAGAAAAGTGCATATGTATTCATAATAATTACTGGAAAACGCTTAAAATATGAAAAAATAGATAACGTATGCATAAATAGGCAAAATTTAAAATTGATAAATTTGGGAGGATATAGTTATGGGAAAATATCAAGGTTCAAAACAAGTTGTAAGAAACTACTTCGAAGCATTAGAAAATGCAAATGTAGATGGAGTTAAGAATGTTTTAAATGAATACATGAAATCAGACTATAATTGGAAAGGTGTATATCCATTTCGTGAACAAGAAGGAATTGAAAATGTAGCAGATGTATTTTGGAAACCTTTAAAAAATTCATTAAGTAATATGCAAAGAAGACAGGATATCTTTATTGCAGGGACTAATGAAATTGACAATAGTGAGTGGGTCATGAGTATGGGACACTTTATGGGACTTTTTGATAATGACTGGCTTGGGATTAAGCATACTCGTAAAATGATTAGTTTAAGATATGCAGAATTTAACTGTGTACAGGATGGAAAAATTTCTAAAACTGGATTATTTGTAGACATAATCGGATTTATGATTCAAGCAGGAGTAAATCCATTACCTCCACAAACTGGTTCATATTTTGTATATCCAGGGCCAATTGACCATAATGGATTACTTTTTGAAGATGCAGATGAAATTGAAGGAGTAAAAACTTTGGCATTAGTGAATAAAATGGTAGATGATTTATCTGAGTTAAATGAAAGTGGTGCTATGGGATGTCCTCCAGAAGTACTTGAAAAATCATGGGCTAAAGATATGATTTGGTATGGGCCAGGAGGGATTGGTGCTTCTTATACTATACCTAGATATCAAGAACAACACCAATTACCATTTAGAAACAATTTAAAAGGAAAGACTTTTAATGGACATGCATGTAGATTTGCAGAAGGAAACTTTGCTTGTTTCTTTGGATGGCCTAATCTGACTAATATACCATGTGGAGGTTTTTTAGGATTGCCAGGTGGTGAGGTTAAAGCAGATATGCAGGTAGTTGATGTGTATTATCGTAAAGGGGATAAGCTTCAAGAAAACTGGGTACTAATTGATATTCCTTATTGGCTAAAACAACAAGGTCTTGATATTCTTGAGAGAACTAAAAGTATTTTTAATGCTTAATTATGCATACGTATGCTTAAAGAGGTGGAGGAATATAAAATGACATCCAATAATAAAAATGATGGAATAGTAAAAGAGCAAGAAAAAGAAAGTTCTATAAGTGAGCTTGAATCAGAAAAAGTTAAGGGAAAACATAAATCTAAAGTAAATCAAACTAATTTTAGTAATATGGATAAAAATGAAACTACTAAAAATCAAATTACTGATAATAAAACAGGCATACATAAAACTGAGGAAGATAAATCTAATATAAATATTACTACTGAAAAAAATGAAAAAGTTGTATTTAAGGGGGAATATAATATGGAGTCTACAAAAATTTACTATGGAGATTCACTAGAAGTAACACCTGTTGGAGTGATGGACTACAATGATTTTTCAAAACAGACAAAAAGGGAGCAAGAAATACCTGGATTTGATTCTAAGTATAGGGATTTTGTAGATTATATTATGAAAATAACACATAATATTTGGGAAGAAAAAGGTATAGGGGTTATTTATGATACATATCACAATAATGTTACAATGCACTGTGGTTCTTCTAATTTAGTCGGTATTAAAGATGTTATTTCCAATACTCTTCAAACATTACATGCGTTTCCTGATAGAAGATTAATTGGGCAAAATGTAATATGGTCTAACTTTGGTGCTGATGGTTTTTTATCTTCTCATCGTGTTTTATCTACAGCAACTAATCTAGGTGATAGTAATTTTGGACCAGCAACAGGTAGAAAAATAAACTTTAGAACTGTGATTGATTGTGCTACAACAAACAATAGAATTCATGAAGAATGGTTAGTTAGAGATAATTTATGGATTGTCACTCAATTAGGATTAGACCCTCAAGAAGTAGCAAAAGGTATGGCAAAAGCAAGTGCATCTAAAGTACTTAGTTTACAATCAACATATGGTATCTGTGAATCTATGGATGGTCAATTCATGCCAGCTAAGTATCAAGCAAAAGATGAGTCTGTTGGTGAAATGATGCTTGAAATGACAAGTCGTATTTATAATTATAAATATATAAATGAAGTTAAAAAATACTATCATGATAATGCAGTAGTCCATTTTATATGTGATAAAGATTTAAATGGATATGATGAGATACAAGGCATGATTGTAAGTTTACTTGCTTCAATTCCAAATGGAAGTTATGAAGTAGAAAGAGTAACCTGCAATCAGAGGGAAAAAAATGAAGGATATGATGTATCTGTAAGATGGAGATTACGTGGAATAAATGAAGGGATAGGTTTCTTTGGACAACCTTCTGGAAAGCCTGTGGAAGTAATGGGAATCAATCATTATCATGTATTACAAGGTAAAGTAAAGGAAGAATGGATAACTTTTGATGGCATGGATGTTCTAAAGCAAAT
Organism: Clostridioides sp. ZZV14-6387; assembly: GCF_020657835.1. NCBI lineage: Bacteria > Bacillati > Bacillota > Clostridia > Peptostreptococcales > Peptostreptococcaceae > Clostridioides > Clostridioides sp. ZZV14-6387. The sequence continues at coordinate 90,362 of NZ_JAGWCW010000005.1, forward strand.
GTATATGGGTGTGGAAGAGTAAGTTTATTAGAGTATAAATAGTCTTGAAATCTATATAATGAGTATTTTTTTATAAATTTGAGAAATAGATGTATATAGCAAATAATGGATAAATTCTTAGATGTACTATGGTATATAACGAATAACAGGATAAATCCTTAGATGTACTATGGTATATAACGAATAACAGGATAAATTCTTAGATGTACTATGGTATATAACGAATAACAGGGTAAATTCTTAGATGGACTATGATTAATATTAAAAAGGGGGATTTATAAAGAATATGAAAACAACAGTTGGAATAGAAAATGATATCATATTAGGAAAGGACTATTCAAACCTAAAAAGAGGAATTGCATTTTTTTCAATTGCTTTAATATACTTTTTTTATTGCTACAACTTTATGGTAGGTACTTTTATTAAACCAACAATGATTTATGCCCTAGCAGAGGGTGGATTTGGTTTTTCATTGAAACAAACAGAAGAAATATTTGCTGTGATGTCTTTTGGTACAATTCCAGGAACTTTTATTTTCGGAGTGATTTCAACAAAAATCGGAAAAAAGAGAACTTTAATTAGTGTTGCTTTATTAATTGGATTGACAACATTTATACCAATGTTGTCTCCTACAAATATTATGTTATGGAAAATTGCACGTTTGTGTACAGGAGTAGTACTAGGTGGTGTATTTGGAACAGCTATGCCTTTGGTTGCAGATATGTTCCCAAGTAAATATCGTGGTAAGTTAGCTGCTATATTGACTGCCTTATTTTCATTAGCTATGATTTTTGGTGGAAAAGTGTATGGAGTATTGGGTGATTCAAATTGGCAAATATTGATGTATACTGCAATTATACCACCTATAGTTGGAGGTATCTTAGCAATTTTCTTTGTACCAGATGATTTGGAGTATACAAAAGAATTAGTTAAAAAGGGAAAAGAAACTGGTGAAAAAATTAGTTATATAAGTATGTACAAGGGAAAATACTTATGGATTGGTATAGGAACAATTCTTTTATCAGGGGCTAATTTTACAGCATATTCAGCATTTTCAAATAATGCAACTACATACTTAGTAACAGGACTAGGAATGACATCAGTAGTAGCTGGTTCTCTATATAGTTTACAAGGAATTGGTCAATTAGTAGGATATTTATTCTGGGGCTCTATAGCAGATAAATTTGGGAGAAAAGTACCTTTTATAGGTATGGCATTAGCAGCAGTATTTGTTTTTATATATACAAAATTAGGAGGAGACAATATAACAACATTCTACATGATATCAGTATTGTTAGGTCTTGCTGTTGGATATTCTGGGGCATGGGGAGCATACTATACAGAACTGTTCCCAAGTAAATATCGCTCACTGTCATCTGGGATGTCGTTTAATGGAGGAAGAATTATATCTACCTTTGCAATACCTGCAATAGCTGGGACAGCTTCTGGTGCTTTAGGTATGATAACTATTTTTTATATATCAATAGCAGTATTTGTAGCAGGTGCTATTGTATGGTTATTCTTACCAGAAACATTAAATAAGAAGTAATAAAATACTGACAAATTTTTTTGTTACTTAGAAAGGGGTGGCTTATGATTTCATCAATTGATGTGTGTATTATAATAGGATATTTGCTGTTAATGTTAGTTATTGGTTATTATTCAGGAAAAGATAATAAAAATCAAGAAGATTATTTCTTAGCAGGTAGGTCAATGCCGTGGATTCCGATTGCTTTATCAGTTGCAGCTACTATGATTAGTGCAAATGGCTTTATAGGTGGTCCTGGATGGGCATATATGGATGGGATGTATCCAGTAATGGTTAATATTACAGTACCTTTAGCAATATTTTTTGCACTGAGCATTACCACCCCAGTTATTTATAGATTAAAGATAACATCTGTATATGAATACATGGGATTTCGTTTGGGAAATTATTCAAGAGGGTTAACTATTATTCAATTTTTTATTAATTCATTGATTCAAGCGAGCTCTATGGTATATATACCAGTGCTTATTATTCAGATGATTACTGGTTGGTCGCTTTATATTTTAGTTCCAATTGTTGTACTTGTATCAATTATATACACGTTATTAGGGGGAATTAAAGCAGTTATATGGACTGATAGTATTCAAATGCTAGTAGTAATAAGTGCTGTATTTATAGTAATTATTGTAGCTTTAAAAGGAATGAATCTTAGCTTTTTTGATACCCTACAAATTGCACAACAGAGTGGTAAATTAAATACATTTGATTTTAGCACAGATTTCTCAGTTACAAATACTTTTTGGGCTACTTTAATTGGTGGAACTATAATGTGGATAAGATACTTCTGTTTTGACCAAGCTCAAGTACAAAGAGTTTTAACATCTAAATCTTTAAACAGTGCAAAAAATTCTTTTGTAGTTAGTGCATTTGTTATGAATCTAGTTTATTACTTTATGTTATTGGTAGGAGTGATTTTATTTGTCTTCTATGATGGAAGAGCATTTGAAACTTCAAATGAAATAATGATTACTTTTATTTTGAATGAACTTCCAGTAGGAGCGATTGGAATTATTATTGCAGGTGTGTTTGCAGCAGCAATGTCTAGTATTGACTCTATATTAAATAGTATGACAACTGTTTTTACAAAAGATATTTATGAGTTTTATTTTAAAAAAGATGGTAAAGAATCATCATTAAAAGTAACAATGATTATAACCATAGTTATAGGTGTTGTTATGACAGGTTTCATTATTATGGGGTTTGGAGGAAGCATTAAGTCAATTCTTGACCTTGTTGGTAACTATATCTCATACTTTGCTGGACCAGCTACAGGTGTATTTGTACTAGCAATGTTTACATATAAGGCTCATGATAAAGGAGTATCTATTGGTTTTATTGTAGGATTAGTTTTAGGGTTTTTTATTTCTAATAAATATAACGTGAGCTGGTTGTGGAATCCAGCAATAGGTGCTACAATAACATTGATATTTGGATATATTTTTAGTATCATCTTAAAAAACAATAATAATGTAGAGGATATTAAAAAATATACTGTACTTGGTATGAGAAAAGAACTTATTTCTAAAGGGATGGATAAAGTAGATGGAGTGTCCATACTACCATTTTCTTTAGGTAAGCAAGAATTAATTGTATTAGCTTTTTTCATTATCCAATATATTATCTTATTTTTAATACAATTTTAAGAAGAAATACTAGATATTTAAGGAGAAATACTAAATGAATCAAAAGAAAGTTCATTATAATAAATCAGCTACATCAAAAGATGTCGCAAGATTGGCAGGAGTATCTCAATCATCTGTTTCAAGAGCATTTGGTAGTGCAAATGGAAAGGGTGTAAAACCTGAGGTAAGAGAAAAAATTTTTCGTATAGCGGATGAAATTGGGTATGTTCCTAATCTAGTTGCAAGAGGAATGATTAGTGGAAAAACAAATGTCATAGGGTTGATAGTGGGAGATAGCTTAGGTCCGTTTTACAATAGGATTATTGACCTATTTGTAGAAAAAATTCAAGAAATTGGTAAGCAATGTCTTGTTTTTAAAGTTCCTAGACAAGAAAGTATAGACAGTATAATCTCAAAAGTAATTCAGTTTCAAGTGGAAGCAGTAGTTATTACCGCTTCAGCTATGAATAAGGTTATGGCTGAGACATGTGAAGAAAATAATATTCCTGTCATACTTTTTAATCGTTTTATACCAGGGATAAAAATAAGTACAGTCTATGTAGACCCAATTGAAGGTGGTGGAATGGCTGCTGAGTATCTTATTAACAAGGGGCATAGCAATATAGGATATATTCAATTTACAAGAGAAACTAGTGAAGAAATGGAAAAGAAGATTGGATTTTATTCTAAGTTAAGACAAAATGGGATTCATAGCCTTAAAGAGGAATCAGCAAACTATGATTATGAATCTGGTTATGAAGCAGGGAAAAGAATGTTAGCATTATCAAACCCTCCAACAGCAATTTTTTGTACAAGTGACTTAATAGCTACTGGTGTGATGGATGCAGCGAGATTTGAATATAAATTGAGAATACCAGAGGATTTATCAGTAATAGGATACGATGATATTCAGATGGCTTCATGGAAAAGCTATAGTTTAACAACAATTAGACAACCATTAAATTTATTGATTGACAAGACTATTAATATACTTAAAGTTTTGCTAAATGAGGATAAATGTGAACCAATAGTTGAGATGCTTAAGCCTGAATTAATTGAAAGGGATTCTACGATTTAAATAGGAGTTAGTTTAAATATATAACATAGTTTTATAAGAAATCAAAAAACTGTTATTAAAATGATTTTTATAATCAATTAATAACAGTTTTAATTATTTATATATTTTGTAAGGCAATTAGATAGTAGATTTTAATAGTATTTTTTTATTTAATATTATTTTAGTATGTTGAGGATAATCTTATTAATAAAAATTATTGCTGAACTTATATGTGATATTAATTCAACTTGCTCATAATGTGATGCTTTGAATAATTTACATTCATCTATTGATTCAAGAAATTCAGGCTTATCTAGTTCCAGTTCTTCATCAATAATATTTCCTTTTAAACTATCTAATATTTGATATACTAATACTTTTGTCAGAATATTGATATATGTATTTCTGTATTTAACACCAGTTTTTTATGTGATTTGTATATGAGTCTTGTGCTAACAAACTAAAATAATCTAATATAAAGAAATAAAGAAAATTCATTATCTGTATAAGAAATGTTCAACTCTCCATTATACTTATCGACAATTCCTCTAATATTCTCAATACCATATCCATGAGAATTACTATCTTTTTTGTCTGAAACAAATAATTCATGTTTTTTATTAATAGGATTTATTTTATTATTTGTCAACAAATAGCTAAAATACTCTTTCTCACAACGAGCCTTTAACACCACTTTTCTATTTGATAAATCTGATATTTTTAAAGATGCTTCTATAGCATTATCCAAAGAATTTGAAAAAATAGTACACAAGTCTATAGGCTCTATACCTAAGTGATTGTCTATATCTATATTAAAATGAACATCAACTCCATTTTCTTCTAACTTTGTATGACGAAGATTTAAAATTGAATTAAGAGCTTGATTTTTACAAAATTGCTTGCCACTAAGAGTGCCAAGTCCTATTTTCAACTGATTAAAATATTCTTTAGCTCCATCAATATCTTCCACCTCTAAATACGATTCAATCATTTGAAAGTGGTTATTCATATCATGACGTATTTTACGTATTTGAATCTGTTGATTTTCTAGTAAGTTGTAGTATTTTTCTTTTATGTGATTTGCTTGATTTTCTATCTTCATCTTTACGTTTTCAATTAATGGTTGTAAAAGAAGTATTACACCAATATTTGCTATAATTGCTGATAAAATGATTATATAAGTGCCATAAGAATCACCTAAGATAATATTGTTTTTACTACCCATAGGAATTAAGTTAGTTGGTGGCAGAATAATAGCAATTAATATTGATAAAAATGAAGCTATACAGACCATGTCGATAAAAATCCATATCTTGTTTGATAGGTACTGTTTTATGTTGACTAATCTATTTTTTAAGAACATGTGTATAAAAAACCAAAACAATAATTTTATTATAGCAGAGACTATCTTAACAATTGAAAGTATTAAAAGATACTCACTTGAACAGATAAGTTCCCTATATAGAGGGTTGTTTATAAAAAGAAAATTGATACCAACTATAATAGGGTAGAGTATCATGATAATTGATACTATGGGAATCAATCTACTTTTACTACAGATTATAAGCATTATCAGATACCCAAGTAATGTAAATAAAATATTTACAGGGTCGGAAGCCCATATTATCATCTGGCTGATAATAGAGTAACCAAAAATCAATATGACTTTAAAAATCCAATGGTTTCTAAAGTCTATAAAATAAGAAGTCAACTTATAAAGAAAAAAAGCTATGTAAATATTAATTAAAACGATGATAAAAGTTGTGCCATTATTAAGTAAAGAATAAGAGTTCATCTAAGATACCTTTCTAAAAAATCGTATTCTAATATGTATTTTAAAACTAAGATTTTAATATATTATCTTGAATTTAAATTTTTAATATATCTTTAAAAATAAAGATTCTAACTCATTCTTGAGTTTAAGTCTTTAATATCCTTTTTAAAATTAAGTTTCCAATATATACCTTGTAAACTTTCCTACAACTTCTTGATACTTTTGACGGCTTATAGGAATTTTTTCATTATGAACTTTAGCATAAGTTTGATTTACACTATCTACATGGTTTAGATTAACAATATACCTTTGATGTGTGCGTACAAAGTTAGATGGAAGAACAGTTTCCATATCATTTAACTTCCCATAATATTCTAAAGTTCTATCAGAGGTCACTACAGTCAATTTTCTTAGCTCACTTTTAAAGTAGATAATGTCTTTCATATTGATTTTACAAAGGTTAGTTCCAATTTGAACTGTAATAAAGTTTTCTTTCCATTGTTCTAATTTTTTTAGTGCCTCTTTTAGTACCTCAGATATTTTTTCACTTTTGTAAGGCTTTAAGATATAGTTCAAAGCACCTACATCATACCCATGAAACACATAATCAGAAAAACCTGTGACAAAGATAATTATAGTATCTTCTGAGTATCTTCGTATAGTCTTTGCTATATCAACACCATTGCTTTCTCCAAGTTCAATATCTAAAAAAATAATATCCATATAATAGCTTTCTTGCTCTAGGTTGTATATTAGGCTTTCACCATTTGAATACTCTTTTATTTGGCATGGGTGACCCCACAAATCCATTTCCCTTGTAATGATTTTATTTAACATATTTCTTTGTTGTTTTTCATCATCACAAATACAAATCGAAATCAATGTGTAATCTCCTTTCAAGTTTTATGTTTATATAATTAAGTATATAATATATCTTGCTACCTAGATATATATAATGAGATAACAAATATATCCAAGTAGCAAAATAAGTTTTCTATATCAGTATAGATGATACCTAAAACTATTTTATTAAACTTATTTTGAGATTCCAATGGTTTTTCTTACTTTGAAATCCCAATAATATTTTTGAATTTCTTATAAGTTAACAGATATACAAGGTACATATAGATACCACAAATCCCTATAAGACCTAAGTTTATCAAAAGAGCATACACCTCGCTGTTGACAATTCTACTATCATTGTTAATCATAATCATAAAATTAAATAGATAGATTACAAAACTTCCTACAATAAGAGGGTATGAAAATACTTTCTTTAATTGATTTTTAATACAGAATTTTATATAGTCGTTATTAGCTCCTAATCGACTTAAGTCCATAAAAACTTGCTTATGATTCATAGCTATAGTGACACCTCTTGTATATGCAATGATTCCAACTGCTGCGAAACAGATGATTGCCACATATATAAATAACATTAAAAAGACTGCCATATTTTTTATCATATCTTGGCTTTGTAAAATTTTAAAGTTGGGATAGTATTTCCAATTAAGGTACAGTTGATTATTGTCTGGTTCTAATTTTAGAGGTCCTTCTCCACTTGTATATCTCTCATCCATAAAATACTTTTCTCCAGTTGATTCATAACGTTTTTTTACATACTCATCATAACCAGTAAACATACCCAGTTCTTTAGATGTTCTTTTTATAATCTCTGCCTTTAAATCATTAGCAAAAGCATAAGTATCTTTAGAATTATCTACATTAAATAGTACAGAATTATTGTAATTTTTTATAGATAAATCTTTAGTAAATGCTTTATAATCATTTTCATTAAGAACATAAACATTCATACTTTTGTTTTGAAAAAAGGAGCCATTAAAGATTAGATTTCCAGCATGTCTAAAAGGCATTTCTTTTTCTGTTACTGGACTTGATATAAATTTGGTATAATCGTAGTCTTGATTTTCATTCTCTTTATTTACAACAGCAAGATATTCACCATTTTTTATATTTATTGGTTTTCCAATTAATTTAGAAAAATCTTTAGAATTAAAGAACATGTCATAGGAACTTTTTTTCAGGTATACATTGTCAATAGTTCCATTTTTATGACGTGTTGACTCCACACCATCAACAATCAATTCAATAGAAGGAAGTTCCATATAGTTGTGAATATCTATATTGTATTTATCTGCTAATTGTTCAATATCTTTTTTTGATACCTGTTTATCTCTTTGATTGTAGGTAAAAGTGTAATCGATAGGGTTGTTTTTAATATTATCATAAATTCCTGTGACCATATTAGGAATATAGAATATAGCAAATAATGCTCCTGCAATTAAAAATGAAATAACACACATATTTTTTACTGTCTGTCTTCCCATAAATCTCATCATACTAGTTGATATGATATTTTTGTAGTATTTCTCAGGATGTTTTCCTCTTTTTGCATGTACTACTATATATGTCATAACCATGTAGATTCCAATAGCAGAGAATAGGTAGGTAATACTCCATATAGATGGTAATACATAATTTAATTTATCTATAACTATTGAAGGTACAATATAACCCAAAATAATACCTAGTATAACAAAAATCATACCTAATATACCATACCATTGCTTTACATCCTGTATTGGTTCAGATATTCTCTGGTCATTTAGTATATCAATTATATTTGTACGATTGATAAATTTTGATGAAAGCATAAATATACAAAATGTCACAAATATACAGAATATAAATCCATATATGAATCCTTGAGTCCCAAAATGATATGTCATTTCTCTAGTGTCAATAATCACTAATTGGAATATCTTCCAGATTCCAAAAGAGACAGGTACACTCAATAAAAGACCTAAAAAACAGCATATTATAGAAATCAACAATATTTCTGAGAATAGAAGTTTTTTTAATTTTTTCTTATCTGCTCCTAGAGCCATGAAAATACCAATTTCTTTACTTTTAAATTTTAAAAATAGGGAAGAAGCATATGTAGTAAAGACAGCACATCCTAATATAGCAACTGAGAATATCATTGTAGCTTGTTTTCTACTATCTCCACCAGTTGGGAGGATATTTTGTACTGTTGGGCTAAAATAAATTAGAGCATATGAAGTAACTAGTACTACAGAAAGTATTATACAAAAGAATAGGGTAGTATAGTTCTTCCAATTGTAGGCTCGAAGTTTTCCATATAACTTATTAATTGTCATCTTGAGCGCCTCCCATTTCTTTTAAAAGTTCTAGTAATTCATCTAGAAATTCACGTCTTGAATTTGATTTTACAACCTCCTTATAAACTGTTCCATCTTTAAGGACAATAACACGGTCGCAGAAGCTTGCTGCAAAGCTATCGTGTGTAACCATAAGTATAGTAGCATCTAACTCCTGTTTTGCTTTTAGAAACGAATCAATAACTGTACGACAAGACTTACTATCAAGGTTACCAGTTGGCTCATCTGCTAATATTAAGTCAGGGTTGTTCATAAGTGCTCTTGCTACTGCTGTACGTTGCTTTTCTCCACCAGATATTTCAGCGGGGTATTTTTTTCTAATATGTTCAATATCGAATAGTTCGCATAGACTAATGGCACGGTTTTCCATTTGTAAGACTTGACCACCTTTGATAATTTGTGGAACACATATATTTTCAAAGACGCTAAGACCATCAAATAGCATGAAGTCTTGGAATACAAATCCTAATTGTTGGTTTCTAACTTCAGAAAGTTCTTTTTCTTGTAAATTTTTTATATTATTGTTTCCAAGAGTTATTTCGCCATCGTCAATTGGAATAAAGCATGAGATACAATTTAGGAGAGTGGTTTTTCCACTTCCTGATGAACCCATAATTGCTACAAATTCACCTTTGTTGATTTCAAAAGAAATATTTTTTAATACTGGATATGTTTTATTACCTGTTTTGTATGATTTACATAAGTGGTTTACTTTAAGCATATATACCATCCTCGCTTTCATTTATCTTGTAAGTCAATGATAGCATTTTAAAGGGGTAGAGAAATACCAGCCCTATTGTAAGAATTGGATGTTTTTTTGTAATACTTGAAAATGTATTATTGATTATGCAAAATTCTATGAAGTAGGAACTATGTGATTTCAGTCATGGGAGGTTCAAAGTGTTAGAGGTAGTATAGTTTATGGTTATGTTGAGTAGCGATAGTGAGAAAGTTTATAAGTGTGTTTATAGGTATCGATTATCATGGTAGAGTAAGATAATATATTGAGAAAAGGGGTCATGGAGTAGTGAAGTAGTATTTAGAAAAGATTTTAAAAAATATAAATGTTATAGAATTGGAAAGGGATACTATAGTATTAAACCAAATAAATTGCTAAAAAATTTAAAGTTTGGTGTTAAAAGTATAAAAGAACTACTAATATAAAAATCATAATGAGCCTATAGAAAATATAAATAGAGATTTAAAAATATCCTAAAAAGCGATAGAAACACTTTTAAGATAGTCAAATAATCTCCATATCATCGTAAATTATTATAATAAAGACATTAATTTCTTACCAAAAAAGATACTACAATCAACAATGAAAAAACAATTGAAAGTATCGAAAAAGTAAAGTGAGAATTTGAGTCATTATTACGGTTATTAAGTTTTATCCATAAACCACATATAATTGTGAACAATAATAAAATTGCTGATATTACTCCTATAAATGTAAAAAACATTAAAACTCCCTCCCTATTTAATGTAAATATCTTTTAGTCAATGAGAATATTTTCAACCATTACCAGGGCTATACAGCAAAAAAGCTAATATATCATTATTTTATAGTATCTACTAGAAGTAAATCTAACTGAAAATCTATTAGACTATTCCTTTGTTCAACATTCATAATATCAATACCACTATACTTAAAAAAAGCATCAGAACGAAGGCAAAGCAACTGAATAAATGAAGTTATTTGATAAGCAATAGTTCTGTATTCAGCCTCAATTTTTTTATTGTTCTGATTTTCATAATGAGCTTTAACTAAAGGAAGTATCTCGAATGGATAAATAATTTCCTCTTGTACCAATATGTAGGGTACAGAAACTCTTATAAATTGACTATGTGCGTCTATAAATTCAAAAAATGCAATTATTATTTCTCGTAACTGCTGTTTAGGCACTAAATCTTTAATATCATGTGAGGCTTTATACTCATCCATATGACACTTTAAAAACTTTTTAATAGCAGTATTAACTAATGCTTCTTTAGATTTAAAACAATAGTTAATCATAGCTAAATTGACATTTGCCTTAGCTACAATTTCTCTAGCTGTAATGCTTGAAATATCTTTATGCGAAGATAATAACTGGATTGTGGCATTAATTAGCTGTTCTTTTGTAGAATCTGTTCTCATAATTTTCCCCTCAAAAATTTCCCTATAAAAAAATTAAACGTGTTTAATACACGTTTAGATACTATCATGAAAATTTTGGGATGTCAATGGGTGCTTAGACCTTTATAAGGGGGATTTGAACTTCTGTAAGATAATTCTCAGGATTTGATTCATTATGCTCACCTTTATGACCAAGCTGTCTATTTACACCTGACATCTTATAATCACTATTCTTATCCAACCAATAACAAAAGGATTCATATGCACCAGCTATATTTTCATATGGTCCATATACCATGGTGCATGCCATTATATCAACTTCTTCTGTCTCGCGATATGTAAATTTGGACTTATTCTTTCCAAACTTCTTTACGACCATTCCAACCTCAACATCTACGCCATTACCTGTAAGCTCTTCATCATGATAAAACGCTATATTATTGTTGGATTGACGTGATACTTCTATATGTTCCTCATTAATAAAATCAGATAACTTTTTCCAGAGGATACCTTCATAGAAGTAGTCTGGTATTATTTCTCTAAGAGATATGATTTTATAACTTGGAATTTTCTTAAAGACAACATTATGACGAATCTCATCTTTATCACATTTTAAGGCTTCTATAAATTTATCAATTTTATTTATTCTCTGTTTCTCTTGTTGTATTTCCTTTTGTATTTCATTCTTTTTTCGATTTAATTCCTGAATTACAAATTCATCATCCCAGTTATGTAATATATTTGATATTTCTGCAACACTAAACTTTGAATCTCTTAATAAGACGATTTTTTGCAAAGTTGAAATCTGTTCAACTGAGTATAGGCGATAACCTGTATATTTATCTATTTCTGCTGGTTTTAAAATACCAAGTTCATCATAATAACGTAACATACGAATAGATATCTGTGTCAATTTTGAAACTTCTCCAATTTTAAACATGAAAATGCGACCTCCTTTTCACTTATAATCAGTATATATTTTGTTTTTATATACTTCAAGCATTTAGGAAAATACGTTAAGGTTGCAAATCTAGCTCAAATTCAAAATCATTTGACTTTATCTGTTCAATTTCAGAATCTACTTTTTGTTTAAATTTATTAGAATAAAGTATGTATACAACAAATACTAGTCCAAATACTATTTGTACATATTGAGAGATTACACATAATTTAATAGAGTATTGAGATAACAATTGGATATTAAAAAAATTGTACATCATATGGACAAATCCAGCTGCTAAAATGCTTCTATTGGTATTTATATACACAAAATTAATTATAAAGGTTAAAAGTACAATGTTTGGTATAAATAAAACTGCATTAAATAAAGAATATTGTGCTAGATTATAGGGTATTTGACCAAAAGTAAAATAAGACCCTATATACCAAATTCCACAAATAATTCCTAAAATAATTGAAGAAGTTGTAAATCCAAATCTTACTAAGAGTTTGTCAATACAGTATCCTCTCCATCCTGCTTCTTGACTAAGTATACTTAATATAAAACTTGATAATAGCATGAATGCAATTTTAGAAGGTTCATATATTGCCATATGCATCAAATTTATATTAGAAGTTTTCTCATTAAAATGATTACCTATTATTAAAGAAACTATAAAGATTGAGGCAAAGAATAGTATTGTAAATAATGGCCATTTTATGCCCATTTCTTTAAAGCTAAAAACTCTATAAGAAAAATCTTTTTTTGCATTATCTGGATATATGGTAGAGATAAAAAATAGACCTACAATAGCTGGTGATGTATATCCAAGATAAAAAATAAGTTCTCCAAGTATAGTACCAGTAATCCCGAGCAGTACAGGTGTAAGACTGAATATCCAATTTAATAATAAAGTAAATGTAAAAAAATAGCTTAAGTGTTTATTTGTATTAAAAGGGGTATTATATATTTGCATCTTTTCACTATCCTTTCATTTTATAAGAGCGTTTTAATTTGTATTAGTTGATTTTTTTGCAATAAGGTATAATCTAGTAGCAACTCTCAGTTATGATAATATATTATTTCTTATATTTTTGCTAATTGTTTCTACACTAAATATGATTAGTTAGCATTTAACACTGACCAAATATGTTGTACTGTTTTGATTATAATATAGGTCAAAAATATAAAATTAGTTATATTAATAAAATACTTTAAGATTTATTAAATGTTTAGCTTTTCTCTAATATTTTTTATGTAACGGCGATTAATAATAACCTTTTCATTATTTGTTAAAGTGGCTTGCATACGATTATGTGATATTATTTTTATGCTTTCTATGTAGTCCCTATTTAAAATCATGGATTTAGATATTCGTGAGAAGGACGTATTAACTAATAATTTTGATAATTTATATATCTTTAAATCAATTTCAAACACATCGTCCTCATAATAAGCAAATGTCTTGTTTCCTACTGTCTCAAAATATAAAATATCACAGACATTAAGTTTATAAATCTCTCCTGATTTTTTCCCTTTTATATCAAGTAGTGGTGTACTTAATAATGAAATTATTTTCTCGATGTTATTATCTAAGGTAGAGCATTTTATAGTTATCTCAATATCATCGCAATTAGTAGCTTGTTCGACATGTATTTTCATTAATCATCACCTCATTTTATTACTGTCATTAGAATAGCATTATATCTTATTGAGTCCAACTAGATGCGTTCTGAATTTCAAATTGAGTATAGTGAAATTCAAAAACAAAATAGTGAAATTCAAATTTGAGGTTGCAAAATTCAAAAAAATACTATAGATATTTGGATTATTTTTCCAAATATCATAGTATTTTTCATAGAATATATCTAATTATTTTACAAATGGACCTATTTTATGATTTTATATATTGTCAAAATTATTTCTTAAATACCAAAATATTTTTGGATAGTGTATCAATACTGTTTGATAAAGTATTTAATTTACCTTCAATTCTAACCAATAAATACATGGATAGGGCTATAGGGAAACCAACATTTGTTATTAACAGCTGTAAACTATCGTCCATGAAATTAACCTCCTATTCTATAACTAAGTCATAAGGAGTGGTATTTGTTTCTACAACCTTAGCTTCAACAGCAGAAGCAAGGTCGAATCCTCCAACTGAAAAAATATTTTTAGATATTATTAAATCCATAACAGATTTTATATCTTCTTCAGTTAAGTTATCTTTTGGATTTTCTATAGAAAAAGAAACTTGCTTATCCTTTATATTTTTAAAACTCATGACTAATTTTTTCTTAATCTCCATACAGTTACCTCCGTTATAATAATTTATATTTTTAATTGTTACTATTAGTGGTTGATTTTAATTGTTGTTGGTATATTTAAAAGATATTATTTAGATAATGATGTACTGTCTAATTTTAAAATATCTACAATAGGGTTTTCTTGAAGCCCTGCTATTGCTTCTGCAACAGTATAAACATCATCATCTAATGCTTCTGCCTTTACATTTGCAAATGACTTACTTTTAATAACCGCCTTACCCTTATCATCAAAACCAGCATCCAATTTTAATTTTATACTAGATAAATTTTTTGTTGAAACAACTGCCATAAAATTACCTCCTAAAAATTTAATTTCAAAGATTTGTCGACTTTCTTTGGTAACTATAATACTATCATCTAAGATAATATCGGAGTTAAACAGTAATTTCTTAAGATTATTTGTGTAAATTTTTATTGGAAAAATTTTGATGTAGGTATATTTATTTAATTTATATGTTATATTTGAAGACTTATTTTCAATATTTTTGATGTGGTATTTGTGTGTTTTTCTAGGATTTTGAGCTATTGCTGTTTGAAATTGTGTGTGTCTAAAATTAAATACTCAAAGATTAGGGAGTGTTTAAAAAATTATTAAATTTAATCTGTAAATAAAAAAGTTAAAAGTCCAATATTAACATTTTACTTTTAAACCATTAAAATCTTTATTAAAGCCAACAAAGTTATTATGTTATGAAAAATTTTATTAAGTTTATTAAAAGGAGTAAATTTTTTGTTCAGATAAATAAAGTTATTATATTAAGAAGATTTATACTGGAGCTAATGAAAGTGTCAAATTAATAAGCATTTTTTTTGGTAAATAGTGTTAATTGAGTCAATAGGGTTGATTGAAAATCAACAAAGTTAATTGATTTAATAGAACTGATTGAGTCAATAGAGCTGATTGAAAATCAATAAAGTTAATTGATTTAATAATATACTGAATAAAAACTTTGTTAAGGCTATAAAAAATATTTTAAGGGGGAATGTAGTTTATGAAAATAAAATTAGAGGATATACCAGTTCAGTTTCATGCAATGATAGAAATAGTGGGGATTGATAAGTTCATAGAGATTGCTAAGTTGTATGGAGGGACAAACACCTATATACCAACATGTAAGGGGCTTTTTAGATATGCAAGAGATAGGGAGATAGTAAAACAGTTTAATGGAGTAAATTACAACGAGTTGGCTATTAAGTATAATATGTGTGTAAGTAATCTTAAGCGAATATTAAATGAAAATGGAATATAAAATATAATACAAAATGTCTCATAAAGTCTAAAGATAAAAGACAGAAAAAACATTTTGCAAAATTTTTTTAGACAAAAAAACTAAAATTACTGCTTTTTAATTTAAATACATTGTATATTCTATAAAAGAATTTGTTAGATACTGGAGATATATTGAGAATGTAAAGAAAATAGTCGAAAATATTTGTTGGCTAAAAAATAGATAAAATGATACAATTGCTTGTACAAAGGGGAAAAAACAGTAAATAAGCCATATAAATAAAAAAATATAAATTAATATGACATAATATATTTGTATTTTTAAGGATATAAATAGATATTTTAAGGAATAAGTTATGTAATTAAAAAAAATATATATTTATATTTAAACTATTGTGTTATTTATATAAAAATAATAATTAACTTGTTACAAGCACTTATTAATAGAAATGGGGGAAATAGAGATGAGTAATGGATTTTACAAATTGAATTCAGCAGTATTGGGTTTTGATATAAAGAATGATATTAACAAAATAAGATTTAATCACTATATAATGAGAAAAGAAAATATACAAAGGTTTCAAGGTACTTTACCAATGGGTCAATTTTATATGACAGTGAGAAGAACTGCTACAGACTTACATCTGTCTATTTCTACTATAAGTAGGCTTGTAAGAGAGTTTTTGGATTTAGGAATAATAAGGTTGGTATCTAAAGGTGTAAAAGGTAAAAACCATTCTATATATAGTTATGTAAGTGTAGAATTTAATGGAAACTTATCTGAAAACACTCACATGGAAGGTGATGTTAATGGGGATTTAGTTGATAGTGATATAGAATTTGATTATGATGATAAAGAGGAATCCTTTAATAGTGGCGTGAATGTAGAGCTTGAGTATAAAGATAATAAGGATTTGTCTAACGATACAGAGTATAGTCGTGATAATTTCCATAGCAAAGACACTATAATTAATAAATCCATTTCTAATATTAACACTATCAAAAACTATATCAATGAATCCTTTAATATAAAAAAATCAAAAGAGAACAACTCTAATCTACTATCAAAACCAATAAATCTAAACCTTAACGATACGTACAATGACATATATAAAAGAGTTAATAATAGTATAGAAAATAATCAAGTTAAAAATGTCATAAAATCCAGCAATAGCAAAATATCCAGTGATATAGGTATCACAAGTAAAAATAATTCCTTTAATCGCATTCATAATATACAAAAAGAAACTAAATCTGTAACAAGTAAAAAAGAATCTTTAAATAAATTTAATAAAAAAAATATACAACAAAACATTATAAACATGCTAAACAAAAAATCAGGAAAGAATTTTAAAATCAATTCTCCAATAAGTATAAAACTTATCAATGAAAGGCTAAAGGAAGGTTATGTCTTAGAAGATTTCTACAGAGTTATTGAGGTAAAAGTAGCTAAGTGGAAGAATACCATAATGGAAATGTATATAAGACCAGAGACTTTATTTAGCTATAAATTTGAATCATATGTGAATGAAAACATATCTATAAAAAGTCAAAACAATGTTTATCAGTGTAAAGAGGGTAATAGTCATCACAACTGTAATTATGGACATTCTAACTATACAACATATGACAATAGTAGTCGTGAGAGAAAAAAACATGAGAATGTAAGATACTGGAATCCTATATGTGAAATTTAATTAGTATAATAATGTATTCGTAGCTAATTGTCGTATTATAACTAATAATCATATTGTAACTGACAATGTATTCATAATAAACAGTGTATCACGTCATAATTAGTAATGTATCTATAACTAGCAATGTATTTTTATTCTAATAATGTATTCATAGCCAATAGTATTGTAACTAACAATATATTCATAACAAACAACATATCATATCATAATGAATAATGTATTTATAACCGATAATGCACTTAAAAATTAAAATATAAAAAACTTATGAAGAAAGTGAGATTAATTTATATGGGTAAATCAGATGTTGAAATAGAAAAATCTATTTTAGGCACAATTCTTTTAGACAATAAATTAAACTATAAGTTAGATGAATTAAGTGAGGACATGTTTATGGAAAATACATGTCTTGAGATATTTAAAATTATGAAAGAGCTTAAAAAAGAAAACATAGTGATTGATGTAGCTACTGTAAAGTCTAGGATAGATAGAAAATCTCTAGCGATAAAAACGAGTAGCTTAACTAGTCTAATCACTTGGGGGCAGAATTTTGGGATTGATAGCCATATTAAGATTTTAAAAGAAAATTTAGCTAGAAGAAGTATAAATCAAAACTGTCAAAGACTTTTACAAAGTCTAAACCTTGGAGAAAATATCGACACCTGTATATACAAGTTTGAAAATAATATAAAAGAAATTTTAGACAGAGATACTCATGAAAATGATGATGTAAATAGTATTGCAGAAAAGGTACTAGATTTCTTGGAAAATGATAAAGAAGTTGGTTTTAAATTTGGTATAAAGTTACTTGATGCAACTATAGGTGGTCTTTTTAAAGGGGAACTGACTACAATAGCAGCTAAGTCTGGGGTTGGAAAGACTGCTTTGGCACTTCAAATAATGTTAAACTCAGTTAAGCAAGGAAAAAAGACTTTATTTATAAGTAGAGAGATGACTAGTGAGCAAGTGTTTATGAGAAATATATGTAGGATGACAGGTGTAAGTACAAGAAATATGAAGTCTAAAGAGATAAGTGAAAATGATTGGAAGCTTATTGTAAGTGCAATAGGCGATTTGAGTGAGAATAACTTAATTTACATAAATGACAAGATAGATACAATTAGTTCAATTAGAAAGAGGATAAGGCAGGTAAAGCCAGATTTATTAATAGTGGATTATGTGCAACTACTTACATCTCAGAAAAGTATGGATAAAAGGGAAAGAGAAGTAGCTACATTTTCTAGAGAGCTTAAAAATATGACTTTGGATTTTGATATACCAATAATTCAATTAAGTCAGTTAAATGATGAAATGAAAGATTCAAGACCTTATGGAGATAGACCCATGAGGGATAGTAAGGCTATTTACCACGATAGCAACAATGTGGTTTATATACATCAATTAAAAGGGAGTGATTATGAAGAAGCAGTTAAAGATATAGGAGAAAGTGAGGAAGCAGTTAGGGAATCAGAGTACAGGGGAATTAAGATGGTTGATTTAATCGTTGCAAAGTGTAGAGATGGACAGACCAAGCATAAGCACTTTTGCTATTTTGGGGATAAGTTGCATTTTCAGGAGCTAAAGTATTAGGTGAGTAGGATAGCTATAATAAGCTTATTGAAAGGTAAGAAACAGGAAATATAATATAAAATATGAGGTGAAAATATGCTAGAATTAGAGAAAATTATAGAATTACTTGAAGAACACAAGATAGAAGTGAGTATTCCAAAGGAGTTACATAAGTATAGTTTGCTGGAATATCTTAAGTTGTGTCAAAAAAGCGGGGGAACCTATTTTTATATTAAGACAATGGAAGGTGCTTTAAAAGATGCTAGAAATGAGCTTATGATTAAATTGTTTAATGGAAAAAATTATATGGAGTTAGCAAGAATGTTCGATATGAGTGTTATTAATGTCAGGTATATTGTAAGAAAAAAACAGAGCTGATTTGGAGAAGGCAATTTTGAGGTGTTTATAGAATATAGGTTAATGTAGTTGGGGTTAAATTGTGATTAATAGATTAAGAATGTGTATAAGTTTAAGGATATAGAGGAATCTAAGTGTGATTAATAACATGATTTTGTGAATAAAGTTGGAGTTATACTTGGGTTAAATGTGTGGCGAACAAGGTAAAACTGTGTATAAGATTATGAGCATGTAAAGGAATGAATTATAATTAGTAAGGTAAAATGGGATGTATAGTTAAGAATATGCAAGATTTTAAGGTATTAAACTATACTAATAAGGTAAATGTGCATGTGTAGTTAAAGTTTGTATAAGAGTATGATGTGTGATTAATAAAGAAATATGTGTATAAAATTACGAGCATAGACAGGTCTAAGCTGTGAATAATAGAGTAGGAATGTGTATAAAGTTATAAGTAATAGATAGGTGAGATTGTGAGTAATAGAGTAAAAATGTGTGTAAGATTAGAAACTAATAGATAGGTTCGTTATTAATTAAATTTCTTCCATAGATAGAGTACAATTTTAATATTGATATTTTATGTGATTAAGTCACAGATAAAAAGCAAATATATTGATATAATTCTTATAGATTAATAATATAGGGAGGTTATTATGTCTAACAAAAAAAAGAAGTATGCAAATATTTTAGAAAATGAGTGCGTAGCTTGTGGAAGCTGTATAAAAGTATGCCCAAGAGGGGCAATCTCAGTTCCACAGGGTATTAGTGCAAAAATTGATAGAGATTTATGTGTTGGATGTGGTATTTGTGAAAAGATATGTCCAGCATCTGTGATTGAGATTATAACAATATTAAAAGAGGAAGAAGGTAAGTGTCATGAATAATAAAAAACATTGGTATGACTATTTATGGATTTTTTCCTCAATATATTTAATATTAGGATTTGTAAATATTATTTTTGCTTGGATTGGATTAATTTGCTTCTTTGTACCACTAATTATTTCTATTATCAAGGGGAATAAGGCCTATTGTAATAAGTATTGTGGAAGAGGGCAACTGTTTAATCTGCTTGGAAATAAATTAAATCTGTCAAGAAATAAAGATATTCCTAGATTTATTAGAAGTAAGTGGTTTAGATATGGGTTTTTGACGTTTTTTATGGTGATGTTTATTAATATGCTTTTCTCAACTTATTTAGTATTTGAAGGGAGTAGAAGTCTTAAAGAGGTAGTGACTTTGCTATGGACTATAAAAATGCCTTGGCAGTGGGCGTATCATGGAACTTTAGTTTCACCTTGGATGGTACAGTTTGCTTTTGGTTTTTATAGTGTTATGCTTACATCGACTGTACTTGGATTGATTACAATGGTATTGTTTAAGCCTCGTTCATGGTGTGTTTATTGTCCTATGGGGACTATGACTCAGATGATATGTAAGGCAAAGAGTAAATCTGTATAGAAAGAGGTTTTGTGCAGATTTAAATATCAGCGAAAAAGACCTTGAAAATATTGAGGTAGATTTTGAATAATGTAATGAAGATAATAAGTTATATCATTTAGGGAAGATGGTTTAGTCTATGATGTTGCAAGTGAAAGAATAAAAAAATGAATAAGAGACTTGGTTGCAAGTAAGTTTGTATGAACTTAGAATTACTTGCAACTAAGCATGTTTATATTTATGTTAAAATGTACAATAATTATTTAAATATATTATTTAGCAATTATTAGAAATTAGGATGGGAAAGTTTCTAGTATATACAACTATTAAGTAGATATAACTAATACCATATAGAAATACTTTTTATATTGAAAGTATTTTAAAATCAATTATTAATTCTTTATGACATTCTAAAAAAGAATCTCTTGTACTTATAATGTCAAAGAACGAAGCTTATCCTTATCCAATACTTTTATCCCACCACGAGATAAAGACACAATACCTTCACTAGCAAAATATTTTAACATTCTAGACACAACTTCTCTGGCACTACCCATATACTTAGCAATTTGCTCATGAGTCATCTTTATAGTAGTACTATTATCCTTAGCTATTTCATCAATTAAAAAAGATGCCAAACGCTTATCAAAACTCATAAAAAGAATTTGTTGCATTGCCCACATAACATCAGAAAAACGTTCAGTAGCTAATTTATATGAAAATAATTCTACATGGATATTTTCAGTAGACAACTTTGAAAAAACAGAGGAACTAATTTGTATAATATCACAATCCGTTTCAGCATTTACATATACATCAAAAGTTATTGTTTTCAGAATACATGAAGCTGATAAGATACATACATCACCATTATCAAGGCGGAAGAGTGTAACCTCACGACCTTCATCTGAAAGTATGTAAGTACGTATTGTTCCAGTTTTTATGATTAAAACCCCAATACAGTCACTATCGCCACAGTGTATGGGATTTCCTTTTTTATAATGGGAGATATCTGCTGAGGTAATTAGTAGCTCTTTTTGTGGGTCAGTGAGTTTATCCCAAAAAGGCAAACTGTGTGTAAGTATATCAATATCATTTTGTGAAATCATGTAAGCGCTCCTTTCTTAAAATCTTATAATCCCATGATACAAGTGAATTAATAAAATAACAAGTAGTTTATTAGTAGGATTGTTTAAGTGGATATTAATAGTATGATTTGTGTAGAAAAAATATGATAATACCTATATTCTTGCCTATTAATGAGTAAATTATATAAAGGAGAGTATTAATATATTTATAGATTGCAGTTATTATATGAAGTGATAAATACATGAATTTAGGTATATCTAGTAAGCAGAAAGAACTATTTGATAGTGTACTTACTGTATAATTCTTTGAGCTTACGAAAGATATACAATAGTTTTATTTATTGAATAAAAATATATATGAAGAATCTACACGATAACTATTTGATAAAAGGACATATATGAAGAATCTACACAATAGATATTAAAAATAGATTTAAAATTTATATATATTTTAAAAGATAGAGTTTGTTTTTAAAAACTTAAGCTCTTTATGTAGCTTGATTGCCATGAAACCTGCAATTATTGCAGCCACCAAATCAGCTATTGGCTGTGCATATAAAATACCATTTAATCCATAAAATACAGGAAGAATCAAAATTATAGGAATAAAACACACACCCTGTCTACACATACCTAAAAATCCACCTTCCTTTGCTTTTCCTAGTGCAAGGAATAATGTAGAATACACTGTATAAAAACCAAATAACATAAATGAAAGTCCATTTGCTCTAAGTGACTTACTTCCACATTCAATCAATAGCATATCACCACTTGTAAATTGTGAGATTATAACCTTTGGGAAGATTATCATTACAAGACCAAGCACTACACAAAATACTGTAGTCCATAGTATGGATGTTTTTATTGCACTATGCAATCTATCGTAGTTCTTTGAACCAAAATTATAGCCAGCAATTGGTTGAAATCCTTTTATAAAGCCAAATACTATAAGACTACCTAAAGACATTATTCGTGTCACTGCACCCATACCAGCTATAGCAAAATCACCATATTTTGCGGCCTCCATATTAGTTAATGTGATAGCAAGACTAGTTAATAATTGAAATATCAAGGTAGGGATACCAATCTTCAAAATTTCTGACATGACATCTTTTGAAAAACAACATTCATTAATTCTAAAACTAAACATACTTTTCTTGCTGAAAATATATCGTATATAAACGAGTGTTGAAACTATCTGAGAGATAGCTGTTGCAATAGCGGCACCCCTTACCCCCATATCAAAAATATAAATGAATATAGGGTCTAAAATCATATTAAGCAATGCACCTGATAACATTGCACACATACTTGTTTTAGCAGCTCCTTCACTTGTGACAATATTAGTCATAGTGACATTGAATACATTGAAAATAGAGGATACTATATAAATACTTGCATAAGATACTGCATAAGGCATGATACTTTTTGTAGCTCCTAATAATTTTAAAACAGGATTTAGAAAAATTATAATAACAATAATGACTAATGCACCTACTATAATGCTACTGTAAATAGATGTACTAGCTACTTTACCTGCCTTTTCATTATCACCATGACCTAAAAGTCTTGCAATGTATGAAGCAGCTCCATTTCCAAACAATAGACCTAATCCAACAACAAGCTGACCTAATGGAAATGCAACAGATATAGCACCCATCTGACTGGTTCCAAGTCCACCTACAAAGTACCCATCTACTAGATTGTACAATGCAGTTATCATCATACCTATCATAGTAGGTAACCCCATAGCTAATAATGCTTTTGGTATTGGAGCAGACCCCAATAATTCAATTTTCTTGTTACTTTCTTTCATGTTAAACACCCCTTTTCTATTGACATTAACTCTAAATTATAATACTATAAATTATAGTAAGTATGGAAAATAGTACTATAATTTATAGTATTTGTCAATAGAAAGAAAATGAGAGGAGAATTTTTATGGCTACAATAGATTTAATTGTATTAGGTATAGTAAAGCAAGAGCCTCAGAGTGCTTATGATATTCAAAAAGCAGTAGAATATAGAAAAATATCACGTTGGGTTAAAATAAGTACACCATCAATTTATAAAAAAGTAATTCAATTAGAAGAAAAGGGATATATTGAAAGTACATCTGTGAAGAAGGGTAAAATGGCAGAGAAATCAGTTTATTCATTAACTAAATTGGGAGAAGAACATTTTTTAGATTTAATGTTTGATACGGCTTCTAAGCCAATAAACATATTTTTAGATTTTAATGCTGTTATAGTAAATTTAAATAGCCTTACATCAGAAAAACAGAAATTATGCCTTAAAAACATTGAAGAAAATATACAAGAGCTAAAGAAAACTATTGAAGAAAACATAAGTATAAAGACGGATGTACCTGATATAGCAAAAGCAGTGTTGGACCAACAGTTAGTACTAGCTCAGTCACTAGAAACGTGGATAAATTCTTTAAAAGAGAGTATGGACAATAATTAGAGAGTTGGATTTAATTTATTGAATAAAATCTAGCATAAAAGAAAGTATGTAAATTAATTAGAAAAACTGGTTTAATCATAGGACAAAAGCTATTCCAAAAAAAATATGGATAATAATTAGAAAATCGGGCTTAATTTATTGAATAAAAATTAGTATAAAAGATAATGAAATATTATTTATATAAAAAGAGTGAGGATTATTTATATTTTATGATGAAGATTTAGTAATATGACACACTGGTGTCTTGTTCTGTGGTATATGATTAATAAATCAAACATAGAAGGAGGAATAGTTATATGCCAGACTTACTAAAAAATAAGTTTAATCACAAGTCACTTTATGAGGTTGCATTGGCTATCCAATCAGTCTATAACCCATTTCAAGTGGATGAGTTTATAAAATCGACAATAGATGAGACGTGGGATAATTTAGAGTTAAAATCTAGATGTAGAAAAATAAGTATGAATTTAGGAAAGTATTTACCATCAAACTACAAGGATGCTATTTCCATTCTTGAACAATCTGTCAGAAGATTTCCTTTTGCATTTTTCCTTCCAGATTTTGTTGAGGTTTATGGACAGAACGATGCAGATTGGGATTTATCTATAAGTGTGTTAGAACGAAATACTGAGTACTGGTCTTCGGAGTTTGCTGTAAGGGTATTTATCATCAAGGATGAAAAGCGTATGATGGAACAGATGTATAAATGGTCTAAACATGAAAATGAACATATTAGAAGACTCGCAAGTGAGGGTTGTCGTCCTCAATTGCCTTGGGCACAAGCAATAACGAGCTTTAAAAAAGACCCTACACCTATTCTACCTATCTTGGAACAGCTCAAGACTGATACATCACTATATGTACGAAAGAGTGTGGCTAATAATCTAAACGATATATCCAAAACACATCCAGATTTAGTTATCAATCTCGCACAGGATTGGTATGGAAAAAATGAACACACTAACTGGATTTTAAAACATGGTTGCAGAACTCTACTAAAAAAGGGGAATCGTGATGTATTAGCCCTTTTTGGGTACGATGATACTACTTCAATAGATGTTCAGGACTTTGCATTAGACACAACACCTATTTCTATTGGAGAAAATTTGATTTTTTCATTTACTATTTTAGCGAAAAAAGCTACGAAAACAAGACTTGAATATGGGATTGATTATGTGAAATCCAATGGAAAGAGGAACCGGAAGATATTTAAAATATCAGAAGTTTCATTAAAAGAAAATGAGAAGAAGTTGTACAAGAAAAAGCATTCATTTGCAGATGTAAGTGTAAGGAAACATTACCCAGGGGTACATTCGATTACACTTATTGTTAATGGTGTCGAACAAGGTAAACTGGATTTTGACCTAGGTGTATAATTTTATTTTAGTAAGACATAGCAGTCATTGCAAAAAATTAGCAGGAAATTATAAGTGTGTGTTTAATAACTTATAAAAAGATAATCTGAAAACTACTATGGTTTTTATATTAAAAAATTATATAAAGGAATCAGGTATAAGAGAATGATTGAGAGTATACCAGCAAAACAAATTTTACAGAAAGTTAAATTTGAAAATACAAGATGGTTTGGAATAGATTATAATATGAATCTCTATCGTGGTTGTCCTCATGGGTGTATATACTGTGATAGCCGTAGCACAATATACAACATAGAAAACTTTGACCAAGTTAGATATAAGGAAAATGTGATAGAAATTTTAAGTAAGGAATTGCGTTCAAAAAGAAAAAAAGGGGTGGTAGGTATTGGTGCCATGTCTGATACATATAATCCTTTTGAAAAGGAGCTTTGTATTACTAAGCAAGCATTGAATTTACTTTCAGAAAATCACTTTGGAGTGTCCATTGATACCAAAAGTAGCTTGGTAGTTAGAGATATACCAATTTTACAGAAAATCAAAACAAATAACTCTGCTATTGTAAAGCTAACTATAACCACTGCAAATGATGAATTATCAAAGAAAATAGAACCCAATGTAAATCCAAGTTCTGAGCGATTTGAAGCAGTAAAAGAACTTAATGATGCTGGAATTTTCTGTGGTATATTATTGACTCCTATGTTACCATTTTTGACTGATAATAAAGATGAAATACGAGCAATTGTAGAAAAAGCACATAAGGCTAATGCAAAATTTATTTATTGTATGTATGGAGTGACAATGCGTAGTGGTCAGAGAGAGTTTTTTTATAAGCATTTAAAAAATATATCTCCAGAACTAGTGCTTAAATATCAAAGGTTATATGGTTTAAACTATTTATGTAGTATTCCTAATAAAGATTATTGTGAGACGCTATTCAAAGAAGAATGTAGACGTTATGGTATTTTGACAGATATGAAAGATATTGTAAAAGCTTACAAGAGGTCGGAATCATATACTCAAATGAAATTTTTCTAAGATGAGTTCTAGGTATGATATTATAGAAGCATATTAAAATAAAATCTACATAAAACGAGGTGAAGAACTTATGATAGAAATAAAAACTATAAAAGAAAATAAAAAAAGTCAAATTGACCTTCTGTTGTTAGCTGACCCATATGAGGAAATGATTGATAAATATCTTGAAAAAGGTACTATGTATGCTTTGTATGATAATGAAGAGATTACTTGTATAGCAGTTGTAAATGAGGTTTCTAAAGAAATCTGTGAGCTAAAAAATATTGCCACATATGAGTGTTTTCAGAATAAGGGCTATGCATCAAAGATGATAAATCATATTTTAGATGTGTATAGTAAAAAATATTCATCAATAATCGTTGGTACAGCTGAAAGTGGGATACCATTTTATGAGAGATTTGGCTTTGTTTATTCACATAAAATCAAAAACTTTTTTGTAGATAATTATCCAGAGCCAATCTTTGAAGGGGAATTACAGTGTGTTGATATGTTGTATTTATCATATAGCTTTTAGATAAACAGTATTTTTAGATAGTTATAATGGTTTTATGATGTAAGTGTATTGGTTTTAATTTAGTTTAATTTAAGTATGTAGAAGGTTAGAGGCTATTTTGTAGATTTGTATATTAGTCTTGATTAGATAGTAAAAGAAGGCATTGTGATAGATGTGAGTATTTATCATGATACTTTCTTTTTTTGTGGAGATTTAAAGTTGTAGAGTGGAGATTTAAAGTTGTAGATAAGGTAAATAAATTTTCTAAAAAGGTCAAATTGACATTAAAAATATAAATATGTCATTTTAATATAAAACTAAAACAAAGTTAAAATAAGGCTAGAATAAAACAAAGATAAAACTAGAACAAGACCAAAACAAAACAAAGATAAAACTAAAATAAAACTAGCATTAAAACATATTGGAATTAAATTATGAATGAATATCATTCATTGACATGCAAAATACCTTGTGCTATACTATGGGCAAGAAGAAGGGGGATTGAATATGAAAGATATAAAATCAAAATCAAAACAGGCATTTAATAATCAAGCAAATACTTATGACCAAGATATAAAAGGACAACATGCTAGAAATCTCTATCCAGTATTAATTGAAGAACTTTCAAAAATTTCATATGACACTATTTTAGATTTAGGGTGTGGAACAGGAGCCGTATTACAAGCTATTTTAAATGAGGACTGTAAAAAGAAGGCATATGGAATTGATATTTCTGAAAACATGTTGAAAGTGGCAAGAGGTAAGTTAAAGGAAAGTGCTACTTTAGTTTTAGGAGATTCTGAGTATCTTCCTTTTGAAAATGATTTTTTTGATGTTGTGTACTGTAATGATTCTTTTCATCATTATCCTAGACCAGATAGAGTATTATCAGAACTAAGTAGAGTACTGAAATCAAAAGGGAATTTAATAATTTGTGATTGTTGGCAACCATTTTTGTTTAGAGATATAATGAATGTCTTTATGAAATACAGTAAAAATGGAGATGTAAAAATGTACTCAGAGAAAGAAATCTGTGGATTGTTATCTGTAGATTTTAATGATATTGTGTGGAAGAATGTAAATAATACTTCATATATTGTAACAGCTAAAAATAAAAAGCATTAATGTAATTAATATAGAGAGGGATAGATATTAGAAAAATATATAGATATATTGGTATATAGAGAAGGATAGATATTAGAAAAGTAGATATATAGATGAGTATACATATCAGAAAAATAGAAATAGGGATGAGGTAAATAGTAGAGAAATATATATAGATAGGTGTAGAGAAGTGGGAGATAGTAGAGATATAATAAATTAAATGAGTAATATTTTTTTAAATAGTAAATGAATGATATTCATTCATAAAAAGAAACTATACATATCTCTTTATTAAAATATATATTCTGCTAAGTAATTTATACATAGATTAATTTAACAAAATTCATAAGGAACATAATTAATTTAAATAATTTACAAATAGTAGATTATAATTGTTTATAAAATGAGCGAAGTATCTCAATTAAAATTGAATAGAAACTTCGCTCTTATATATGATTAATATAATTTATCTTTCCATAAATAATTTGATGTCATCATCAACTTGACCAATACCTGATATACCAAAATTATCAACTAAAATATTTGCAACATTAGGTGATAAAAATCCTGGTAATGTTGGTCCAAGATGGATGTTTTTAACTCCTAAGTAAAGTAGTGCAAGCAATACAATTACTGCTTTTTGTTCATACCAAGCAATATTAAATGCAATTGGAAGTTCATTAACATCTTCAAGTCCAAATATTTCTTTAAGTTTTAAAGCTATTACAACAAGAGAATATGAGTCATTACATTGACCTGCATCAAGTACTCTTGGTATACCACCAATATCTCCAAGATTAAGTTTATTGTAACGATATTTTGCACAACCTGCAGTAAGAATAACTGTATCTTTTGGAAGTTTTTCAGCAAATTCAGTATAATATTCACGAGACTTCATTCTACCATCGCATCCAGCCATAACAAAGAATTTTTTTATTGCACCTGATTTTACTGCATCAACAACTTTATCTGCCAATTCAAATACTTGATTATGTGCGAATCCACCAATAATATTACCAGTTTCAATTTCTACTGGTGGTTTGCATTTTTTTGCCATCTCAATTATTGATGAAAAATCTTTTTTACCATTTTTATCAGCTTTAATATGTGTACAACCAGGATATCCTGTTGCGCCTGATGTAAATATTCTTTCTTTTACTTCTTCACTTCTTGGTGGTACAATACAATTTGTAGTGAATAATATTGGACCATTGAATGTTTCAAATTCTGTAACTTGTTTCCACCAAGCTCCACCATAATTTCCTACAAAATTATCATATTTCTTAAATTTAGGATAATAGTGAGCTGGTAACATTTCACTATGAGTATATACATCAACACCTGTGCCTTTTGTTTGCTCTAATAATTGTTCTAGGTCTGTAAGGTCATGTCCTGATATTAATATTGCAGGATTGTTTCTTACTCCAATATCAACAGTTGTTATCTCTGGATTTCCATATCTTGAAGTATTAGCTTCGTCTAAAAGAGCCATCGCTTTTACCCCAAATTCACCTGTCTTAAGTGTTAATGCCACAAGAGCATCTGCTGTTAAGGAATCATCAATAGTGCCAGCAAGAGCTTCATATATAAATTCATATATACTAAAATCTTCTCTACCAATATTTAGAGCATGATGAGCATATGCAGCCATTCCCTTAATTCCATAAGTTATCAGCTCTCTAAGAGAACGAATATCTTCATTTTCAGTTGAAAGAATACCCACTTTTGATGCCTGTTCTAACATTGAAACCCTATCATTTATTTCAAAGTTTATTTTATTATCTAATATAATATCAGATACTTGTTTATTTAATTCAGTTCTTAAATCAATCATTTTGTAAATCTGTTTTTCAATTGCATTATCATCAAAATTAGCATTTGTGATAGTAATAAAAAGACTTTTTATTACTTGGTGGTTTATTTCATTTATAGAGTTTACGTCTATTTTTCCTTTAACTACTATTTCAGAGATGTTTTTTGTAACATAAACGAGTAAATCTTGCAATTTTGCAACTTCCTCACTTTTACCACATACACCTCTTATTTCACAACCTGTACCTTTAGCTGTTTCTTGACATTGATAACAAAACATACTCATATATTTTCCTCCTAATTATTTTATAATTGTTTTAAATTTCAAAAAAATAATGCACTATCATTACTACGATACTGGAACCTTTATAACAATTAATTCTAATACATCATCGTGTAAATTTTTCACATCTATTTTTGTATTAATTGGAATTTTTAAAAGAATACCAGCATTATATTGATGAATCTCTTGTTTTCCTAAACCTATAGAAAGTGTTCCTCTTACAACTGTAATATAAGTATTTGCATTAGATAGATATTTTGCCAACTTATCACCTTTATTAAGAACTATTTGAAGGTAACTAAAATCTTCATGAGAAATAACCTTTTTTACAACTCTTTCATTGTTAGGAACAGATAACTTAAATATTTGTTCAACCATAATGAGTACCTCCTAAAATAAGTTCATAATATCTTGCCAAAATAAGTTAATAATATCTTATTAAATTTGAAGTTGTAACTATAGTGTTATTATAATATGGATAACTATATTTAGTATGTTGCAATTGCAACAATAGGGAAATTTTCTTAAAATATCTTTTTAGATTTTGTATGACAATGATGAATTATTTATTTTATCACACTATTTTTATATAAAATCATTTATGGGTTTATTCTAATGATGTATTTAAGTATATAGTTAAATTTTTTATGTATATTGTTTATACTAAAAAGCTATATTACTATATATTTGATTCATATTACCTGACAATAATTTAGTATAATAAGTTATGTTTTTTAATTTATGTCTATATTAATTTAAATAATATACTATTCTCTTTATGAATATGGATGAATAAATCTTTTTCTAAATTATCCAATTTGTCATATACTAATTTGTAAGTAGTGCATCCCCAATTAGGGATATTATATCCATTGGTTTCCCTATATAGAGACTGTAATATTTCGCCTGCTACTGTGTGTTCATATTCGATTACACCTATCATTTTCATTATTTCATCCCTTAAGTACACTGAAGGTTCTTCTAAATATTCTTTAATCATGGGAAATAACTCTTCTTCTTCTTTTATTAAATGTCCTTCTAATTCAGCTTTAAGGTTACAAAATAATTTATAGACAGATTTTAATTCTGTACTACTGTGTTGATAATGTACACTAAAAACTTTAAGCAACAATTGGTCAATTTCATCAAGTTCTTTAAAGGTAAAATGGTGATGTTGTTTGATTATATTGTCAATTAATTTTAATGGATTTTCATTTTTCCAATCTATGTATGTCTCTTTTGAATTTAAAAATTCTTTGTATTTGTTATTCAAATTTTCTAGAAACTCAAAAACATTAATTCCTTTTTCTTTCAATACTTTTTCAAGATATTGGTCACCATGACAACAATAATCTATTTTTAGATTGTTGAATATCCTTGCAGATTCTGGATATTGTGTTACTATGTCACCTATTCTTTGTTCTTTAGTTAAAGTCTTCATGTAAGTCTTACCTCCTTTTTATTTATAGGAAACTTTGTGCATTATTTTTTAGTGGATATAAAGTGTTTATTGTTATAATCTATCATAGATACTGTAAATATTATGTAACCTGAATTACAAATTGAAGTTTTAGATACAAATAACTAATATAATGCTTTTCATAATAATTTAAATTTGTAACTTTGGATACCGAATGTAAAAAAAGATAATAATATAATAAATTTAGAAAATACAAATTATGTTTGGAGGTAAATAAAAATGAAAATTTCAAAACAAATGGTTATAGGAGAATTAATTAGAGAATATCCTAATAGCATAGATATTCTAGCAGGTTTCGGATTTGGGTGTGTAGGATGCCCTTCTGCACAAGCAGAAACAATAGAAGAGGCTTGTAAAGTACATGATATAGATGTAGATAAAGTTATTAAATCATTAAATGAAAATCTTATTTAAGGAGTTATAAATATGAGTGCTTTTTTAGGAAAAATTCATTTTTGGTTATACAATAAAATTCAATTGCATGAAAAACTCTTAAAAGAAATTCTAAGTCTAGCAGAAAAAAAGGGCTTTGATTGTAATTTGCTTGTAGAAGAGTCTTACTTGAAATTTGGACATCCTATAGTGGGTTCTCTAGAAAATGAAATAGATAATTCAAATATTCATGGATGGCTTCAAGAAAGGATAATAAGTGTTGAAAAACGTTTGGCATATATTATTACTAAATTATTACATCAAAATGTTATTAACATGGATGAGATATCAGAAATATTCTATAAAAATGCAGTAACTTTAGCTGAAGATGTTGATATAGAAGGATATTCACCACAAGAAATTTTCAAATTGATATTTGACTACATGCTTGAAGGTATGCCATGTGATAGAATAAATGAAGTGATTGAAAGTGATGATAATTTAGTCAAATGGAGAAGTTCGATTGACATTCATGAAGAATATTGGAAGGCTGTAGATGGTGATATAAACAACTTCCACCTTCTTAGAGATGCATGGATTAATGGGTTGTTAAGTAAAAAAGATGTAAATTATGTTTATGTTAGAAATAAAAATCTAAGTATAATAAAGAGGGTGTAAATACATTGGATGCAATCACATTAATGATTGAAGAACATAAAAACATAGAAAGAATGTTAAAAGTTATAAGACGCATATGTTTAAATATTTTAGATGGAAACAGTGTTGATTACAATGATTTCTACAAAATTATTGATTTTGTAAAACATTATGCAGATAAACACCATCATGAAAAGGAAGAAAAATTTTTGTTTACAAGAATGGTTGATGAAATTGGTGGTCCAGCTGAAAAACTAGTTAAATTTGGTATGCTTGTTGAACATGACCTTGGAAGATTATATATAAAAGAACTTGATGAATCACTTAAAAAATTTTTAGATGGAAATAAGGATGCAAGGCTCGATATATTAGCTAATTCTATGTCATATGCAAATTTATTATCAAGACACATAGATAGAGAAAATAATGTTGCATATTCATTTGCAAGAAGGGAACTTTGTGAAGAAACTTTATGCAAAATCAACTCTGAATGTGAAACTTTTGAAAAGGATATGGAAAATGTTGGACTTCAAAATAAATATATTCAGATGTTAGAATTACTTGAACATAAATATATGTAAACTTACAAGAAAGAGGCTATCTCAAAATAGAGATAAGCCTCTTTTTCATTGAACAAAACTAAAACAAGTTTATTATCAAATATAATTAAAATTATCCAATTAATAA
This sequence comes from Clostridioides sp. ZZV14-6387, assembly GCF_020657835.1. Classification (NCBI taxonomy): domain Bacteria; kingdom Bacillati; phylum Bacillota; class Clostridia; order Peptostreptococcales; family Peptostreptococcaceae; genus Clostridioides; species Clostridioides sp. ZZV14-6387. The sequence continues at coordinate 124,094 of NZ_JAGWCW010000005.1, forward strand.
GACTTGTATATCTGAAATATTATCCAATTAAATGATTTTATATTTATTAGAAAAGGATATCTTTTTTTAAAGCTTCCATATTTTTTATTTTAAACGTTGATAGATGGAAATCAATTGTTCCTTCATCTCTCATTCGGCATATTTCTCTTGATAGAGAAGGTCTAGATATATTTAAAAAATCAGCAAGTTCGTTACGATTTAATGCTAAGTCTATGTTATTGTTTTTTTTGTAACTATATTGCTCTAGTATGTATGTTGCAATTTTACTACGCACACTCTTTATTGACAAATATTCAATTCTTTTATTCAGTACAAGTGTCTTGTTTGATAGTATTTTTATAAAATTTTCTAACATTTTTGTGTGACAAGAACATGATTTTGTACATCTAGGTATTACATTAAAACCTTCAAAAAATAAAATTGTACAATTTTTTTGTGATTTGACAGTGACAGGCCATAAATCAAGAGCAGAAAATATAAATGTTCCTCCAAATATGTCACCCGATTTGATTATAGATATGATTGCACTGTTTCCCTCAATACTTTCCTTTAGAACAATTACTTCACCTTCTACAACCAAGCCAATTTTACTAATTTTATCTCCAAGGTTTATAATATGTTCATCTTTTTTGTATTTATGAATACTTGGATTTAAACATTTTAAAACATTCACAATATCAACTTCATTCATATCTTTAAATAATTCCGCTTTTTTAATTAAATCAATATACAAGTTAATCATATTGTTATTTTCTCCTTTGTATCTGTGGTTACGCAATCGCTATAATAAATATAGTATAATTGATAAAGAATAACAAGTAGTTTATAAAAATTATTTTTTGTAGAAATAATATATTTTAAATAAATATACAATACTTTAAAATATAAAATAAAGTAAATATTTATTTAATAATGTAATTTAATAAATATTAAGTATAATTATATTGATTATTTTGTATTTAACAATAAATTTTAAATTAATCAATAGAGAGAGATTTTATATGATACATATATTTGTATTATAAGTAATTATAAAAATTAAGTTGAAGATAAAGTTAAAAGATGAAAAGATTATTTAAAAACACTTGAATTAACAGAAAAATGATAATGTTTAATTTATTGTGGCAAATAGAGGTGTCACAGGAACTAACAATTGTCAGAAACAAAAAAACTGGTTAAAAGAGCATTAAACAATTTTATAAAAAGATTAATAATTAACACATAATATACATAACTATTTACAATAATAATTAAACTTTTTTATATTTATTAATGTAATTGACTTTTAATGAATGTTAAATACCTAAAGTTGTTAGTTAATTGTATATTAGATATTTTATATCTACTTAATATTTTTTATTTATGGGGGGCTAAATTATGTTTAAAGACATGATGGACGAATGTGTTCATACAATGACAGCCTATATTTTTAGTTTGGAAGAATATGATTTATTTATAGAAACTCAAGTTGAGGATTTTATTACAAAGTATGGAGAGGATGTTGTTGAGTCTTGTATGCATAATATAATGATTTTGCTATGTAAAATTAATTTAAATTAAACAAGTTATGTATATTTTGTAGACTTTTTTATAATATACCTATTAATCAATATTTAGATATATTTATATTTTTTAAAAATATGTATAATCAAATAGTATAAAGATATTGAAAAGGAGTTGTATTATATATGAAGTTTTATACTATACAGACTTTAAAATTTTGGAATAATAATAAGAATAATAAATATCTATTAAATAATTATTCTCTTATAGTAGAAGGTTTTGATATTCCATATAGATGGATGTATGCTCAAATGATAAATAGAATACCTAGATTTGATGATAGTATGATATGGGTTTGGTTGAATAGACCTGATTTAAGATGTAGTGGATACTTAGAAAAAGGTACAAAAGGTGTCTTACTTGAAATAGAAATAAGCAGAGATAATGTACTGTTATCGGATTTTGACCTATGGCATTTACCTTTGATGGATATTGCTGTAGAGATTTATGAAGATGAACAGATTGAAAAAGAGATAAGTTGGCAAAGAATATTTGACTTAGAATTATGTTCAAAATTCAATGAAGTGAATATAGAAGACTTGATTCTTCAAGGAGTAACATCCAAAGTTTCTCTATCCAAGGTCAAATTAATAAAAGAATTTGTTGCAAAATGATATTTATATTGATATTTCCATTGAAATTTATTCCAAAAAGTTATATATTTATAACAAGAGGTGTTATAAATACATAACTTTTTTAAGGGGTGATTTTATATGTCTAAACAACAAATTGGTATTAAATCAACACTTATTTCAGAAACAATAGCAGTTGCCTATTGTCTTGGAGCAACGTTGGGAAACAAGTATTTTTTTAAAGGAAGTAATATTGAGTATATTCCTATAATTATTTGGGTAGTAGCTATAGTATGTCAATGGATTTATGACCAAAAGAATGATGATTTGGTCGATGAAGCATCTAAATACATACTATCAAGAGTTAATGGGATTGCGATAAAAGTATTGTTTTATTCTATGGTTATAATCTCTGTATGCCTTGCAACACTGGATATAAATGTATCGAATTTAAATTTAGGGATGTTTTTATTAGTCATTTTGTTTATTCAATCTTTGTTGAAGTTATTTTTATTTATATATTTTGATAGAAGGGGGATATACAATTAGGTGTCAGTATCACTAAAGACAAAAATTAAATACTATAGAGAAAAGCACCTTATGACACAAGGAGAACTTGCAAAGTCAGTAGGGGTAAGACGTGAGACTATCGTACATTTAGAAAATGGTCGATATAATCCTTCTTTAAAATTAGCGATGGATATTGCTAAGATATTTAATACAACTGTAGAAGATTTATTTGAATTTGTTGAAGAAGATAGCATTTAAATTTCAGAGTGTACTTATATATTAGAAGATGAACGGTTTTATAAAGTTGAAAATATGTATTAAGATTCGCATAAAAATAAGTGCATTTTTATCATAAAAAAATTAAGTTAAATAAATATAAAATTAATATCAGATATACTTCCAAAATTATCTAATCGTAGATATAATGTAATTATAAAAATAATGAATATTTTTATAGTAGTAGTTAATTTTCTAATAAGGAGGGTGCAAAATGCCTAGTATGATTATGGAAGTTGTAGGAGTATTATTTATAGCTATTGGATTAATTTTGACATTCATTGAGATAAAAGGAGGTTTTCCTTCTTTTTATGGATTTGGTCAAAATGCTGTAAGAAAAAATGCTGTAGGTATTATAGCAGCAGGAGTGGCTTTAATTTTCTTCAGAAATGGCATAGAGAGTGTAGATTCTATAGCTACTTTCGGCATGTTTTTAGCTATAGAACTTGTTGTAATAGTTGCATATTTCTTAATAAGAAGAAAATTTGTTAAAGAAGACAAACATTTAAGAGTTAATTAACTAAATTATCTACTATAAAAATTGGAAGATTAAAAACAAGTAAGGTTTTGTTTTTAGTTATTTAAAATCCAAATTCGATTATTTTTAGAGAAACTATGTTCTGTATAAAGCTGGAATGTAGTTTCTTTTTTATATGTAATATAATTTTTAGAAATAAAAGTCATAATATATTATGTAAGGTAAACAGACTAAATAATATACAAATTCCTATGTCTAGCATTCTTAGAATCTTGACAAGAAAGTTAAGATACGAGATAATGAATTCATTCACTTGATATAAGATTAATTTAAAGGGAGTATTAGTATGGCTAAAACAAAAAAAATGGTAGACGGCAATATAAATCATGAAGAAATAAATAGTAAACAACGTACACGAATATCAAAAGAACCTCAAGAGAGAAAACAAGAAATAATTGAGACTGCTTTAGAATTATTTTCTGAAAAGGGGTTTGAGAATACAACTATTCAAGATATAGCAGAAAAAATGAATGTTTCACAAGGGCTCTGTTATCGCTATTTTAAGTCTAAAACAGAAATCTTTACTGCTACTTCAGAATTTTATGCTATGAAAGCTGTAGAGCAAATACAAATTCCCATATCAGAAGATTTACCTGCAATCGACAAGTTGAATACTATTATAAAGCGTATGTTTGAATACGAAATGAGGCATCATGAATTTGAAGCAAGATATAATGAAAATTCTGAGATAAGAGCAAGTAGACTAGACAATGTTGCTAAGCAACTAGTTGATGTTATGATTCCAATTGTAGAGCAAGGTGTAAGAGAAAATGTATTTCATTGTACAAATGTGACTCTTGATACTAAGTTTTTAGTGTTTGGTATTATTCATACTTTTCATGAAGAGATGCCAAACGAAAATATTAAAGAATATATAGTATCTTTCCTTGATTTTATGAAAGATGCGTTTATTTGTACTTTAAAAATTGAAGATACAGATAAAATTGGTGACGGATGGCTTAATTTATAGACCATTATATTTTAGTTGCAAGTTATTATTAAGTAGTGTAAATACTGATAAAGTATTTGCTTGGGAGTATATTTTAAAATAAAAAAAGACTTTAATTTATTCTAATGGAGGGATGGGTATAATATGAAATTACATAAAAAGATACAACTTTTATTTCTAATGCTTTTATTTACTATAATGTTAACTTCTTGTTCTGGCTCTGCAATGTCATATACATTTGAGGTTGAAACTGGTGATAAGATAAAGGTAAAATTAGACACTTCAGATGGCTATTCATTGACACAGAAAGATGGAAAGTTTACTGTAAAAAAGGATGATGAGGAAGTATTACAAGGGATATTTACCACAAAAGAAGGTTATGAAAAGTATCAAAGTATAAAGACCGCTAAAGGAGTAAAAGTTCTTGAAGATAAAGAGAAAGATGAAAATAAGTATTTCTTTTACGAATTTGAAGGTAAAGCTGGTACAGAAAATAACTTTGTTCTTTGGGTTAAGGACTCAAGTACAGGTGTAGTGATAGGTAGCTTGTCTGGAGAAGAAGAGGCAAAGTCTGCATTTGAAAGATTGTCAATTACATTATAATGAGAGTTATAATTAAATATTAATCATCAAAATCTAAAATTCTGATTTTTAAAGCAGTTAATCTTATAAGATTAATTGCTTTTTTTAGTTTAGAATCAAATACTCATATTGTATCTATTTAAGATATTTAATAAATAAAAAAGCGATGTAAAATATCTTTTTCGAATGAATTTATTCATTCGATTGTTGACAAATTAGAAAAATTGATTTATTATTGAAATACATTAATGAATGAATTCATTTATTAAATAAAAAATGACTGATTAGTTGCTTAATGAAAAAGTTATTTCTCGCATAAAATGGCTAGTTAGTCGTTTAATGAAAATAAAATTATTCATTTTTAATAAGAGACTAATAAACTTAATCTCTGAAAATAGAATAATCAAAAAATATGTGTAAAGAAAGGTAGCAGTGTAGGTATATTTTTAAACATACTATTGTTTATGGTTAAATTACTGTGTAAATATTAAAATAATTGGGTGATAACATGAACAATACATTTTTAGATAAATTACTTGAGATAAAAGAACTTAAAAACTCACTTTATAGTGTATTAAAACATCATTTCCTTTATCAATCCAATAAAATAGAGGGTAGTACTTTTGCTACTGAAGAATTAGCACTTTTGCTTGATAAGAATGTCGTTACAGGAAGACATACCTTAGATGACGTACAAGAAACTGTTAATTCTAGCTATGTATTTGATGCAATAATTGATTCATTGAAAGAAAAGATAATACATAGTTTCTTAAGCAATTTAACATTAGGTTCTTAGACATTCTTATCATTAAATATGCCCCCTCTTAGTAGACATTAAAATATATAAAACTGTCTAAAGCTAAGAGGGTTTTTCTATATTCAAAACTAAGGTATCATCAGAGCAAAAATTTAAAGCAATAGAATCATATTCAAAAGATGAGAATACAATAATAAAAATAATGGAAGAATTAAATATCGGAAAAAGTATATGTATAAGTTAGTTAGAATTTTCATCAGGATTATTCGCTTTGTACTCTTTAGTAAATAAGAATGGTAAAAACAATATAGCATCAATTGCAATACTCCATAATAGTGATTCTAATGTAAATATAGATTCGTTACCTCCTTTAAGTATAATATAAACATTGTTATTTACTAAGTGGATTAATATTGGTGCCCAAAGGTTTTTGGTCTTCATATAAGTATATCCTAAAAATATCCCTATAAAGGTACAATATGATATATGGGAAATAACACAATAAAATGGAGTTTCGGGACTGTACAAAGTAATACAAAGAGGTAAATGCCAAATTCCCCATATAAAACCTAAAATTATTACACCAAATTTTTTTCCATAAATCTTTTGTAGTCTAGGTTGAAGAAAGTATCTCCATCCAAATTCTTCTCCAAAAAATAAATTAAAACCAAAACATAAATTTATAATTACATTTAGAAATGCTATAACAAATTTATTTATAATATTAATTGATAAATTTTCATTATTAATAATAATTGTAATTATAATTATTATCAAGAATATTAATATCACACTTAAAACCTTTTTAAAATTTTTACCTAAAGATAAATTTAAAACTTCAAATTGAAATTCATTGTAAAGAACAACAACTAGAAGATAAAAAGATGTTAATGTATCTATTGTTGCAGAAATAATACTGTTATCAATTAAAAATGTTTCAGTTATAGATATTACTATTCTCACAATTGTAACTATAGCAAAAAACTTTAAAAATTTATCCACTGTTGAATTAAACTTGTAACTAGAAACTCTTTTTAGGACAACAATAGCAGAAAATGCAGGAATATACATAAATAATAATGAAAAGTTTGATATAAATTCGCTGTTATTTGGTTTTGATACTGATAAAAATAAAAATATAGATATAAAAGCAATTAGTAAAAAGTTTATTAATAAAAAATAATTTATCTCTTTTTTTATTAATTTAATATCATTTGACATATTAATTCTCCTTATCTTAGACTTTAAAACTATATATACATAGTAGCAGATTTCACCTAGAAATAAAAATATATAATGAACTTAAAAGAATTTGTTAGATATTCAGTATCTTAGAGTTGTAAAAATAGGTCACTTAATTTTGAAACTATTTATACCTCATAACAAAAAATTCTCCATCCCCCAAATACGTTTTTTGTATCTTAGTCTCAACTATTTTAAATCCTTGGGACTCATAACATTTTACAGCTCTCTTATTCCAGGTTCTTACTTCTAATACAACAGGTTTAGTACTATATTTATTTCTACATTCTTCTAAGCTTAAACTAATTATTTCTTTACCAATTCCCATTCCACAATAATCTGGTTTTATACCAATACCAAAGAATACAGAGCTTCCTTTATCTAATAAGTTTATAAAACCTATCAATTCTTTATTGTCATCTATAAAACTTATAAAATTTTTTCTCTTATCTTCTTTTGCTAGTGATAAATTATTCTTTTTAATCTCATTCCATGAAGGCAGATTGTATATTGAATATTCCCCCTCATATTTCCAATTAGTAATTTCTATAACATGTTCTTCTGTAAATATAACTTTATTTAGTTTCATATATTCTCCTAATTTCAAATCAAATTTTAATATTTATGTATCTATTTTTCTTCTGTATGCATACTTAAAGTAGAGTATAATCATAATGTATAAGTTTTTATTATAAAAAATTTTCATTAGAAAATCAAATAAAAGTATTAAAATTAGCAAAGACTTATTTAATAAAATAAAAGTATCTTGGGCGAGTACCAAAATACATATCAATCAAATATAAAACTCATAAATATAAAACTTATGCAGTATAAAATTTAAAATATATTAATGATAATATAAACATATTAAAAATCTAAATTAAAAATAGAAAAATAAAAAATTTTAAATTTAAAATTTTTTATTTTTTATTTATTGCGGAAAGAATAAAAAGATGCTATACTTTTTGTAACATATTATTCCAATTATTAAGACATAATAAGCTTTTATAGTCTAATTTGTCTAATACTATTTTAGAAATTATGTTTTTATTATAATATGGCAAAAGAATAGAAATAAGGTGATAGTAGTGAAAGTAAAATCAAATTTAGATGAAATTTTATATCATAAGATTATTGAAAGTCTTATTCGTGGTGAATACTCTGTAGGTCAAAAAATCTTACTAAATGACCTTTGTGAAAAATTTGAAGTAAGCAGAACACCAGTAGTACAAGCAGTGAAAATGTTAAATAAAGATGGTGTGCTTACTATTATGACAAATGGAAAAGTGTATGTACCAGAGTATGAATACGATATGGTAAAGCAAGTTTGTGAAACAAGAACACTGATTGAAACATATGCCTTAGAAAAAATGATGCAAGAGGAAGAAGAAGTATTTCAACAAAAGCTAGAAGTGATAAAAAGATATTCGGCTAAATGTGAAGAGTTCTATAAACAAGAAAAATCTGTAGAACTTGCATTGACAGATTTAAAATTACATAAGGCTATTGTTGAAGGTGCTAATAATGAGATTTTAAATGATGTATATGTTGGTATACAAGGAAGATTTGTAGTAGTTAATTATCTGATACGACCATTAAAAAATCGTAATTATGAGGGAACAGTGCAAGACCATTTTGAAATATTGAAGTTTATTGAAAGCAGAGATACAAAAAAAGCAGTGGAGAAATTAAGAAGTCATATTCAAGGAACTATTAAACGCTTTTGTGAAGATGAATAATGTACTTAGAGATTTCTATATATTACAGGAAGCCATAAGGCTTCCTAAAAAAATAGCCTTTATAAAATTTTTTATTTTAAATTTAAAATTTTTTATTTTAAATTTAAAATAAAAAATGAAAGAGGTGGTAGAGAGTTTGAATAAAATTATTACAGAAAGGATAGAAAAGACTATGAAGAAGCTATTTACAAATGAAACATTTTTGGAATATCAATTTGTGAGTGATTGCCAGTTATCGCCAGATGGAGGATATACAGCATTCGTTGTAAAAAAAGCAGATATCAAAGAGAATAATTACACAAGCCAAATCTATGTATTAGACAATAAGAGTGGTGAACTAAAACAATTAACATCTATAAACTCTGTAGGAGCATATGCTTGGGAAGATGAAAATACTATTTTATTTCCTGCTTTGAGAAATGAAAAAGTAAAAGAAGCTATCAAAAATGGTAAGCAATGTATGAGTTATTATGCTTTATCTTTACATGGTGGAGAAGCAAAGGAACTTTTTACCTTACCCATTAAAAGTGGTAAATTAAACCCTATAGGAAAAGGTTTGTACGCAGTTATTGACTCTTATGATAATGATAGACCTGTTGTAGAAGGATTGTCAGAAGAAGAGAAGCAGAAAAAAATAAATGCTTATAACAATAGACACTATGAGCACTTCAAAGAAATTCCTTATGCTGTTAATGGTGAAGGATATATTAGTAGAAAAAGAAAGCGTCTATACATATATGACAGTAACACTAAAGATTTGAAACCAATCACAGCACCTATGTTTAATGTTGTAGGTATAAAAATAAATGATGGCAAAATCTTATATGTGGGTCAAGAATTTGAAGATGTAAAAGGTTTAAAGAATGGTGTTTATGTATTTGATACAAATACTGATGAGAATGTTTGTATCTTAGAAAAAGATAAGTATATTGTAAAAGGTTTTGAATTATACAAAAATCAAGCAGTACTAAATTTGACTGATGCTTTATCTTATGGAAATGGAGAAAATGGAGATTTTTATACAGTAGATATTGATACAAAAGAAATGAAGTTACTTTCAAAACATCAGCATCATTGTATTGGAAACACAGTAACATCTGATGTTAAAATGGGTGCTGGTCAGACAAGCAAGGTAGATGGTGAATATATTTATTATACTTCTACAGTAAATATGGATTGCATTATTGAAAGAATACATATTCCAACAGGAAAACAGGAAAGAGTTACACAAACAGGTTCAGTTGAATTTATAGACGTAAAAGATGGAAACATTGTATGTATAGGTTGTTCAGAAAACAGTTTACCTGAAGTTTATACAGTAGAAAATGGAGCATTGTGTAAGAAAACACATTTAAATGACCATATTTTAGAGGAATATAAAATTTCTGTACCAGAATATATCGAATCAAAAGGAAGTTCTAACTGGGCGATACAAGGATATGTATATAAACCAGTAGATTATGAAGTAGGGAAAAAATATCCAGCTATATTGGCGATTCATGGTGGGCCAAGATTAACATATGGACCATATTTTATGCATGAGATGCAAGTATTTGCAAGTCAAGGTTACTTTGTTTTCTTCTGTAACCCAAGGGGGTCTGAAGGTAGAGGCAATGATTTTGCAGATATTAGAAAACAATTTGGGGATATTGATTATATAGATTTTATGGAATTTACAGATACAGTGCTTGAAAAATACACAGATATTGATGAAACAAAATTAGCTGTGGAAGGTGGAAGCTATGGTGGATTTATGACAAATTGGATAATTGGTCATACAAACCGCTTTGCTGCTGCTTGTGCTCAGCGTTCTATTGCAAACTGGAGTGGTATGGAAGGTACAACAGACATTGGTTACTATTTCTGCAAAGGACAAACAGGTGCTTCTCATATGGAAGACCACGAATTGCAATGGAAACAATCTCCTCTCGCTTATGCTGATAAGTGTGTTACACCAACTTTATTTTTACATGGTGAAAAAGATTATAGATGTTATATGCAAGAAGCATTCCAAATGTTTTCTGCACTAAAAATTCATGGATGTCCTACAAAACTTTGTCTCTTTGAAGGAGAAAATCACGAGTTATCTCGTTCAGGTAGACCAAAACAAAAGCTACAAAGACTAGTTGAAATGATGGATTGGTTTTCAATGTACATAAAAGAATAAAAGTAATATGCATTAATGAAAGACAAAAATGAGTATTAAGGAAAAACAATAATATAAATTAAAAAGTGCTTCTAGATAAAGAGAATAGCAAAGAAAAAAAGAAAATGATACAGAAAGAAAGACAATAAAGAAAGGAGAATAGAAAAATGGAAAAACTAAAGATTGAAAGTTCAGATATTTTTGAATATATATTCCCACATGATATTTCTTGTTCACCTGATGGAAGTCATATTGCTTATATTATATCAAATATCAATGAGGAAAAAGATTGCTATGAACATGACCTATATGCTATGGATGTTAAAACAGAAAAACAAATACATATGACACAAACAAAAGATGTAACATCATTTAGCTGGATTTCTGATACAGAGCTTCTTTTTACATCTAAAAGAGATAAAGCAAAAGCAGGTACAACAGATTTTTATACTATTTCTATAAAAGGGGGAGAAGCAAAGAAAGCATTTTCTATTCCAAAAACTTGTAGCATACCCATATCACTTGGAAATAAATTATGGTTATTTACAACAAAAAATCCAACAGATATAAAAAAAGCAGAACTAGACAGAGCAGTAGAAGGAGTAGATTACTGGACATTTACAGATAAACCTTTTATAAGAGATGGGGAAAACTTCTCTCAAAGAAGACGTTTAACATTAGAATTGTATCAAGAAGGAAAAAAAGAAACAAAAGCTATTACACCAAAGTATTGTGAGGTAGCAGGTGTAGATGTTTCTCCTGATAAAAAAAGAATTTTATATTCAGGTCAGATTTATGAAGATTGTGCAACACCTTTCTCTGGTCTTTGGGAGTACCATGTAGATAGTGGTGAAACAAGAGAACTCATACCACAAGGAAAATATCAAATCAGCTTAGTTAAATATATTGGTGAAGATAGAGTAATGTTACAAGCATCTATATTAGACCGTTCTATTACACAAAATCATGATATTTTCATGCTTGACTTGAATACTGGCGAAATAAATATGATTGCCAGCCCAGATGGGATGTATGCTACATTACTGGATGTAGATGCAGTATATGGTGGTGGACGTAGTAATAAAGTCGTAGGAGATAAGTTTATTGGAGCAAGAATTTGCAGAACTATGACAGAGTTTGATGAGTTTGATACAAAAACAGGTAATATACGTATCATCACAAAAGTGGATGCTTTTACATCTTTTGATATTTATGACAACACTATGTACACAATCATGCTGAAAGATTATGAGTTGGCAGAAATATATAGCATTGATATGGCTACTGGTGCAATGAAAAAAATGACTTCTTTTTCTAAGCCATATTTGGATAGTCATAAGGTTTCACTACCTGAGAAATTAACATTTGTAGCAAAAAATAAAGAAGAAGTTGATGGTTTTGTTATACCACCAATAGATGCAAAAGAAGGTGAAAAATATCCTGCTGTATTGTTCATTCATGGTGGACCTAAGTGGGCATATGGTTACATGTTTACACACTTAAAGCAGTGTGTAGCTGCAAAAGGAATGTATGTTATTTATTGTAATCCTCATGGTGGTGACGGTTATGGTGAAGAGTTTTTGGAAATGGTAGAAAGATGGGGATATGTTGATTATGACCATCTTATGGAATTTGTAGATACTTGTATTGAGAGATACCCTGGGATTGATGCAGACCGTTTAGGTGTTGCAGGTGGAAGTTATGGTGGTTATATGACAAACTGGATAATTGGTCATACAGACCGTTTCAAGGCAGTTGCTTCTCAAAGAGGTATTAGTAACTTGATTACAGCTTCCCTAATTATCGACTTTGGGGATAGAATTATGAAGCAAACTTGTGGAGATAAGACACCTTGGAATCATGAAGAAGTTCTTTGGAACCATTCACCTATTAAGTATGTAAAAAATGTAAAGACACCAACTTTATTCTTACATAGTGATAGGGATTATAGATGTTTTATGGGAGATACCTTCCAGATGTTTACAGCATTAAAACAGATTGGTGTAGATACGGAAATGTATTTATTCCACGGGGATACACATGGATTGTCTAGAAACGGAAGACCATCTAATAGAGTTGTACGTGCCAATGCCATTGTAGATTGGTTTGAAAGATATTTATAAGGGGGTTATTCTATGAGTGATATGTTATTATGGTTTAGTGTTGTATTAATCTTATTTGCTATTGGGGATTTGATTGCAAGTAAAACAAAAGCAAAAGTTTCAGCTGTATTTGTGACATTACTTTTATTTTTGATTCTGTTTGTTACAAAGGTAATACCAGGGGATATTATTGAAAGAGCAGGTATGACAGCAGCTGCAAGTTGGAGTGTTCCAATGATTATGTTTAGTATGGGAACAATGTTGAATGTTAGACAGTTTATAGATGAATGGAGAACTGTGTTGACAGCATGGCTTGGGATTGTGGCAGTTATAGTTTGTGTTTCACTTTGTATTCCTTTGTTTGGAAAAGCAACAGTGTTGACAAGTATACCAGTTATAAATGGGGCATTACCTGCCACTACTATCATGACACAAGCAGCATTAGAAAAAGGATTGACACTTGCAGCAGCTACAGCAACAGTTGTATTTGCAATCCAGAAGTTTGTTGGGACACCAATTGCCTCTAGAGCTGCACTACAAGAAGCAAATCGTCTTTTAGTAGAGTATCATGAAGCAAAGGCAAAGGGGATTGATTTAGCCAATGTCGATAATGATAAGAAAGAAGCAGAAAGTACAGGGGAAAAAGTAAAGCAAGTATTCTGTGAGAAGTATGATAAATATTATTCTACAAATGTTTGTATATTTTTCATAGCTATATTTTCTTATTTGGGATATGAGCTTTCAGAGCTTATCCATGTGAATTATTCTATTGTATGTCTTATAGTTGGTGTTCTTGTAACTCGTATTGGTATTGTACCAAAAGATATTTTAGAAAAAGGGAAAATTAAAGGTTTTATCAATATGGTTGTATTTGCAGCTGTTATTCCTTCTTTAGCAAAAGTTTCTTTGGGAGATTTAATTAGTCTGTTTGTACCAATTGTAGGTATGTTCGCAGTTTCTATTATTGGTATATTCCTTGTGATGAAGGTACTTCCAGGTTGGAAAATTATTGGTTCTAAGCCTCTTGCTTTTGGAGTAGGGTTCTGTCAAATGTTGGGATTTCCAACTACATATTTGATTTCAAATGAAGTGTGTAATGCTATTGGAGAAACGGAAGAAGAAAAAGCATATTTGATGTCTAAAATAATGCCTAAATTAGTAGTTGGTGGTATGGCTTGTATGATTTCGATTGTAGTAGCTGGTATTATGGTACCTATGTTGTAGAGGGGTTTGTAATAATGTAATAATAAGAATATCTCTTTTTAAGGTTTTGTGGTATAACATCTACTTTATGTTATACCGCTTTTCCTTTTTCATCTCGTTATATTTTAAAATTAACAAAAATATAATCTTAAAAACTAATATCTACAGTATATTCATCTTCTATTAAGATATAATTACAGTCATACTTTTTACACATTTGTAGATTTTTAGTATTTTCTTCAATAGTGGATTCCATTGTGCAGAATGAATCATCCAATCGACTTTCAATAGCATTTGCATATTTTTTAATATCTGAAAAATACCTTTCTATATAATCTTTAGTCATAACAAGGCAATAATACTGAATTTCTTTTATATATTTACTATCAAAATCTTTTTGCCAATCAAATGGAATATAGCATCCCTCAACTACAAGGTTCTGATTATTTTCAATAGCTGTTTTTATAATTTCTTTAACGATAGACCATAGATAGGGTACAAGTTCTTCATCATCTTCTGGTGTTAACTTAGTGTTTCCACTTCGTATAAGTCCCATTTTTAACAGGTCAATAGATAAATATGTATATTTGTATTTTTCTAATATTTTCTGTGCAAATAAAGTTTTTCCAGTATGAGAAGCACCTGCAATTAAAATAATCATAATTTAAACACCTCTTTCAATAAAGTGAACTGTTGAATTATCCCAGTATTTTTTATATACTCTATCATTCCTACCATCAAGATTTAGTTGATACATTCTAAATGTAACTAATATATCTTTTGGTTGCCATTGTTCTTCATAAGAATATTGATAGCTCATACCTAATTGTTTCATTACATTACCACTACGTGGATTTTTAATATCATGTGTGGCAGTAATATAAGGTATACTATCTCTTTTTAACTGTTCGACAACTGCTTTACTTGCTTCAGTCACAATACCTTTGTGCCAAAATTCTTTACACAGTCCATAACCAAAATCGTGATTATCATCCATACTTACATTGACATAACCTATTGGGATATTGTCGTTTTTTAAGCAAATGGCATAGTTATATCCATGAGAGTTTTTATATGCTTCTACATACTTTTTTTCAAAAAACACCTTTGTTTCTTCCAGTGATTCAAGGGGAAACCATGGCAAATAAGTATTTACATCTTTATCACTGTAAATTGTGAACAAAGCTCCTATGTCATTCTCAGTAAACCTTCTTAATATGAGTCTTTCTGTTTTTAGTTCAGGAGTATTTTTAAATATCATATTCCTTATTCTCCTTTCAAAGTCAAAATTTATCAGCTAACTTCTTGTAATAGATTATACTATGGTTTCATATTCTAGTCATTTTTTCTACTTTGATTAGGTTACTTTTATGTCATGATTCATCAAAAGTGAAAGGGTTGTAAAGTGAGTGATAATTAAATAGAAATAAAAACTATGCTTATAAAGCATAACAACAGATTTAATATAGGTATTTGATATTTAAATAGTCAGATTCTATAATGTAGTTTAAAGGGATGATACTATAATTGATAAACAAAATCAATATAGTTTTATTATCTAAAATTTAAAGTGAGTACATCATATTATCAAATTATGTGTATATGCTCCTTAAATTATAGGTATGTGTTTCTTAGTAAAATTAATAAAAATCAAAAACTTTGTTACTTGATTTTTAACACCGAAAATAAAAATTAAAATACAAAAAGGAAAGGTGAATAAAATGAATACTAACTTTAATTTTTTTATACCAACACGTGTAAAGTTTGGATGTGGGCAACTAAATCAACTCCATAGTGAGGGGTTACCAGGGAAAAAAGCATTGCTTGTCATATCAAATGGAAAATCTACGCATACTAGTGGAGCTCTTAATCGAACACAAGAACAGCTTAAAATTGCTGGAGTAGAATTTGTAATGTTTGACAAAGTACAGGCAAATCCCATTAAATCTACTATCATGGAGGGGGCTAAAGTAGCACGTGACAATAAATGTGATTTTATAGTTGCTCTAGGTGGTGGTAGTGTAATGGATGCCTCAAAAGCAATGGCTGCAATGGCCACAAATGATGGAGATATATGGGATTATATGTTTGGTGGCACAGGTGGAGAAAAAATGATTGCAAAAAATCCTCTTCCAATTGTATGTATTACTACTACTGCTGGAACTGGTTCAGAAGTTGACCAATGGGGCGTTATTACCAATGATAAAACAAATGAGAAGATGGGATTTGGTGGAGATGATAGACTTTTTCCTGTATTAGCGATTGTAGACCCTGAGCTTATGGTAACTGTGCCTTCAGAGTACACTGCATACCAAGGTTTTGATGCTCTATTTCATTCAACAGAAGTATATATTAGTAAATTTGCAAATCCTATGAGTGATATGATTGCTTTAACTGCTATCGAAAATATTGCAAATTATCTTGTTCGTGCAGTGAAAAATGGAAAAGATATGAAAGCAAGAGAACATGTTGCTTTTGCTAATACATTATCTGGTCAAGCAATGGTAATCACTAGCACTACAGCCAAACATTCAATGGAACATGCTATGAGTGCATATCATCAGAATCTTCCTCATGGAGCAGGTCTAATTATGATATCAAAAGCATTTTATGAATTTTTTATTGACAAACATGCTTGTGATGAAAGATTTATACGAATGGCGCAGGCTATGGGTATGGAGAATGCCTCAAAGCCAGAAGATTTCATCACAGCACTAGTAAACTTACAAAAAGCATGTGGAGTTGATAGCTTGAAGATGAGTGACTATGGGATTGTTTACGAAGAACTTGATGTATTAGCAAAAAATGCTCGTGATACTATGGGTGGTCTATTCCTTGCAAACCCTTGTGAAATGAGTCATGAAGAATGTGTTGAAGTTTTTGAAAAAGCATACCATTAAGGAGTGATATACAAATGATAAATTATTACAAAAAGCTAATAGGTGTGGTTCTTTGTTCTACATTGATATTTTTTCTTGTTGCATGTGAAAAACAACAAGAATCAGAATCTACTCAAAGTAAAACACCTGAAACGAGTGAATCGTTAAAATCTGATAATGAAACAATTAAAATAGAAGATGCACGTATCTTAGTTGCTTATTTTTCTCGTATTGGTAATTCAGATACTCCAAATGAAACAGAAGCTGTATCCTCTGCAAGTGTAAATATTAGAAACAATGTAATTGAAGGAAATACTGAAATTGTTGCAAAGATGATTCAAAGTAAAACTGGTGGTGATATATCTCTTATAGAAATGGAAAATAAATATCCATCTGATTATAGTGTTATTGAAAATCAAGGTCGTGATGAACGAAATGATAACATTCGTCCAGTACTTTTAAATAATAGAAGTGATATAGACTCTTATGACATAATTTTCCTTGGATATCCTAATTGGTGGGGTGACATGCCAATGGCAGTGTACAGTTTTTTAGAAGAATATGATTTCTCAAATAAAATTATCATACCATTTTGTACTAGTGGTGGTAGTGGATTTTCAAACAGTATTGAGAATATTAGAAAAGAACAGCCTCAAGCGACAATTAAAGATGGTCTAGCTATTAGTCAAACACTTCCAGATGGTACAGAAGATGAGATAAACACATGGTTGTCTAATCTTGGATTAACAAAATAAATATATAATAATTAATCGAAAAGGGGAATAAAAGTATGGGAAAAAATGTTTGTATAATATCTACTAGTCCACGAAAAAATGGAAATTCTGAAGAACTAGCAGATGAATTTGCAAGAGGGGTAAGAGAGCAAGGTAATGAAGTGGAAAAGATTACTCTGTATGATAAAAATATTAATTTTTGTATTGGCTGTCTTGCTTGCCAAACAACGTGTCAATGTGTACTAAAAGATGATGCAAATGACATCATTAAAAAAATGTGTAATTCTGATGTACTTGTATTTGCTAGTCCAATATATTTTTATGAAATGACTGGACAAATGAAAACACTTTTGGATAGAACGAATCCAATTTTTCCAGCGGAGTATACTTTTAGTGATATTTATTTACTTGCAACAGCAGCAGATGTTAATGAAAGTGCCATGGATGGTGCACTTAAAGGGTTGCAGGGATGGATTGACTGTTTTGAAAAAGCAAGATTGGCTGGTGTAGTAAGAAGAACTGGGTTAGACCAAATTGGTGCAATTAAAAATGATACAGATATACTGAAACAAGCTTACGAAATGGGAAAATCTATTTAAGAAAACTAACATATAAGAAAATAAATTGTTGAAAAACATGAAACTCATTGATTAGCAAATAAGATTTACTTATCGATAAAAGGAGAATTTTGTATGCGTAAAATAAGAAAATGGATTATATTTTTGGCTATATTAACTAGTAGCTTTGTTTTATCAGCATGTAACAATACATCATCAGCTAAGACAAAGGCAGATGATTTAAATGTATCTCAAGTCCCAAATAATCAAAGTATAAATGCAACTGATAAAATAAATACCACTAATAAAATAAATACTACTAATAAAGTAAATTCTAATGACAAAGTAAATAGCCATGACAAAATAAATGAACATGAAATCCGTATTAAGTTAACATTTGATGATAAAGAAGCAATTGCTGTGCTTGAAAATAATCCAACCACACAAAGTTTGATTATTCAGCTTCCAATAACAGTTTCCTTTGACGACTTTGCAGGTGCAGAAAAAATTGCCTATACTCCAACAGAACTTTCTCAAAAAGAATCACCTAGTGGCTATAACCCAGATATTGGAGATATTACATGTTATGGTCCTTGGGGTAATCTAGCAATATATTACAAAGACCAACCTTATGCCAATGGATTGATTCCTATGGGGTATTTTGAATCTGGTTTAGAAGAGTTGAGTAATATGGAGAAGGGAGTTAGAGTTACTATAGAAAAAATGTAAAGTTATATACTTTAAAGGAGTGCTTAAATATGTCCCCAAAAAGAACCTTACAAATCCTTTTTGATGTTGGAATGATTGGAATGTTACCAATTATAATGGCATATGAACTGGTTGGAGAATCTACACACGAATGGCTAGGATTAACGATATTTATTATATTCATTCTACATAATATTTTAAATTATAGGTGGTATAAAAATATACTAAAAGGTCGGTATTCATGTACTAGAATTATCCTACTCATAGTAAATATTCTATTACTTGTTTGTATGGTATGTTTAATGCTCAGTGGAATAATTCTCTCAAATCATGTTTTTGTTTTTCTGCCAATACATAATGGTATATCATTAGCCAGAATAGTACATTTACTTGCTTCTTATTGGGGGTTTGTGCTGATGTCAATACATCTCGGTCTTCACTGGAGAATCATGATAAATACTGTAAATAGTATGTTTTATATTAAAAATTCAAAAATTAGAGTTTGTATTTTAAGAAGCATTTCTACTGTGGTAGTTGTTTATGGTATTTATGCATTTGTACAGCAAAACATTATAGATTATATGTTTCTTGTTAATCAATTTGTATTCTTTGATAAAGAACGCTCAATAATTTTGTTTTTTATTGATTATTTGTCAATTATGGGGATGATTGTGTGTATTGTGAGTTGTATTTCAAATTATTTTCAAAAATTTGCCTTGTTAAAACAGAAATCTAAAGCATTACATAACTGAATCAATATGCATATAAATTAAAAAAACATTAGTCACATGGCTAATGTTTTTTATTAATTAAATTTTATTAATTAAATAATATTCTGTTCTTTATAAATAATCATCTATAATGTAGTGTAATCTTTTTTCATATTATTTTAATATGCTTTTAGTTTTAATAATATCAATACTAGAGTAAATCAAAGGATAATAAGAAAAAATAAAAGTAGTTGTAAAGCTTGTAATTACTTGCTTCTATACTAATTACTATACCACAAAATAACAAAAAAATCAAGTCGAGTAATCCCTCAACTTAAGTGATATACTAGGTATTAACAATTTTTTATTAATAAAATATAACTAGAGGCTAATCTATGTTTTTTCAATTTCTTTAATTAAATTGACCTCTAATTAAGTAATTATAAGGAGAAATATTATGAACTTAACAAAAGGATTAGATGTTTTAAAAGTTTCATCACATGTATTGGGAGAAAATAAAGTTATGTATATTCCTGTAATCTATACAGAAGATGAGGCAACTCTTGTTGATACTGGTCTTCCAGGTCAAGGAGAGTTGATAATTGAGGCTCTTAACAAAAGTAATACAAGCTTCGATAAATTAAAAAATATAATAATCACTCATCATGATATAGACCATATAGGAAACATAAATTACTTAAGAGAAAAGTCTGAAAATAATATCAAAGTATACGCATACAAAAGTGAAATTAGCTATATAACAGGGGAAGAGACTCCTTATAAACTTTATATGCTAGAACAAATGGTGAATAATATTGATGATAAGATGCTTAGTATGTTAAATGTTATGGGACTTGGATTTAAATCATCATACACTAAAGTAGATGTATCTTTGGATGACCATGAAGTTTTAAATTTAGGCGAGGAAGTAGAAGTCATACATACAGGTGGTCACACTAGAGGTCATATATGCCTTTATTTAAAGAAATCTAAAGTACTTATTGCTGGTGATTTGTTACAGATAAAGGATGGGGAACTCGAGCAAGTTGATGTGATGCATAGCAACAAACAAGAGTTGGAAGATGCTATCAAAAACATAAGTAATTATGATATAGAGGAAGTAGTTTTTAGTCATGGCGGATTGTTTCAAAACAATATAACTGAGGCATTAAAAAATATAGTTATTGAATAGTATTATTATCAAATAGTATTATGTGATTTAAAATAATCTACAATAATTTCTTAAATTACTTAAAATAATGCCTGAATGTGAAGCAGGAAAATTAAAGATAAGTAATAAAAAAATCCTTAGAATCTATTTATTTAAATTCTAAGGATTTTTTTAAGTTCTAAAGATGTTATTAAGTTCTAAAGATGTTATTAAGTTGTAAGGATATTAATTTTGATATTAAATCTTTAAGTTCTAAGGATATTAAATTTATTACAAACATATCTCTAAAGTCGAAGTTAGTTGCTAATCACATTGTTCATACCTTTTATTTTTAATAAAATTCTAGTAACTAAAAATAATATAGGTAACTCTATCAAAGGACCGATTATAAGTGCTAATGATATTAAAGGTTTATCTGGAAAAGTAGCTACTGCAATAGCTAATGCTATTGGAGGGTTTCTAGCAAGTGTAGTTAAATTTAGGGATACACTATCCTCATAACTTAGATTAATTGCTTTACTTATAACTCTAACAAAAATAAAGTTTATAATAAAAAATATTAATATTGGTACTAGTAAAATAAATAAGATTTGATAATTTTCTAGTAGTATTTTTCCTTGAGATGCGAACATTGCAACTATAGCTATGTTTAAAAAATATCCTTGGAAATCACATGCCTTTGAAGTTATTCTGAATATATTTGTATGAATTCTATTTGACCCATTAAGATACCTAGAAGTACCATTCCTAAAATAATAAAACTCTGAAACTTATTTACTTCTTCCATGTAGACTTCCTTTATTCGAAAATTAATTTTAATTGAAAATTCATATCAATTATTAAATTATAACACGATAATTGATTTTTAAAAACTCATTTAAAAAATAATTACGTATTGTGGATTTTGCACAAAATAAATGCCCATATAATCATTCATTAGAATTATAAGGGCATTTTAGTAGTTAATTTTAATATTAAATTAATGTACTCATTTATGTAATCTATAAATCTTTTAACTTTTCAACTATTAATTTATTATTAATCTTTGATGGTTCAAACTCAATAATCTCGTAATCACCAAGTTTGTTAATATAAAAAGGGTCTTCTTGGATAATTTTATTAACTTCTTCTTTATCAGCATTGCATAAAATTATTCCACCTATTCTAGGATTTTTTCTTCCAGAGCATATGAATTTATTATTTGCATAATATTTATTTAAAAATTCTATATGTGCATCTAGTTTTTCTTCAATTTTATTTAGTTCAACTGTATATGTTATATTTACTATTACCATATGTACATCTCCTTAGATAAAGTATATTTAATACATTTAAACTATCACTTCTAAGTTACAAAGTCAAATATAAAGCTAATGTAATACGATTGTATGATGTTAAATTTTATTAAAAAATAAAACAAAGTATAATGTGATAAAAAAGGTAATCATTCAAGAAGTATTGGTCAAAGCCATTGGATGTTTAGGTGTAACACATTTTGCAACTAAGGTAGGTAAGCTTTGGGAAATGTGATATAATACTATATTAGTATTTTGAGTTAACAAATTAGTTTAATTATGATTTTATAGAATTAATGACAATTAGTTTAGTTCACTAATTGCCATTAATTAAAACTTACTATTTCTGGGCTAATAAATTGAAACACCCTTTGTTGATAATTTTTTTAAAGCCTTTTCTGTAGAATTTACACTTTTACCAAGAACACCATTCTTTATGATATTAACATGGTACCCTCTGTTTATTGCTCCTAATGCTGTCTTATAAACACAAGCTGAAGAGTCTAATCCAACAATTGAGATTGTATCAACTTTATTTTCTTTTAGAGATTCACTAAAACTTTTGGATGTAAAGGAATCTTGCTGATGTTTAACAAACACTTCATTATTTTCGACCTTTAAATCACTACAAATGGAAGCTCCCTTTGACCCTTGAAAAAGGCAACCACCCATTGAAATAAGGCAAAATAGAAAATCAAAGTGATGAAATTCTTGACAGATATATACTATTTTTTGTCCTTGTTCTTTAGCTTCAATGATAATTCTATTTACACTACTTACAAATTCCTCTTTTTGAGGATAAATTCCATCTTTTCCACACATAGCTTCTTGCATATCAATAACCAACAAAATCTTTTGAGGTTCTTGAAAATCTTGTATTTTTTCTCCTTTTGTAGGGCGTATAAATACAATCATTCTAATAATCAAAATTATAAGAAGAAAGTATGATATGGCAGTGGGCGTAAAAGAACACAATGCAGCAAATATGATAATACTACATAGTTGTACAAAAGTATAGAAACCTTTCATAAATAAGTCTCCTTTTAGTTTATATTTTTAATATTTGGATAATATTACTTTTATTTTTAATGATATGTGCTCTTACTTTTTGTACTTTGTAATAAAAGCATTGAAAGCAGTAATAAGTAGTTGTTTTTCTTCTTCAACTGTAAGAATTAGACTTCCTTTGTAGACTAAACAAGCAATACCATGAGTATAAATCCATATATTATAAAATAATTCTTTTGCCTGTTCAAAACTAAGCGAACCTTCACTAGCAGCACTATTCACCACAAAATCAAGTTGTTTAGATGCTTGTTCATTTAAATTATAATTTATAGTACTATGTTGCATAATAGCTTCAAACAAATTTGGGTATTCTTTGGCAAAGTTAATATATCCAAGTCCATAAGTTAAAAAAGCAGAATCATCTAAAGAGTAATCACCGATATATTGAGAAGGATAATCACTGATATATTGAGTATGAAATGTATGGATTTTTTCCTCTACAGAAACACGCAAATCTTCAACTGTCTGGAATTCTCGAAAAATTGGGGCAACTGATGTACCTAGTACTAGTGCAACTTTCTGAGCAGTGATTACAGTAACACCTTCATTTTTGGCTACTTCAAATCCTGCATTTATGATTGCATCTCTATCTGTTTTTATTTTAGGTGGCATAAGCTCAACTCCTTAAAATAGTAATTGTTATCTAACAAGTACTATTTTATACTCTAAAAAAAACACTGTCAAGTAAACATAGTAAAAGATATAATTTATTCTAAATTGTATCTTTGATTTAGATATTAAATATAGCATTACAAGTATTTTAGATAATAGTTTATATACTACAATTTGAAAGTTTTATAATACTTAAGTTGAAAAATATAATAATTGTGAACTTTGTTACCTTATAAATATTTTTTTATTATTTTTACGATATATAATAATTATTGTAATTGATTTTGTGAAATTATTACTGTAATATCTAATTATATAGATAAGGAAGTGGAGTGATAACTATGTGTTTAAAAAAATTATCAAAATTAGAGTTAGTTATTATGAAATTTATTTGGAATTTAGATATAAAAACAAATTCATATGAGGTTATTGATTATATGCAAGAAGAGCATAATTTACCAGAGAAAGTAGCTTTAAAAACTCTATCAAAATTATCAAAGAAAAAATTCTTATACGTACAAGAAACGAGTAAATGTACATACTATACCGTTGCAATCAAAGAAAATTCGTACTTTGAATTTATATCAAGAAATGTACAAAGCCTTTTGAAGAATATTTTTATAAATAATTTATTAGTGTCATTTCATGAAGAGGAGTTAACAGCAGAGAAGATAGACTCATTGGAAAATTGGGTGATAAACTGGGAAGAAGTTTGTATATAATCTAAAAAGAGTTTTATAATGGTTTATTTACAGTTATAAAGCTCTTTTTAACTGTGTAAATTTAATATAAAATAAGAAACCAGTTATATAGGAATCAATAAAAGGAGGTTTTGTAATATGAAAAATGAGATAGTAGTTATTGCTCCTTCTAATCTATTTTCAGATACTGTATATGAAGTGCTTGAAGAATTACATATAAAAATTCCATCATATATTGCTACAGGTAAAGAAACCATAGAATTAGCAGATAATCTAATTAACTCAGGCACTAAAGTAATAATTACTCGTGGTCAAAATGTTGATTTATTGCGTAAACATGTTTCAATACCCATAGTAGACATTGGATACAAATACGAAGACATATTTTATTCATATAAAAAAGCACTTAAGTATTCCTCAAAAATAGGATTTATAGGTCTAGAATCATCATATAAGACAGCTAAACGATTCAGAGAAATCTCAAATTTTGATTTAGAAATACCTAAATTAAATTCTCTTTATGAGTTTGAACATACAATAAAAGAATTAATTGATGATGGTATTGAAATTTTCATAGGTGGTAAAACAACAAAAGAAATCACTTCTAAATATAATAAACCTTGTATAGAAACTGAAGTAGAAAAATCTTCTATTCATGCATCTATCAATGAAGCAATTCATCTATATAACATAGGAATTGAAAAGAGAATAAATAACTCTATTACAGAGGAAATTTTAGAATGTACTCATAGTGGGATAATCGCCATTGATAAAAATCACTCACAACTTTTTATAAATAATCAAGCAAAAAGATTACTATTTAACCAAGTTGATAAATTTATAAAAGATTATTTAACCTCTAGTGATATTTTAGATTCACTTAAAAATGGACACTCTCTATGCAATAACATAATTAATTTTAAAGGTTCTTCTCTTACATTTGACTGTTTTCCTATCATAATTGATAATTTACATTTTGGATGTGTTGCAATTATACAAGACATAGAAAATATTCAATCTACAGAAAAAGAAATAAGAGAAAGTCTGATTTCAAAATCTCATTGTGCAAAGAGTTCTTTTAATGATATATTAGGTTCGAGTGATGCATTAATGCACTCAGTAAACATGGCAAAGAAATTTGCTAAATCTGATTCCACAATTATAATTACTGGAGAATCTGGTACTGGTAAAGAAATATTTGCTCAAAGTATCCATAATTACAGTAATAGATTTGATGGACCTTTTGTGGCTATAAACTGTGCAGCGATACCTGAGAACATACTTGAAAGTGAACTGTTTGGGTATGTAAAAGGTGCTTTTACAGGTGCAAGAAACGAAGGCAAAGCAGGTGTATTTGAATTAGCACATAATGGAACTATATTTTTAGATGAAATAGGAGAGATTTCTAAAGATGTACAAGTCAAACTGCTTAGAGTATTGCAGGAGAGAGAAGTTACTAGAATAGGTGATACTAAAGTTGTACCTATTAATGTAAGGGTTATAACAGCTACTAATAAAAATTTAGTAGAGCAGATTGACAACAATAACTTTAGAGAAGATTTATTTTACAGGCTTTGTGTGTTGAAATTGGATTTGCCTCCTCTTAGAGAGAGAAAAGAAGATATAGAGCAACTGACATATGCTATTATATCTCAATATAATAAACCAGTTTCAATATCTGATTCTGCACTTAAACTATTAAGTAGATATGATTTTCCTGGTAATATAAGACAGTTAAAAAATATAGTGGAGAGATTGGTCGTTATGTGTGATGATAATTTTATAGATGAATACTTGGTTTCTGACATATTAATTTCTGAACCACATTTTAGAAAGGATACAAATTCAGCACCACCAACCGATTATTCTCCTACTTTGGTGGATAATAAGATTGTAAATTATGAAAAAAAATTAATTCTTGAAACATTAGAGAAAAATAATGGAGTAAAATCTGCCACTGCAAGTCAACTAGGGATTAGTACTACTACTCTTTGGCGTAAACTTAAAAAATATGAGCTTTCTAATTAAATAAAATAATAATTAAGTAAAATGTTCATTAAATAAAATAAAAATACGATTAACTAAATTGATAGTTAATCGTATTTTAAAATTTATATGTATAAATATTTTATAGATATAGAGTAGAGGTCATTTATTATTATGCTCTGTAAACATCATCTATAATTTCTACACCTTTTTTTTCTAACGTTTCTTTTACCCAGTCTCTATTTGCAGTTCCTTCAGAAGCATTTAGCACCTTAGCATGGTCTTGTTGAGCATTTGCTTCTGCTTTCTCAATAAGGTCTACTGCATCATTTTTAGGAATTACGATTACACCATCTTGGTCTCCTAGTATTATATCACCTGGATTAACAGCAATCCCACCTATAGATATAGGAACATTTACCTCACCAGGACCTTCTTTATATGGACCACCTGGAGTAGTTCCTGTAGCATATATTGGACAATTAGACTTTGATATAACATCAATATCTCTTATTGGACCATCTATTACTATTCCAGCTACTTTTTTGAAATCTGCAAGATATTTGTACATTATTTCTCCCATAATAGCTTGTGTTCTATCTCCATTATTAGATAGTATTATTATATCTCCCTCTTGAGCTATATTAAGAGCTTGATGAAGCATTAAATTATCTCCTGGTCTTGATTTTACTGTTAATGCAACTCCACACATTTTGTTTTGTGGTGAAGACATTAACTTTATTTCTGAACTTAATGCACTTGACCTATACATACAATCTCCCACATTTGCTGCTGGTAATACACTGAATCTTTTTACAAGTTCTTTATCTGGTAAGTCTCTTTTTAAATATACTCTATTTCCTATTGTCATTTTAAATTCCTCCTAATAAGTGTTTATTGTTTACTAATCATTGTATATAGTTGCATTATCCCAATCTATTGATTTTACTGGCCATGTAGGATTTTTACCTTCAAATACTTCATTAACTCCAATTGCAGAGTGTAAAGAGGCTCTATTAGTAGCTTCTTTAGTTGCTGCTCCTATATGAGGAGATACCACAACATTATCTAAATACAATATAGGATTTTTTGAATCAACTGGTTCTTGTTGTAATACATCTAAACCAGCGCCTGCTATAATATTATCTCTACATGCTTCATATAAGGCTTGTTCATCTACAACACTTCCTCTTGCTGAATTTATAAAAAACGCTGTTTCTTTCATCATATTAAACTGTTCTTTTCCTATAAAATTTTTAGTAATAGAAGTTGTTGGACAGTGAACAGAAACAAAATCACTTTCTTTATATATCTTGTCTATATCCCTAGTTACTTCTATGCCTTTTGGGAAATCTTTAGATGATTTATATGGGTCATATGCAACCACTTTCATATTAAATCCATCCATACACATCTTAGCAACTCTTGAACCTATGTTTCCACATCCAATAATTCCTACAGTTTTTCCATCAAGCTCACATTTAGGAGTTCTTAATTTAGCTTTATAATAGTCATCTATAAAGCTTTTTCTTACTTTTGTATAATTTCTAGAGCAATATAACATATACATTAGTGTTACTTCTGCAACAGAAGTACTATTTGCTACTGGACAATACAATACTTGAACACCAAATTCTTTTGCAGCTTCCAAGTCTACAGTATCAAATCCTGCACCATGACGTACTATTACTTTTAAGTTATCAGCAGCTTCAAATACCTCTCTTGTTATTTTAGATAACCTAACTATAATTGCATCAATACCTTTTATATCATTTATTATATCTTTAGTATCCATACCTGAACCAGTTATTAGTTCATGTCCTCTACTTTCTAAGTAATCTCTTCCTTCTTGCATTATTTCTTGCGGTAATAATATTTTCCAACCCATTTTCTTCCTCCTAATTAATTTTCATATATGTAATCTGGGGCACAATATACTATAAATCCATCTTTTATGGTCATTTCTGTTTTTAATAATTTATCTGCCTCGAATTTACTACCTTTCCAATCTGTATAAATTTGTTTAATATTCATGATGTCAAATATTGCTACATCTGCATTTGCACCTTCTGATAAGCATCCTATCTGATTTTCCATTTTCATAAGTTTAGCTGGATTCTGTGTTGTCATTTTTACAACATCATATAGACTTATTCCCATACATATGTATCTAGACATAAGGTTTGGCAGAGAGAATATAGGTCTTCTAAACATGCTTGCCAATACCAAATCTGTGCTACAAATATCAGCTATAAACCCTTGTTCCTTTGCTTTTAACATGACTTCAAAATCCCCATGTTTTCGACCTTCTCCTGTATCAAATATGATTCCTCTTTCCCTTGCTTTCTTCACACATTCATATAAATTTCCACTTGAGTCGAGGATAGTATTTTGAACGCCTTGATATACATGTTCAAATATATCTCCTGGTCTTAATATGTTTAATACTTCTTCTGTAGGAACTGGTAAATTTGTACAATGAACTTCAACAGGACATCCTATTTTTTCAGCTATTTTAATAGTTTCTTTTAATGGTTCTATTCCTAGACCTTCTACTAAATTTTCACTTAATCTTATTTTTAGACCTAATATATTATCTTTATTTTCATTGTATATTCGTTCTATTTTTTCATGATTAAAATATTTTGGGTCAATACATTCATGGTAGCTAGTAGTTACCAAACCTGCTGAGCAAACTTGCAAGAAACTTTTTATATTAACTTTACTTCTAGCCACAATTGAAGATTTAAATAGTTGGTAATTTGCTACTCCTGCTGAACAATCAATTGCACTAGTAACACCTGTTGGAAGATATGTACTATCTGGATATATGCCAATTTCAGTTCCATCTGCAAACATATGAGCATGTGCATCAATCAACCCAGGAAAAACAAATTTACCTCTTGCATCTATTGTGTGTTTTGCTTTATCACCATGTTTATATTCAGTTACTTTTCCATTGTATATAGCAATTGTTTTATTTCCATTTACATTGTTTTTAGGGTCTATTACATGACCATTTACAATAAGTAAATCTAGCATAATTATTCATCTCCAATATATAAATTTAATGTGTACTTACCATAATCCAATTATTTTCCAGTAAGGTAAACCTATTACTAAGAATATTGCTAATGCAACCATTACCATGATAGTACCTACTTTCCAGAAGTCTTTTTGAGATACATATCCTGATGCAAAGGCTATAAGACCAGCTCCATTTCCATAATGAGTCAATAAAGCTCCATAACTTGCAAAGAATGCTAATAATAATGTAACTATCATTGGGTTTGCTTTAGTAGATAAAACTATTGCAAATAGTACAGGATAAAAAGATGCTACAAAAGCACTATTTGATACAAAGAAGTATCTAACTGCTAAACTTACTAATAATAGAACTATTGTAACTAATAATCCATTTATATCTGATAGATTAAGTACAGTACCCAATTTATCAGCTAACCAATTGTAAAACCCTGCATCAGCTAATGAACCGGCAATACCATAAAATGCACCATACCATATAAATACATTCCATGCTCCTTTAGCACCAATAACATCATCCCAATCTAAAATACCTGCTATAAGGACTAATGCTAAGAATACAAATCCTACTACCTGCATATTTAAGTTTATAAAAGGTATTTTTTCACCAAACATCCATCCAAGAATTGCAAGAATAAAGAATACAACTAGTATCTTTTCTTGTTTTGTAATAGTACCTAATGATTCCAAATCTTTTCTTATCTGTGGTTTAATATCTGTTAAATGAGTTAAACCTGGTTTGTATATCTTATATACTATAAGTGGTGCTACTAGTAAGAATAAACCTGCTGGTACGACTGATGCCATAAACCAAGTTCCCCAAGTTAAGTTAACACCTAACATACTTGATGCCAAAGAAACTGTTATCGCATTGGTTGCCATACCTGTCAAAAATAATGCTGCTGTCCCTTGAGATACTACATATGTTAATACTGTTAAATATGCACCTAATTTTTTAGGCTCATCATCAGGTTTAGAACCTGCACCTTCTGCTATATTTCTAAATATAGGGTATATAATAGTTGTTCTAGATGAATTTGAACCTGTAGCAGGGCTAAGTATTAAATCACTTATCATCATTAGGTATCCAAGCCCTAAGGTAGAATCTCCTGCTCTTAGTAAAAGGTTATATGCCATACGTTTTCCTAATCCTGTCTTTACAAAAGCTGTACAAACAATAGTTACAACAACTAAAAACCAAGTCATCTTATCTGAATATCCATGAAGTAGTATTGACTCGTCCATAAACATAAGTGCTACACCTACAATGATTAAAGTGATGATTGGTTCTTTAAATGGTTTAATAACAAGACCTGCTAGTAAACCTAGATATAAAGCAACAATATCCCAAGTTTCTTTTTTTAATCCTTGTGGTGCAGGTAAGCTCCATACGATTATTGGTATAGCTGCAACAAGTAAGAATTTCATCAACTGTTTTTTATTCATTTTTTTCTCCTTATTTTATTTTAGATTTATACTAAGTTATAAAAGCACAAAATATGCCAACTTTTCAGATTAATACTATTTTTTTATTTTTTTGTGTAATTTATTACGATTTAATTGAGAATCGAATCGATTCAATAAGAATTTATAAAAACCTTTTCTTAGATAGTATCAGTAGTAGTGCTTTATTTTACGATGTTGCATTTCAAAATGAAATACAATAGTTCTAAAATGAAATGTAATATTTCAATTATTAATAAAGCGATACAAAGTATATCTTTAAACAAAGACATAAATAATATGTGACAATTAAAGAAAACATTAAATCTAAATTTTATTATATATATAATTGTATAAATAGTTACATGTATCACTATATAAGTTAGAAAAAGAATATCTATATACTATCTTTAGAAATAAATAAGAAAATGTAGTTTGGATAAATAGGGAAGAGGACTTTAGAAATGTGGTTTTAAAGATTATAAGGTGCATAAGTCGTTGAAAGAAGGCTGATAAATAATAATACTGAGATATATTTATTAAGGGAAATCATTAATATGATACAATAAATATAATATGATAAAGTAGAAAAAATTTAAAATATATGGGTAAATCTTATGAAGATTTTATGGAATCAAAATGTTACATAATAGGATGCTCTGGAAGATATTTTCTTAAAAAAAAGAATAGTGAAAAACTTTTAGAGACTGAAAATTTTATATGAAGAGTAAACTTCAGAAAGATGGTGTATTATGGGTGAGTTACAAAAAATTCCAGGGGTAGGGAAAGCAACAGAAAAATCTTTAATAATGTTAGGGTATACAACAATCGAATCACTTAAAGATGCAAATCCAACAGAAATGTATGAAAAAGAATGCTTAATGTGTGGACAACATATAGATAGATGTCAGTTATATGTATATAGATGTGCAGTATATTTTGCATCAACTGAAAATCCAGAATCAGAAAAATTAAAGTGGTGGTATTGGAAAGATTAAAAAAACTTTTAAAAATTTAAAAATCAATAAAAGAGTTAAAAATCCGTTTTAAATATTGATAAGAGCGAATATTTAACTCTTTCTTAGTTGTAAATTTTATGTAAATCTATCAATCTAAATATCTATCCATCTAGTTAAATATACTATTCAACAAAATAGATTGAGATAATTAATTAGAAACTGCTTCTTCAAGCCATTTTCTGCACTGTTCAATATTTATCATAGGGTCGAAACCTTGGTCTTTACCCTTATTTAAAAGCATATCACAAGGGAAAGTGTTACATTCACCACAATGATTAAGCTTCTTATCTTCACAACAAGTTTTAACCTTACATTCTCCACCCCAAAATGGCTTTTCCATATTTGGACAGCCAGTGCAATTTACTTGCTCTTTTCTTGTACAACTGTTACAACAGACACCACATCTTGATTCAAACATATTCAAACATCCTTTCTAGTACTGGTATTATAAAATAAATTTAGATGACTCTGTAGCTTCAAATA
This sequence comes from Clostridioides sp. ZZV14-6387, assembly GCF_020657835.1. NCBI lineage: Bacteria > Bacillati > Bacillota > Clostridia > Peptostreptococcales > Peptostreptococcaceae > Clostridioides > Clostridioides sp. ZZV14-6387. The sequence continues at coordinate 156,684 of NZ_JAGWCW010000005.1, forward strand.
ATTGATTTTGAGTCATCTAAATATCACACATAAAGTTATTGTCTCTGAGATACTAAATTATAAAGACTATTCAAAAAATTCTTTTGCATATTCTACAACACCAGAGACTCCTTTAAACCCACCTTCTAATAATTCTATAGCCATGAAGTTTTCATCTGGTACTTCAAATGGAGCCATTATATTAAATTTACTTGCTACCTGATAGCCAAATTTAGGATAATACTTGTCATGACCTAAGACAACACAACCTCTATATCCTTTTTCCTTTGCTATTTTATGTCCTTCTTCAATTAGCTTTGTACCGATTTTTTTACCTTGCATACTAGGAGAAACCGATATAGGTGCTAATGTTAAAAGTACATCATTTCCAACTTTTATTTCTGTAAATAAGATATGACCAACTATAGCTCCATCATACTCAGCTACTATTGAAAGTTCTGGAACAAAGTTATCGCTATTTCTTAAACGATTAACAAGATTATGCTCATCATGGTCAGAAACTTCTTCATTTTCAAAGGCAGACTTAATAACATCATACACTTTACTTTTATCACTTTCTTTTTCCTGTCTAATTATCATTTTAATTACACCTCTCAAGGTCAAATATTTATTTACTATATTCAATAAATTTTTAGCTATATTTAATTAACTTTCATTATATAATATAATAGTTAGTTTCACACTAAATCTTTAGTATATTATTAAATAAATTTAAATAATAATATTATTATGTACATTTATACCTTTAAGTATATCAAGCATATAGTTTTTAAATAACATACATATTATTCTTAAATATCAAGCATATAGTTTTTAAATAACATATGTATTATTCTTAAATAAAAAGCACACAACTTTTAAATAACATACATATAACTATTAGATAAAAAACATATAGCCTTTAACTGATAGGTACATAATTATTAAATAAAAAACACATAACATCTAAATAAGTAGTAGAGTAGTAGGTATAGATTATTTTTTATAATAAAAGACATTACACCAAGAATAATTATATCCTCTAATTTCTAACCATTCAGGGAATGAAATATTTTTATTAGTTTCATCATATTGAAACCATAAGTTATACAACTCTTGATAATAAGTCTTTTCCTTTAAGTATTCACTATATGAATCTAAGTTTTCTTCATACTTTGTAAGTAACTTGTCCATCTCATCTAAATCATACTTAATATTTGCTTTAGTACTTAAAATAACGCTTTCTTGTATATGATGAGAAGCAAACCATAGTTCATCTATATACTTATTTAATAATAATTCTACGGATTTAATATCTTTACTATCTAACTTTAAAGCATCTTTTAACATGTTTTCAGAAGAGTAGTATATATATTCTTTACTATTCAAAGAAATAGGAATATCTAACTGGTATCCCCATCTAAGAAAAGGCATCTCCTCATTTAAAATAGCCTCTTTGACTATTGGAAAAATCAACTTAACAACTAGAGGTTGCTGGAATGTTTTTATATTATTATTATCAAAACGTTCTTTGCAAATATATGTAATAAAGTGTTTCTGTTTAATTTCAGGTAATGTCAATATGTATTCAATCATAAGGTCTAGCTTTTTGTTTGCTAACTTCTTAAGGCCACTATTTCTTGTGTTTGCATATTCATTCCAAAGTGTTGTTATTTGCTTATCTTCATAATCTATAGTATTCATTAATTGCCTCCAAACAATATTAAAACTCTTTGCGAGTTATATAATTATGTCTAAATTATAATTATGTAAATAAGCCTATTACCATGTATCGGGAATCAGATTCCAGATTACAATTATAGTAATAAGTATTATTGATAAGGTAACTGATGATGTAACTAATATTGGCTTATTTTTTTTTATAATACCCACAAATATACCTACTGTTAACAGTAGTACTAATAAAAGGATTACTAAATTAAATCCAAATGCAAACATATTTATATGCCCTCCTCATAAAAATATATATAGGCTTCTCCTGTATTTTACCATATTACATGATGAAAGTCATTTTCTAACACTAAATATTTTAAGGTGACATACAAATAATCACGATAAAAAATAAGATTATATAACCTTAAGATAATAATTACTTTACAAAAATAAATATACAATATATAAATAAATATAATATATAATAAGTAACCCATCTAATTATAATTCAAATATAATTAGGTAAAATAAATATTTGAATTTTAATAGATGGTTTTTATTATAAATCCTTATTATTAATATATTTGATTCTAATATATTGACCATTAAGAAATGACATCATTTTTCTTAAAATTTCTATTGGCAATTTCAGAAAATACTAGAGTAGTAATGAATGCAACACATATTGAAACCATAGTATCATTAATACTTAAAGCAGATTGCTTTATAATTCCCATTGCACTTCCTAGCATAGAGTAAGGGAAAAAGATACCAATAGAAGGCTTAGCTATCAGTAACCCCATACCAAATAAAGAAAGACAAAGGCTAATTCCAATAGGAGTTGCAAAACTTCTAATCTTAATAGACATATATAGCTGTATAGAAGCTATTGAAATAGAAATAATCCAACCTTTAACAATCCAACCAGTAAGTTCTTTAGGGATACTATCAGGAAAAGCAAACATATTTCCTGCAACTATATAAAAGATAACAAAAACAATTTGTGTAATAGCCGTAAGTACTGAAATTACTGCAAGCTTAGATAAAAATATATTTTTTAGATTGATTGGTAATGTCATTATATTGTTCCAGTTATGATTCATATGTTCAAGCCTACAAATATATGCACAAAAGATTGCTATTAAGATAGGAAAGAAAAATTCCCCATAAAAAAGACTAACTTGAGTCCATAAGCTATACCATTGTTTTGTAAGAATACCTTGATTTAGATAAAAATTACCACAACCAATTAAGACACTTATAAGTGGTAAAGCTATCAATACATACCATATAAAAGAATTTTTTAACTTTAGGATTTCTCCCAAGACTGCTTTCCTTAACATTTAAACCCCTCCTATAATTCTTTTTTTAATAGATGATTTCTTCCAATATAATAAATTAACATTCCAATTAAGAAGATTATAATAGTAATTAAAAGATTCATATCAATTCTGTAGACGGATGGTCCACTGGCATTATCATATGCATAGTTTAAAGGTGACAATTCCAAGTAATAAGACCATATAAATAATCTACGAATACCTTGATAAAATAGTCCTGATGTTAAACCTATAAAACTACCTACCATACCAAATGTAATTGCAATCATTTGATTTGGAATTACAGTTGCAATCCACAGGTGTAGTGCGATTATAGCAGTACTTACAAGTATTGTTCCAAATGTATATTTTAGAAGTAAAATTAAAGAGAAGGGTTCAATCATATCTCTAAAACATCCAAATAGTATAATAGATAACAATTGCATTAACACAGATACAGATATTAATATAGTAGTGCATAAGAATTTAGAGAAATAGATACTATTTAAAGGAGCTACAGAAGATTTTAGAAGTTTCCACGTATCTCCTTTATGCTCTATATCACTTATGCGTGATGTAATTATTGATATTAAAATAGGAAAGAATAAGCCATTTAGAGTTACAAAATTCATGATAATATATGAATATTCAAATCCACTTAACATATCTGGATTACGTGTAATGGTTCTATTTGAGTTCATAATACACCACAATATTTCAACAACTACAAATAAAAATGTCATAAGAAAAAGTTTCTTTCTTCTAAGTTTGTAAAACTCTAGACCAAGATATTTCATTATAAAGTCACCGCCTTACCAGTAAGTTCTAGGAATATATCTTCTAAGCTCTTTTTATGTTCTTCTATTCTGAACACATCAATATTTGAATTGACAAGTATGTTATTTACTTTAGCTACATCTGAGTCGTTTAAATTTTCAATAGTCAAGTATCCGTTTTGTATAAGTGACATATATCCTTTATTGTTCAATAATTTCTGTGAAGATATAAGGTTTTGTGTTTTGATAGCGATATGACTTTGACCTCTATCATGAAGTTCTTTTATGCTATCTTGAAAAACAAGTTCACCATGATTTATTATTCCTATTGATGTAGCAATTTGGTCAATTTCACTCAAAAGATGGCTAGAGATTAGAACTGTCATACCATATTTTTCTGGAAGTGACTTTATTAATTCTCTAATCTCTTCAATTCCTGCTGGGTCAAGCCCATTTGTAGGTTCATCAAGTATTAATAATTTAGGAAACTTCATTATAGCCATAGCAATACCAAGACGTTGTTTCATACCTAAAGAGTACTGACTAACTTTTTTGTCCTTTTGATTTTCTAGTCTTACTATTTTCAGTGCTTCATTTACATTTTTTTTAGGCAAGTCCAAGAGTTTTTGCATGATAGTCATGTTTTCAAGACCTGTTAAATGTCCATAGTATGATGGAGATTCTATCAATGAGCCAATGTCTTTCAAAATCGATATTCTGTTTTTTTCATTTAACTCCTTATTTAAAATATTAATGTTTCCTTGTGTAGGCTTTGCAAGTCCAAGTAACATTTTAAGTGTGGTAGATTTACCTGCTCCATTAGGGCCTAGAAAGCCATATACAGCACCTTTTGGAACTCTTAGGTCTATATCCCTTACCCTAAATATTTTGTTGTATTCCTTTGAAAGTCTGTGTGTCTTAATTATCATTTCCATATATTTCATCCCCTTTTTTAATCTGTGTTTATTGTTTTTTTTAGCTTGTATTAGTATAATAACTTGACTACATTTCAGATAGCTGACGTTTACCTTACAATAACCTTAAATAGTTCATTGAGGGAAAGTCATGAAAAAAGGGATGTGATATACTAAAAAAGGGTGATGATTATGGAATCAATAAAAGATAAAAAAATACTTGTGGTGGATGACCATAAAGAATTATTAAAAATGATAGATGAAATCCTAAGAAAAGAGGGGTTTAATAGAATATTTTTAGCATCAAGTTATGAGGAGGCTGTTAGAGTATTTAAAAATATAAAGCCCGACTGTGCGATTTTAGATGTTGTATTACCAGATGGAGATGGTTTTTCTATTATGAGAAAAATCAGAGAGACATCTAAGATACCCGTTATTTTTCTTTCTGCAAGAGGTGAAGACGAGGATAGATTGATTGGTTTAGGTCTAGGGGCTGATGATTATATAGTAAAGCCATTTTTACCAAAGGAACTTACATTAAGACTCATAGGTATATTAAATCGTGTATATGTTCCTATAGAAGAAGAGGAGTTGCCAGTATTTAGATTGGGAGATTCTGTTGTTGTGAATTTAAATAGTGCATGTGTTGAAAAAGATGGACAAGAGATTTCTTTAACAGCTAAAGAGCATTCATTGCTTTTAAAGTTGTATGAAAATAAAGGTAGAATTGTTACCAGTGACTCACTGTGTCAAGCTATTTGGGGAGATGATATGTATGGATATGAAAATACTCTTATGGTTCATATCAGAAGAGTTAGAGAAAAGATAGAAAATACTCCATCTTCTCCTAAACATCTTCTTACAGTAAGAGGTCTTGGATACAAGTTGATGATTAATTAATTTTAGATAAGAATGAAGGAAGTCAAGAGGAGTGATTTAATTTTGGATAGTATAAAGTATATATTAAGGAGATTTATAGGTTCAAGTATCTTGATTTCATTACTTTTTATTATATTAAATATATTAGGTTTATTTGCATTTTCATATGTGACATTTGTATCTAAATATTCTGGTGATTTGAATGCAAGTGAGAGTAAGGAAATAAGAGCAACTTTGATGATGCTTGAGGATAAAGTAATCTTAAAAGATGGAAAGTTTACTCTAGATGATTCTAGTAAGGAAGTTTTACATAGTAATAAAGTCTGGGCAATGCTAATTGATAACAATGGAGATAGGGTATGGGGCTTTGATTTGCCAAAAGAAATCCCAAGCCATTATACTTTGACGGATGTAGCTAAGTTTTCAAGATTCTTTTTAAAAGATTATCCTGTGTATGTATGGGAACATCCAAGTGGAACCTTAGTAACAGGGTATCCAAAGGATAAGTATACTAAATTTAACCTTACCTATACTATTGATGAAATAAGTCAATTTCCTATGCTAATAATAGGTATGCTTTTATTTAATGCAATAATTACATTTTTACTAGCTTCATTTATAGGATTTAAAATGGTCAAATCTATAAAGCCAATTATTACTGGTATAAAGCTTATGTCAAAGGGAGAGCCAGTAGTTCTCCAAGAAAAAGGAATACTGAGTGATATCTCAAAATCTATTAATACTGTATCTAAAGAGTTGCAAATGAAGAATGAAAGACTTAGAAAAAAAGAAGAAGCTAGGACTAACTGGATTGCAGGAATATCCCATGATATAAGAACACCACTTTCAATGATAATTGGATACTCTGGAGAACTTGAAGAAAGTAGTAGCCTTTCTCAAAGAGAACAGGAGCAAGCATCTATCATATGTAATCAAGGCATTAAGATTAGAGAATTGGTAAATGACCTTAATTTGGTGTCTAAACTTGAATATAATATGCAACCATTAGATTGTAACAAGATTAGAGTTTCTGTGTTTTTGAGAGAGCTCGTTTCTGAATTTATAAATAATAATTTGGATAATGATTTTTATATAGAGCTTGATATATTGAATGAAGATATTACTATCAATGCAGATAAAAAATTGTTAAAGAGAGCTATTAGTAATTTAATACAAAATAGTATAACTCATAACCAGCAAGGATGTAATATAAAGGTGATTTCTAAATCGGATTTGGATTTTTGCTATATAATTGTTGAAGATGATGGAAAAGGAATGAGTCAAGAGAAGATTAATTATTTATTAAAAGCTCAAAATGGATTAAGTGAAGCATATGCTAAAGGTCAAAATCATGGTCTAGGTCTTTTGATTGTTGCAGGCATTATCAATGCACATGATGGTAAGCTAGATATCACAAGTATTGATTGTCAAGGAATAAAAACAATCTTAAAATTACCTTTGATTAAGTAAAATTTTATAAAATAATAATAGATAAGAATGAAAAATGAAAATATTTTGAAAATAAGTTTATTCTTTATTGACAAAGAAACTCTATTAGAGTAGAATAATGATAAATTCTTTTCTTGTCAAGTTTTATTAAATAAAGAGTAACTTTTGTTTTATGCGCTTAAAGCTTAGTTACTTATGGTATCAAAATTTTCATAGAAATAATATTTTGGGATTATTGTAAGGTTGTTAAACTCTTTATATAATTCCTTTTTTTTATATTTTTTACCATTTTTTACCTAATATTTAATATTATTATTGACAAAAAAATTCTACTAAAATAGAATTAGAGTATAGTGTTTTTTAATTTTAAGAAAAACATAATGAGATGCTGAAGAAGGTTTTAATTATAGGATGTTTTGTGTAATTGTCATAGTCTTTATACAATTATTTTGAATCTATTATAACATACTTATTTATTTAAAAAAAGAGAAGTATTTTTAATTGTCATAATTTGTGTCCTAAAGTTCTACTAAAGTAGAGTTTTTTGTGTTATTTCCATATATATTTTACATAAATGTATATATATGTTGAAATATATTAATTATTTATAACATAATTAATGTAATGATTTGAAAAAGTTAAGATACAAATAAAAAAACTGCTAAAGTAATCAAATACAATTATATAAAATTTTTTAATTGAAACTGAAATTATAGTCTTAAGATTAGAAGAGACATTATTTTTTGAAGGTTTAAAAGTTAAGAAGCCAAAGACTAAAGGAAATGAGATTTGCTGAAATACAAATATTTAAAACTAAAAAATACAAAAGAAAGGAGAGCTACTGGACAAGTATCCAAAAATAGATAGCTGAGTACAAAATATTTCATAAAATTAAGCAATATAACACAAAAGAAATTTGACACTATTTATATATATTTACTGTGTACAAATAGCTAAATTTAAGATTTAAAAATATCTTATAAATCAAGTTTATATAAATCAGTATAAGATTTTTTAATAGAAAAAATTTATTACGGAGATTGCTTGTCTGTATTCTGAGTAGCAAAGGTTTATTATGCCTATAAAAAAGTTGCCACAATCAGAATTAAAGATAATGAAATTTATATGGAAACTAGATTCCAAAGTAACATCAAAAGATATTGTTTTAGGGATGGAGCAAAAATATCAGTGGAAGCAAACAACGACTTTGACTCTTTTATCTAGATTGGTAGTAAAAGGATTTCTAAATTCTCAAAAGGTAGATAAATATACACATTATGAAGTTTTAATTAAAGAAAAAGAATATATAAATGTTGAAACAAGAGAGTTCTTTAAAAATGTTCATGATTCCTCTATGAAAAGCTTATTGTTATCATTACATGATAATGTTAATTTGAGTAAAGATGAGCTATTATTTATTGAAGAATGGATAAAGAGTCTACAAAAAAATGAAAAAAAAGTATAGATTAACATATTTCTTTAGATTATCAATCTGAGACATATGGTGTATTTATATAATCTATGTGACTACTTAAGTAATATAGATAAAATCTATAATAAGATTACAATATAAATCCAAATCAGATTAAATATAAGCGTAAACTAATAATTGATATTCTGATAATTTAAAAAAGCTACCTCTACTTAAACTAGATAAGTGTAATTGAGGTAGCTTTTTAAATACAAAATACTAATTTTTAGAATGTATTATATAAGTTTTACAAATATGACATGCAGTTTTCGTATTTAAACTGATATAATAAATAATAAAAATATTGATAAAATAAAAGCGTACTAAAAATCAGGAGGAGAACTTATGAAATATCAAGTTTCATTATTAGCAGTAAATGATGTAGAAGTGTCAAAAAAGTTTTATAAAGAGCTATTTGAACAAGAAGTTGAATTAGATTTAGGTAAAAATGTAACATTTAGTGGAGGGTTTGCTATACAAGAAGATTTTGCATGGCTTACAGGGATTAATCCAGATACAATTGTACGAAAATCAAATAATATGGAGCTTTATTTTGAAGTTGATGATTTTGATAAGTTTATTGAAAAATTAAATTCTTATAAAGATATAGAGTTTGTTCATCAGCCATTAAAACATGAGTGGCAACAGAGAGTAGTCCGTATTTATGACCCTGATAAGCATATTATTGAGATAGGAGAGTCTATGGAAGTCATAGCTAGAAGGTATTTATCTGAAGGCTATTCTGTAGAAGAAACTTCTAAGATAATTCAACATCCAATTGAATTTGTAAAGCAGTGTGAAAGTACTAAATAATATTTTTTATGTTTTATTTTATTAAATTTTAAGTAAGATGATAATGTAATTGTATAAATTTATGTTCAATACGTATCAGTCAAATATTATTGAAAAGGAGTGATTATTATTAAAGCAGTTGAACTTTATAATAAATTAGCATTGGAGTTTGATATTAAAAATATTGATGACGATTGGAGTTTTATGAATTTTGACAATGATTTTATTACTCCAGAATTTAAAACAAAATACATAGGCTTGGTACTAGACAATGCCAAAGAAATCAATAAAGTATATACAACTACTTTTCCTGATAAATACATAATTAAGCAGATTATAGATAAAGATGAAAAAGATGTCTTGATTTTTTCACATCATGCAATGGAGTATATAGCATCAGATGAAGGTTTCCCATTTCACGACATACCATTATCTTATATGGAAGAAATGAAAAATCGTAGAATATCTTTTTATGTGTTACATTCTCCATTAGACAATTATAGTGAATATTCAACTTCTGTCAGTTTTGCAAAGGCTCTAGGTTTAGAAATCGTCGAACCATTTTGTAAGTATGATGATAAAATCAAGGTAGGAGTTATATGTAAGACATCCTTAAAATCAATTGAAGAGACTAAAGAGCTAGTTAAAAAAACTGTTGGTCATGATGTGAAATTGTATGATTATGGAGAATCGGAACTAAAAGATGGTCTAGTTGCTATTGCAGCAGGAGGAGGAAGCTATCCATTTGTAGCAAGTGAAGTTGCTGAACTTGGTATAAATTTATATATAACTGGATTTACTAAACCTTTAAAGCATTTTGAACCAGCATTAGAGTTCCATAGAATAGCAAAGGATAATTTAATTAATGTTATAGGTGCTACTCATTACTCTACAGAAAAATTTGCCTGTATGTCTATGGTTAATTATTTTAAAAAACTAGGGATAGAAGCAGAATTCTTGGAAGGAAAAAATTATTTAGAAGATTTATAGGATATAAGTTATAGAATATATAGAAGCTTGATAGTATATATGTAGAATTAATAATGTATGATGTATATAAAGTTAATAGTATATAAAACAATAAAAGCAAGCAGTTGGTAAAAGTTTATGTTTACTGACTGCTTATTTTTATGCTCTTTTAGGTAGATATTTCGTAATAATACTTGGCAATATTACAGTTGATTATAGTCTTATGAATTTAGAAACAAACTTACAATTACTATTTATAATGTTTATTTTTCGATATTTTTTCTGATATTATTTACAATTAATTAGATTTTATAAATATTTATTTCGGATTATTATAAATATTTATTTTGAAAAAATAGAATTATTATATTTATGAGAATAAATGGTATAATAAAAGGTAAAGTGTCAAATATACACTAAATTAAATAAGTTAATTAGTATATAGATTAAAGTAGAAGTAATTAAAACTTATTAAGTATCAAAACATGACTGCTTATCAAAGTAGTTATTTAAAAAGACATAAAAAAATAGTTGTTTAGACAAAGTGGTTATTTTAAAAAAGTAGTTATCTAAAAAAAAGAGGATGATTATTCATTAAAGTAACTATCCCAAAATGGACAAAAAGATGACTTATTATTACTCATCTAAAAAATAGAAAATCAGATATGAAATTTAATAAATAATAATTGATAGGGAAGGGAAAGATAGCATGATATTTACAAAAAGTAATAAATACGATAAGAAATTTCTCATGGAAAATATGATGGGACCTAATTGTATAAAGATATTGGAAGAATTGACAAGTAAGATAAAACTAGAAAAAGGAATGCGTATTTTAGACTTAGGATGTGGGAGAGGGATATCTTCTATATTTTTAGCAAATGAATTTGATGCTACTGTATTTGCAACTGATTTATGGATAGAGCCAACTGAGAACTATGAAAGATTTAAGCAATTTAAATTAGACGATAAAATATTTCCTATACAAGCTGAAGCACATGAATTACCTTATGCAGAAGGTTTTTTTGATGCGGTGATAAGTGTACACTCTTATCACTATTTTGGTAATAAAGAAGGATTTTTAGAAAACCATATATCACCTCTTGTAAAAGATGGAGGAGTAATTGCTATGGCAATGCCTGGATTAAAAAAAGATTTTGTTAATTGTATACCAGATGAACTTATTCCATTTTGGCAAGATAATATGAATTTCCATTCAATTGAATGGTGGAATGAGCTTTGGTCAGAATCTGAGTCTGTAACTGTAGAAAAATGTGAAGCTTTAAGTTGTCATGATGAAGCTTGGAATGATTGGTTAAACTGTGATAATTCTTATGCTAAGAATGATAAAAAAATGCTGGAAGTAGAGGCAGGTAAGTATTTTAATACAATTTCCTTGATAGCGAGAGTTGATAATAGTAAAAGTTAGATGAAAAATTTAAATCTAAAGTAGTTTTTTAAATTGTTTATGCCCAATTAGATTATTTATGTCAATTGGGTATTTTTATTTAAAAAATATGACGGTATGATACAAAAAGCACAAGTATAGGATATAAACTTTGAATAGGATATAATATAGTTAAATGAAGATATGTCAGTTGTAGGAAATTTATAATTTATTATAAACTAACATTGACAAATTAAAGGCTTACTTTTATACTCGATACAAGTAAAGTAGCTTTAAAATTATAGATTTAAAATAAACAACATATGAAATTATAAAATAAATAACATAATAAATAAGAATATGTAATTATAAAATAAATTAATTTAGGAGGAACAATAATGAGTGAAACAAAAGAAGAAAATTTACTAGAACAATTTTTTAAAGTGCAATCATTGCTACATAAATTTCACCTTCAAAATCATAAATCACATGGATTTTTTAGAGCGACGCATAGAGGACAAGGTAGAGTATTATCCATGTTAAAAATAAAGCCAGAAATAACTCAAAAAGAACTGTCATACTTACTTGATATGAGACCTCAATCTTTAGGTGAGTTGCTTTCGAAATTAGAAAATCAACAATTTATCACTCGTACACACTCAGAAAAAGACCGTAGAGTAATGGTAGTAAAATTGACATCAAAAGGAATGGATGAAATTAATAAGAATGAGCAGAGAGAAGACCCAACTAATCAAATATTTAATGTATTGGAACCAGAAGAAAAGAGTACTTTAAGTTATATTCTTACAAAGATTACTAATGAACTAGAAAGAACTATAAAAAGTGAGGATGGTAATAACTTTGATGAGGCACATATGCAACCACCACCAAGACCACATCATGGACAGTATTTAGGTGGATTTGCTGGTAGAGATGCAATTCAAAACTTATTTAATTCACATGAAGGATATCCAGATTTTCAAAATAGAGAAGATTTGTTTGAACAAATGGTAAAACAACACCCAGAACTTATAGAGCAATTGATGAAACAGCATCCAGAGTTCTTTACGGAAAAAGAACTTGATAGAAAAAATAGCTCTAAGAATGAAAGCGAACAGGATATTGATGAAGATTAAAAATTTTATAGTATTATTTGATAATTTTTTCTATATATTTTATTATACTTTAAATTAAACTGTGAGATGTTTAAGTATGTAGTCAAAGGGCTAGTACATCTATATTACTTTAACTATCAAAGAACTTATTTTAATAGATACACATAAATAGAAATATACAAAGCTATTTTAATCTAATATATTATCATATATAGTAATTTATATATCACTATAAATTAGAATAAGAAAAAATTATTTAACTATAATAATAAATTAAAAAGGGGAAATGTTGAGTTGATGGAAGGAATAAAATTTATAAAGTCAGAAGAAAAGTATATTTGGTCATATTGGCAAACTTTTGGTAAAATTGCAAAAGAGAGGAAATATCTAGCTATGGACGAAGCATTTCCTTTTGAAGAAACAGTTGAATTTATAAAGAATGTTATAACTAAAAATTTTCCACAACTATTTATAATTGAGGTAAAATCAGATACATGTATTGGTTGGTGTGATGTTTTGCCTAAAACCAAAACTGTTGGTTACTTAGGTATGGGTATTCTTAAAGAGTATAGAGAAAAAGGTATTGGGAGTAGCCTTCTAAAACAAATTATTGATTTATCAAAAGAATATGGATATAAAAAAATTGAGCTAGATGTGTTAAAAAGTAATAGTAGAGCTATTCATGTTTATAAATCTTTAGGGTTTGTTGAGGTAAATACAATAGCTAGTGGATTTACATGGAATGATAGACCTGTAAAAGAAGAAGTTATACAAATGGAGCTTGTATTAATGTAAAACTTATTGAGAATTAATAGGATGGTGATAAAAAATACTATCCTATTTTATTGTTTAAAAATAGTGGTTTTGCAGTTAAGTAAGTTGTTTTTAGATGCTTTTAGAGAAATTTTTATTTTCTTTCCCACTATAATTATATCATAAATAAAATTTTTTTTTAAGACTGTGAATATATCCTCATTTCTATATAATTGATATAGTGGATTAAATGTTAATTTCAATTGAGGAGGATTATAATATGAATCTAAATGATTTTGAGTCAAATCTTGAAAATCAATGGTTACAAAAAACTCTTAAAGAGGCTAATAGACAACTTGAGGAAAAGCGTAATGAAGAAGATAAGCTAAAAAAAGATGCTATAGAAACTCAAAGGGAACTATGGAATGACTTAGGTTCTATTTCTGCGGAAAATGGATTAGAACAACTTTCAGAATTTATGTCATTTATGGATGTTATGAAACATCAAAAAAGGAGCCATGAATTTACTAAGAAACTCAAAGATAAGTATGAAAGAATGATTGAATCTCCTTATTTTGGAAGAATTGACTTTACAGAAGTTTGTGAAACTGAGTCTCAAAAGTGTTATATTGGATTGTCAAATCTTATTAATGATGATTATGATTTTCTTGTATATGATTGGAGAGCTCCTATTTCAAGTATGTTTTATGATTATGAAATTGGACAAGCAAGCTATGAGTGTCCAGAGGGGATAATCTCTGGAAAAATTACTAAAAAAAGACAGTATAAGATAAAAGATGGCAAAATTGAGTATATGTTTGATAGTAATCTAAATATAGATGATGATGTCTTGCAAGAGCTTTTAGGTAAAAACTCTGATGAGAAAATGAAAACTATAGTTACTTCCATTCAAAGAGAGCAAAATCAAGTGATTCGTAATGAGAAATATAAGAACTTAATTGTACAAGGTGCCGCAGGAAGCGGAAAGACATCTATAGCACTTCATAGAATAGCATATTTATTGTATAAACATAAAGATAAAATAACTTCTGAAAATATAATGATATTTTCTCCAAATAACATATTTAATGATTATATATCAAACGTACTGCCACAGCTTGGCGAAGATAACATTTGTCAGACAACATTTAAAGACTATATGCATAAAGAACTGGGTGATGAATTTAAAAAAGAAAGCCCAGCTGAAATGATGGAGTATATTCTTAATAACAATGGGAAAATCACATATAAGGACAGGATAGAAAATATAGAGTTTAAAACTTCTTTAGAGTTCACAAATATATTAAAAGAGTATCTAAATTATTTAGAAACAGATGATAGATGTTTTGAAGATATTATTGTAAGAGGCGAGTTAATAATTTCATCTAAGGAGTTACAAACACTGTTTTCTAATGACTATTCAAATTTACCAATTAAGAAAAGATTAGAGAAAATAAAAGCAAGAATAATATTTTTAATTGAGCCATATGAAAAAGCTTGGATTGATGAAATATTTAAAGAGCTTCAAGCATCTGGCGATTATATAGAAAAAGAAGAAATGATAGAGAAAAGTACTTTTATTGTAAAAAAACATCTGAAAGAAGTTTATTCTAAAATTTCAAGAATGACAGAGTTAGATTTGATAGACACTTATAAAAACTTATTTAAGAATTTAGATATGTTTTTAGAAAAGGCGAATGTTGAGTATGATAAGAATATTATAGATAATATAAAAACTTATACAATGGATAATTTGAGTGTAAAGAGTCTTTATTATGAAGACCAAGTGATACTTCTATATCTAAAGGGAGCTCTTGGAGGTATTCCAAATACATCACAGATTAAATATGTAATCATAGATGAGGCACAGGACTATACTCCTTTACAATATGAAATATTTTATAAACTTTTTAAATCTGCCAATATGACTATATTAGGAGATATTAATCAATCAATTAACCCATTTATGAATGTTGGAGACTATAATAATATTCCTAATGTATTGAAGAATGATACTTGTATAATAAATCTAAGTAAAACATATCGTTCTACAATGGAAATTACTAGATTCTCAAGAAAACTTCTTACAAAAGCGATAGATGATGAGTATGTTGAGAGACATGGTGATGAGCCTAGGGTTACTGGTTTTAAAGAAAAAGATTATATGAATGAAAAGCTTATTGAAGACATAAAAGCTTATAAACATAAAAATTATAAGTCTATTGGTATTATAACAAAGACAGCCCATGAAGCTAAGGAAGTGTATGAGTTTTTAAAGGAAAATCATATTAATGTAGAGGCTATAACAAAAGATGATGATGAGTATGTGAATGGTGTATTAGTAATACCTTCATACTTATCTAAGGGACTTGAATTTGATATAGTTGTAATATACGATGCAAGTGAGGAAAGGTACAATAGTGAAGATGAAAGATTGCTTCTTTACACTTGTTGTACAAGAGCTCTTCATGTGCTAAATATATACTATTTGGGTGAAATAACTCCTTTATTAAAATAACAGGTTTTTAATTATAGTTTGATTTTTATTTTAAGAATATCAGATACTTATAATCTATCTTATTTATCTGTTTTTTATGAATTTATTATATATTTGTAATTAAAATTTATAAAATAAGTTATTATAAAGTTAAGTATTTTAAAATCTAAACTGGGTAGCCTGTTGTATATTTGCAAGTAAAATTCATATATAAAATTATAATGAAGTTAAAGTTTTTAAAATCTAAACTGGGTAGTTTATTGTGCCTTTACAAATAGAACTGATACAACAATTTATAATAAAGTCAAAGCCCTTAAAATTCCATATGAATGGACTTTTTAAGGGCTTTTTAATATTAGTAATAACTTTTGTAGATTAGTTAAATTTTTATAGCAGTTAAATATCTAAAATTTTATATATTAAATCTAAAGAAAATATAAAGATGGAAGATACAACTATATTTACTAATAAGAAAACTAAAGTTATATACAATAAACTCATGAACACTTTATAGTTAATTATACTTATTTTGCATCTATTACTTCATGAGCCATTTTAACTAAGTCATCCATAGATAAATTTGAATCTTGAATTGTAAAAGAGTAGTAAACTCCATCTTGTTCCCAAGTCAAGGACTTAAATTCATTAACTTCTACTTTATCTGTTCCTTCACTAAATGTATATTTACCTGATTTTTCATCAAGTTTATCCTGTTCTGTCATTTTATAATCTTCTGGCACAAACTTGTACATTGATGTTTCATAAGAAATATTTATATCTTTGTAAGTATCTACAACTTTCATTTTATCAGAATCTTTTCCAAGCACATTATTTGCTGTTTCAAGAGATATTTCATCATTACCATTTTTATACTCAAACTCAAGTGCTTTTAATTCTCCTAAAACATTATCTTTTTTATCAAGTGCTTTTTCTTTTATAGTATATGCCCCTTTAAATTTATATCCATTACTAAATTCGGAAATTAGATTAGGGGTAAAGTTAAAGTCTTTTTTTACCTGTTCAGTAGTTGGAATCGATGTATAGGTAGGTTTAATGCTTGATTTTCCAACTATACTATATATTTCTCCTACTGCAAGAGCTGTTGTACCTAATACTAAAGTAATAGCTAAAGTTGCTACTAAACTCCTTCCAAATGGTAATTTATGTGTTTTATTATTATTCATTTTATAATTTTCCTCTCTTTCTGGTAAACTATTTAGCGTTTTATTTAAACTATTATGAAAGCTTTCTGGAGCTTTTGGAAACGAATTATTTAAGCTATTTTTATTCATATGATTACCTCCATATTTTCTAATTTAGTTTTTAATAATTTTCTTCCTCTCGATAATCTACTTTTTACAGTCCCCTGAGGTATATCCAATATTTCCTTAATTTCATCAACTGAATAACCCTCAATATAGTAAAGGACTATTGGAACTTTAATCTTTTTAGGTAGACTTTGAATAGCAATATACAAATCATTATAATCTTCTTTTTCATCGATTTTTTTATTTTTAAATACGTCTTCAAATGATAGAAATTTCAATTGTTTACGTCTTAATGAGTTACATTCATTTATCACTATTCTAATCAACCAAGTTTTAAAATATTGTTCTTCCTTAAGAGAATCTAACTTTTCATATGCTTTTAAAATAGCATTGTTGACGGCATCTTCACAATCCTGGTCGTTTCCTAAAATAGACTTAGATACACGATACAAAGTCTGTTCTGATTCAAGGATATTATTTATAAATGTAGTTTTATTCAAAGGAATTCCTACCTTTCTATGCAAATTGTAGCGCTACTTTTTTGCCTTTCACTTATTAGATAAGATTTTACTATAAATGGTTCACTTTTTTTGAAAAAAATTAAACGAATAAACATAAGGTACCTTAAAAACAATATTGACAAAACATTAAGGTACCTTTATAATTAAAAATAGATAAGGTACCTTAATAAAAAAGAGAAGATAGATTAATAAAAAAATCGAATTAATTAGGAGGAGTTAATATGAATTATTACAGAGATAAAAAAGAAAACTTTAGAGGATTTGAAGGTCATCATAGTAATCCATGGAATCATATGTGTGAAGGATGTAGAGTGTTTGAAATGATGCATCGTGAAGGATTTGGTTATGGAGAGTGTAGAGGTCATGAAGGATATGGTTCAAGAGGACATGGTCAGGGTGAATTTAGAGGACATGGAAGTTTTGAATCAAGAGGCTATGGTCAGGGTGAATTTAGAGGACATGAAGGATTTGAACCAAGAGGACATGGTTTTGAATCAAGAGAGTATGACCAAGGAGACTTCAGAGGTTATAGAGGATTTGAGCCAAGAGGATATAGCCATGAAAAGTGTAGAGGTCATGAAGGATTTGAGCCAAGAGAGAATGGTCACGGAGAATGTAGAGGTCAAGGAAGTTTTGCTCAAAGAGAGCATAGTCATGAAGGATTTGAACCAAAATGTGATGAAAGAAACCATATGAAGCATAAAAGGCATGAAGAATTTGGTGCTAAAGATTGTAAAATAGATAGTGAGCATAGAGAACATGAAAGATTTGAAAATCAAAATGCAGGTGAAGAAATAGAAGCTGAAAACAAAGAAGATGCTAAGAAAAATAATACAGAAGAAAATAAAAATATGGCTGAATCAAAAGTAATAAGAAATGAATCAGTGCAAGAAGGTCAAAAAAGTAATACTAAAGAAGAAAATAAAGCTGCTGATAAAAAGTAAGATTATAGATTAAATAAAAATTAATAATAAATAGAAGAAATAAATATTAGAAAATAGTATTAAAGAGAGATACTAAGAAATAAATATTTAAGAAAATATAACAAATAAATTAAAATATATAATATTAGTAAAGTAAAAAAGGTGATAGTCTTTAATAGACTATCACCTTTTTGTTTTTAGATACTGTAAATTAACTTGTATTTTTAAAAATAACTTCTACTTTATAATAACAATTATTTATTTACTATAAATGTAGTTTTATTCAAATTAATTAGCTTCATGTATAGGTTTAAAGATGAATTCTTCAAATATTGGCTAAAGATAACTCCATTTTGACTAAAAGTAGATTTTTAAGAAAAAATAATGACATTTATATGAAATTTAAAAATAAGAAATGAACCTATTTTATATAAATAGAATCGTAGACAACACCTTAAAATATAAATTATGAAAACAATAATCTTTTTATAAAATAATAAAGTTTTTTTATTAAAAGTTTTATACTAGAATACCAAAATAACAGAATACCTTATAAGTTAATTATGCAAGAAAAAGAATATGTTGGAATTTTCTGATACTTTCTGTTTATCAATAGATTATCCAAATCTTAATATTTTTAATGAGACTTTAAGACAGATAATACCCTATTAAAGATATCTTATCTTAGATAAAATAAACTAAAACAAAACAAAAACATAAAAAGATTAAAAAGAAAGTAAATCATGAAACATTAAAAAATTTATTTTAAGGAGGAATAAAGTATGAAGTTTCAAGAAATGATTAATAGTCCAGGTCTTTGGGTTGTCTCTAGTTTTTTAGTAATTATTTCAGTTGTTCAAGCAATCGTATTTATGAAGGCAGCGTTAAAAGAGGCTTCAGCCCTTGGTATTGAAAGAAAAGGAATTAAAGCAGCAATTCGTTCAGCTAGTGTTACAGCTATCGGACCTTCTCTATCTCCTGTTATTACATTATTATCACTTGTAGCTGTAATTGGTGCTCCTACTACTTGGATGAGACTTTGTGATGTAGGAGCAGCTAGAACAGAACTTGGAGTAATATCTCTCACATCTAATTTATCTGGGGTAGAAGTAGGTAGTGCTGCATTTGGAGCAGAAGCTTTTTCATATGCACTATGGGGAATGGCTTTGAATAATTTAGGTTGGTTGTTTATTGTATTTATTTTAGGGCACAGAATGAGTGGAATTGTTGAAAAGATGAACATGAAATATAATCCTGTTTGGGTTAAAAAACTACTTGCAGGGGCTACTGTTGGATTATTTGCTTACCTTCTTTCCAACCAAATAAAAACATTTGAAATACCAAAAATGACTCCAGCAATTATTTCATCTATAGTTATGCTGGTATTGACGACTCTATTTAAAAAAAACCAACGCTTGCAAGAATTGTCCTTAGGTATTGCCATGTTGATTGGTATGTTTGGTACGCAGATTATATTATCGTGATTAAAACAGATAAGAGGTGATAGTTATGTATGATAAAAAGATGATTAAAATAGGAAGAATTTCTATAGGTCTCGCAATTATTGCAAATTTTATTCCAGCTATCTATGTAGGTCTTCGTTTTGGAGAGATGCCAATGCTTTCTGTTATATTCCAAATTTGGGGGTTAGTTGCCACAACTTATGGAGTTAGCTGGATTGTTCAACCTATCGCTTATTACCCAACTCTGGGAGCAACAGGTTCTTATATTGGTTGGCTTGCAGGGTCTGTTGGAGATATACGTATGCCTGCAGCATCAATGGCACAGAAAATTGCAGGTGTAGAGTCGGGTACACATGAGGGTGAAGTTGTTGGAACAATTGGTACATGTTGCTCAATATTTGTATCAGCTTCTATGATTACTATTTTTACAATTGCAGGTTATAAGGTAATTCCTTTGTTACCTGAATTTGTTACTAATTCATTTAATTATATACTTCCAGCTCTATTTGGAGCAATTTATGTTGATATTGCACGTAAAGATATTCGAGCTGGTGGATGTACGATTGTTGCAGCATTGGCAATTATGTATTTTGGTGAAAAAATCGGTATACCAGGTGGCTTGTTAACATTGCTTATTGTATTAGTTGGTATTCTTATTACAAGAGTTTTCTTTGTAAGTGATATCAATAAAACAAAAGAATAAAAGTACCTATAAAAAATATAAATTAGTTATGAAAGGAGAAAAAATATGTTTGATGTTAAAATTATCAATGGGATAATCGTTGATGGTACAGGGAATTCAAGATATAAAGGGGATGTAGGGATTGTAGGAGATAAAATCATTGCTATTGGAGATTTAAGTCAGGAAGAGGCTAAAGAAACTATAAATGCAACTGGAAAATTTGTATCACCTGGCTTCATCGATTTTCACACTCATTCTGATTTATCTCTTGTATATGATAAATACACAAGGAGTCGTATATATACTGGAGTAACGACAGATGTTATTGCAAACTGTGGTATAGGAGTTGCTCCTATAAGAGAAGAAAAGAAGCAAGAGCTAATTGACTATCTTGGAACTAGGATAATTGGTACAATTCCAAAGAAACTGGAACTTCATTGGAATACAATGCAAGAATACTTTGATTATTTAACTGAAAATTCTCCAGCAGTCAATGTTGTAGCTTATGTAGCACAAGGTCCTGTACGTATTAATGAAATGGGGTTTTCAAAAAATCCTGCTACTTTAGAGCAACTTAAAAATATGAAGTTAGAAGTTAGAAAAGCTATGGAAGCAGGCTGTGTAGCTCTTTCATCAGGATTAGTTTATTTGCCAGGAGCATATACAAAAAAAGAAGAAATGGCAGAACTATGTAAGGAATTAGTACCATATAATGGATACTATGTCTCTCATATTAGAGATGAAGGCGATGAAGAGATGGAAGCTCTTGATGAAGCAATTTATATAGCTAAAACAGCAGGAGTTCCTCTACATATTTCTCATTTAAAGATAATGGGTCATAAGAATTTTGGAACTATAGATAAAATATTTGAAAAGCTAGATAAAGCTGAGGATGATGGTTTGGAAGTAACTTTTGATTGTTATCCATATACAGCTGGAATGACGTCTTTAGGAGCACTTTTACCTACTTGGGTATTTGAAGGTGGAGTAGAAGAAATGATAAAACGATTAGAAGTACAAGAAAACAGGGATAGAATTATAAAAGAGTTAGAAGAAGGTATTCCTGGGTGGCAATGTTTTTACCAATTAGCAGGTGGATGGTCAGGTGTTGTACTGGCTTCTGTAATGACTGAAGCAAATAAATATGTGGAAGGTAAAACTTTAATGGAAGTAGCCAAAATCAATAATGAAAATCCATTTGATACTTTCTTCAGACTTTTGATTGAAGAGAAAAGTAAAATTCAGGTAGTTGTTCATACACAAGGTGAGGAGGATACAGATAAAGTTGTTTGTCATCCAAAGTCATGTATAGGTTCTGATAGTATGGATCTTTCTACAGAAGGTTTACTTTCTCTAGGAAAGCCTCATCCTCGTGCATTTGGTACTTTTGGGCGAATTTTCTCTTACTATGTTAGAGAAAAGGGGATGTTGACTTTTGAGGAAGCAGTTAAAAAGGTGACTTACCTTTCAGCAAAACGATTAGGTATTTGTGAAGAAAGGGGTCTACTTAAGGAAAATTATTTTGCAGATGTAGTTGTGTTTGACCCAAATACAATAGAGGACAAAGCAACTTACAATGACTCTAAAAAGTATACAGTGGGGGTAGAATATGTGTTGGTAAATGGTAAAATTGCGTTGGCAGAAGGAAAACAAACAGATATATGTGTTGGACGTGTAATTAAAAATCCTATTAGCAGAGTAAAATAAGACATATTAAAAATTTTTATAGAAATAGTCTTTCTTTAAATATAAGGAAGGCTATTTTTGTTAAATTAATAAATATTGTTCTATTTGTGTTTTTAAAAGAATTTAATTTTAAGTGGAAAAGATAAAACATTAATTGTAAAATGTAATTAATATTAATGGCTAAAGTTAAAAAAGTTGAAAAGTTAAATAAGAAAATATTTTAACAAATAATATGTAAAAAAACTTCAAGTGGATTTGGTATGAGAATGATTGATAAAGTGCTTTAAAGTATAACAATATTATAGAGAAAGGAGAGGCATAATGAAAATACTTTATGTAGGGCCAGATATGGTAATCGAAAAAATATTAGCAGTAAGTAAAAAGAAATTTCCGAATATTGAAACAGATTTTGTTAGATATGATAAATATGTTGAAGCACCTGACTTATTGGAAAGATATAAAGGTAAAGCAGATGCAGTTCTTTTTACAGGCAAATCACCATTTAAATTTTTTGAAAAAAGGCAAAAAGATTTTATGTTGTCTGATTACCTTCCTAGACATGAAACAACATTATACAGAGTATTGCTTGAAATTACATATTTACTTAAATGTGATATTAGTAGACTTAGTATAGACACTTACGATAAGGCGATGGTGAAGAGATTATATAAAGAAATTGGAGTCGAATTTAAAGATGAGCAAATGTTTTTTGCAGACCAAAAGTATTTAGAAGATAACTACATAAAGTTTGTGCTTGAATTTCACAAATATAATTATCAAAATAATAATATATGCTGTTGTATTACAGGTCTTGAAGAAGCTTATCATATAATGAAAAAAGAGAATATTCCAGTAGTTTTAGCTTTACCTTCTGAGGATGTAATGATACAAAGTATAAAAAATATTCAGATGCGTTACATTGCAAAGAAAAACAATGAGAATCAGATTGTTGTTCTTGCTATTAAACTAAATATGCCTTCAGAATATTCATTGATGAAGGAAGATGAGTATGCTTATCTTTCACAGAGGATTAAAATACTTGATAAACTATACCATTTCAATAGTCGTATAGATGGTGTTTTGGTAGAGCAGAGTAGAAGTGAGTTTATGATTTTTACAACTAAAAAAATACTCGAATTAGAAACAAAGAAGTATAGAGATATTTATTTGTTGGATATGATTCGTGAGGTCTCAGTTATAAATTCTTATATAGGGATTGGTTATGGAAAAACCGCAAATGAAGCTAAATTTAATGCATATGAGAGTATTAAGATGGCTCAAGTTCAAAAAAATGATGCAGCTTACGTAGTTTTTGAAAATGGAGAAGTTATGGGACCACTGGAATCCATTCCAAATGTTAAAAAGAAGAATAGTTTTGATGAACGATTCTATCAGATAGCCACGGAGACAGGGCTTAGTGCCAACACTATATATAAGGTATTCAATAGTATAATAAATAGTGGCAAAACTGAGTTTACATCAAAAGAGTTGGCTAGTACATGTGGTGTGAGTACCAGAACTATGGACAGAATTATACTTAAATTGTGTGATGCTGGATATTGTGAGGTAGTAAGTGAACAACTTATGAGTAAGTATGGCAGGCCTAGTAGAATATTGCGTTTTAAACCTTTTTTGCTATTTTAATACAAATGTGAAAATTTAACTAGATATTAGAATAATTTATATGATTCTTAGAAAAAACTACCATATTAATTAATAAAATTTTTCAATAAATCATACATGTTATAAAAAAGTGTTAATTAGATTATCATCTTGAGTGATAATGAGATATTCTATGTTGAGGTTTTATTTATGGTACTTTTAGAAAGAGATGAGCCTGTCAGTAAATTTGTTTTATATTTTGCTTTTGTATAGAAGGTTTTTTAAATTATTTTATTGTATTTATTTGAGAAAGAGAAGTGATAATTACATGTGCTTGTTTTGTCTTAGATAAATGCTTTATAAATTAGTATAGAGTACATTAATATATAAAATAAAAAAAGCTATAAGTTTAATAATATAAAATTAAACCTATAGCTTTTTTATTTTAATATAATTAATTTGAAATATTTTGACTTTAAAAGTCATTTAAATCTAATATAATTACTTTTGAAAAAACTATTAAATTGTCTTATACTAGTTTACAGCTTCTTTTCCTATTAAATCTTTTAACTCTTCATGAGTCATAGTTTCTTTTTCAAATAGGAATTTAGAAACAGAATGTAAATCTTCAAGGTTATCCTTTAATATCTCTAAAGTCTCTTTATAACAAACCTCAACTATACGATTTGCTTCCTTTTGGATTTTATCACATAAGAAAGTTTTATCATTTCCATCAATAGTCATAAATCCTAAGTTACTCATACCATATTCACAAACCATTTGATTAGCTATTTCAGTAACTTTCTTTAAGTCATCTTTTGCACCAGTAGATTTGTGGTTAAATATTAATTCTTCTGATGCTTTTCCTGCAAGTAGTATTTTTATCTTTCCAATTAATTCATCTCTAGTATAAATATATCTATCTTCATCAGGTAATTGAAGAACATAACCTAATGCTTGCCCTCTAGGAACTATAGATATTTTTTGTATAGGGCAAATTCCTACTATATCACTTACAAGAGCATGTCCAGCTTCGTGATAAGCTACTATTTTTTTCTCTTTCTCAACTAGTGCAGAGTTTTTAGACTCTAGCCCTGCAATGACTCTTTCAAGTGCCTTGTCAAAGTGTTCTGATGTAATGTATTCACTGTCATCTCTAACTGCAAATATAGCTGCTTCATTTGCTATATTTGAAAGATGGGCTCCATTGAAACCATGAGTTTTTTTAGCTAAAAGTTCTAGATTTACAGATTTGTCTATAGGCTTGTCATCTGTATGTACCTTTAGAATTTCAAATCTAGTGTGATAATTTGGTGCACCTATATGAATGTGTCTGTCAAATCTTCCTGGTCTAAGTAAAGCTTCATCTAATAAGTCAAGTCTATTGGTAGCACCTATTATTAATACATTGGAATCTTTATTAAATCCATCCATTTCAACTAAAAGTTGGTTTAATGTTTGGTCCTTTTCGTTGTTGCTCTCAAGATGTCTTTTTGCTCCTACAGCATCTATTTCGTCTATAAATATTATACTTGGAGCTTCTTTTCTAGCTTTTTCAAATAAAGTTCTAACCCTTTTTGCTCCTACACCTACATATTTCTCAACGAACTCTGAACCTGTAACATTGAAAAATGATGAGTTTGTTTCACCAGCTACAGCAGACGCAAGTAAAGTCTTTCCTGTTCCTGGAGGGCCATAAAATAATACCCCTTTAGGTATCTTAGCACCCATTTTTTGATATTTTTGTGGTGACTTCATAAAATCGACTATTTCAAATAGTTCTTCTTTTACTTCGTCTAATCCAGCAACATCTCTGAATGTAGTCTTTGGTTTTGTAGAAAGTGAATCATCTGTTTGATTTTCTCTTTCCATTTTTGTTTGTGCAAAGACAGGAACTGGATTGTTGATTTTCTTAAAAAAGTTGTTTAGCATTTTCATATTCACACCTCAGGTAATTAATTATTGTTAATCAATTTTATATTTTCCATATTTACTATTTTTTATTATTTATTTTTAATGGAAAAAATATACATGTTATCCAAAGAAAAATAAATTTGCGAAATGTATGAAAAAGTGAATTCATGTATATATGCAGATTGTTTTTAGATGTTTAATAAAATACGACAAATCAAGATAAAATAAATATGATAAAAAATGTTATATTGTATAGATTAAGCGATGTGGAGTATAGTATTATGTATGAAATTGGCTAAGTAAGTTTTTCAGTTGTAGTTTTAAAATAATATTAATTTAGGAGTTAGAGTAGAAATCTAAAAATTAATAGCAAAATAGGAAGCATGTACATATAATGATTATTAGGAAGAAGTAATTAAATTTTAATAAACTAAAAAAAGTAGTTGCAAATAATTTGATTAAGTGATATAGTAAATAAGGTAAGAATAAAACAAAGAAGAAGTCCGCTTCTCACCTTACAACGAAGGTTAGTAAGGTAAATATAAGTTAAAGCTTAATATTAGTTTAAGCTTGTTTAAATTTGGTAACTTATATGGCGGATGATTATATCATTCGCTTTTTATTTTATAAAAAATTTGGAGGTGTCCTACAATTAGCAAAGAATTAGCAATCAATGAACAAATAAAAGACAAGGAAATAAGAGTCCTTTCATCAACAGGTGAACAACTTGGAGTAATGCCTACTAAAGAAGCTCAAGCAATGGCTACTAGCAAAAACTTAGATTTAGTTCAAATCTCGCCAAATGCAAATCCACCAGTATGTAAGATAATGGATTATGGAAAGTTTAGATATGAACAGGCGAGAAAAGACAAAGAAGCTAAGAAAAAGCAAAAAAATATAGTTGTAAAGGAAGTAAGACTTAGACCAGGTATTGAACAAAATGATTTAAATACGAAAGCTAATAATGCTATAAAGTTCCTTAAAAAAGGGGATAAAGTCAAAGTTGAACTTAGATTTAGAGGAAGAGAATTAGGACATAAAGACATAGGCAAAGAAGTTATGCTTAAGTTTTTAGATATAATAAAAGAGTTTGGAGAACCAACAAAAGCCCCTGCATTTGAGGGTAATAATATGGTTGTAATTATAGATCCAAAAAAATAGATGATTAACTGAGAGGAGGAATTTGTCATGCCTAAAATGAAAACTCATAGAGGTGCAGCAAAGAGATTAAAGAAAACAGGAACTGGAAAGTTAAAGAGAGCTAAAGCTTATAAAAAACATATATTAACTAAAAAATCTGCAAAAACTAAAATGAACTTAAGAAAATCAACTTTAGTAAGTGATGGAGATGCTAAGAGAATAGCACAATTATTACCATACTAAGATACAGATTATAAATAATAACTATAGAAGAGGGATATAAAGGAGGTCATAACGATGGCAAGAGTTAAAAAAGCTATGAACGCTCGTAAAAAGCATAAGAAAATATTAAAACTTGCAAAAGGATTCAGAGGATCTAGAAGCAAATTATATAGACCAGCAAATACATTCGTAATGAAAGCATTAAAAAATGCTTATATAGGAAGAAAATTAAAGAAGAGAGACTTCAGAAAACTTTGGATACAAAGAATAAATGCAGCTGCTAGAATGAATGGAATATCTTATTCAAGATTAATGAATGGATTAAAATTATCTGGTATTGAAGTTAACAGAAAGATGTTATCTGAAATGGCTATACAAGACCCAGAAGGATTTGCAAAATTAGCAGAAGTTGCTAAAGCAAAATTAGCTTAGTATTAAATCATGAAACGTAAAGTCTTTGAGTTATGTGAATAATTCAAGGGCTTTTTTTATTTTTTAAAAAGAAACTGTCTATGAAAGTGGTATTACTGTTCTTAATTTACTATAAAATATGATATCTTAAACTAGTGTATAAAATTTCCAGCTAATATTGAATTAACATTATCAACATGATAATATTATCTTATTAATAATATTATAGGAGGTATATAATATGAATGATAAGTTGATGGATTGCTTTGTAAATCCAACTAAATGTAAGTTGGTACTTGAGATTTTTTCAAATAATAGAACTACAGCAAAACAATTAGGAGAAAAATTTCAAGATATATCAAAAGCTACACTTTATCGCTATCTTAATAAAATGCTAGAAGATGATATTATAAAGGTAGTTGAAGAGCATAAAATAAGAGGAACTGTTGAAAAAGTATATGCTATGAAGTTAGACATAGCTGATGATGTAAAGACTATTATAAATGAAAATTCTGGAGAAGAATATGCACAACTATTTACTCAATATATGATTGTATTTTTAAAAGAGTTTTATGAGTATGCCAAAAGAGAGGAAAAGGATATTCTAAAAGATGGTTCAGGATTTTCTGTCTGTCCAGTATATGCTAGTGTTGATGAGATAACTGAAGCAAGTAAAAAGATTGCTAGTATACTAGAACCTCTTAGAAATAATTCAAATGGAGAGGGAAGAAAAATGCACTCTATAGGGTTAATAATTACACCACCTAAAGAAGATGAAGAGCAATAAAATACTAAAAAAATAACAGTTTAATCTTTATATCAAGCTGTTATTTTTTTAGTATTTTTATTTCACTGTATGTAATAAAATGTATATCAAGGTGACATATAAAGTGATATGATATATCTAAGGAAAAGATTGTTGTATATATGACATATTTAAAGTAAAGGGGATGAAAATTATGAGGTTAATTACACGTTCTGATTTTGATGGATTGGTATGTGGTGCACTATTAAAAGAAGCAGGTATTATTGATAATTGGAAATTTGCTCATCCTAAAGACTTACAGGATGGCCTGGTTGAGGTAACAGAAGATGATTGTCTTGCAAATGTACCATTTGTTGAGGGGTGTGGTCTTTGGTTTGACCATCATTCTAGTGAGTTTGAGAGAAATGAACTTCTAGGAAAGTACAAAGGCGAAAGTCGTATTGCTCCTTCTTGTGCAAGAATTATTTATGAGTATTATGGTGGAAGTGAAAGATTTCCTCATTTTAATGAAATGTTAGAGGCAGTAGATAAAGTTGATTCAGGAAATCTTACAATAGAAGAAGTACAAAATCCAACTGGATGGATTTTGATTGGTTACCTTATGGACCCAAGAACTGGTCTTGGTCGTTGGAGAAACTTTACTATATCTAACTATCAATTAATGGAGAAGCTAATTGATGCATGTAGAACTTTAAGTACAAAAGAAATTTTAGATTTACCAGATGTAAAAGAACGTATAGACGTTTATTTTGAACAAACAAGTAAATTTAAAGAGATGGTTGCCAAATATACACGTGTAGAAGGCGATGTTATCATTTCTGATTTACGTGGAGTTGAGACAATCTACACAGGGAATCGTTTTATGATTTACAGTATGTATCCAGAACAAAATATATCTGCTTGGATTGTAAATGGTAAAGGTGGAAAAGGATGCTCTGTAGCCGTTGGATATAGTATTTTAAATAGAACTTCTAGTGTGGATGTTGGTAGTCTAATGCTTAAGTATGGTGGTGGGGGACATAAAGCTGTTGGAACTTGCCAGTTTAATGATGAGCAAATAGATGAATTACTTCCAAAGTTACTTGATGAACTTGTAAATCCTAAAAAATAATGAATTTGTAAGTTATAAAGATTAGTATAAATAAAATCGAACTTCTTTGTACCCTTTCACACAAGGATGTGGAGTGGTACAATGCAGTTCTTTACTTTAATAGGGAACATGTTACTTTCAAATAGGCATGTTTTTTGACTTTTTGATTTGTCTATTATATTATTCTTATGATTTATTTTACTATCTAATTTTGTAGCTTGTATTCTTGTTCATTGCTATTATTTATCAATTTTATAAATTTAAATCCTATATAAAAATTTGAAATAATTAAAGTTAAAGAACATATAATATTTAATAGCTCTTTAAATAAAAAATTATATCTTAAGTTTAAT
>NZ_JAGWCW010000006.1:0-181334 GCF_020657835.1 Clostridioides sp. ZZV14-6387
TATTTAATAAGGTTAAATAGAATAATCATTTTAATTTTATACTTTACTTTTTCTATAAACCTATTATAATTAAAGTATAATCATTTTGCTAACTTGTTTATTTTATTATAAAAATGTGAAACTTATTACATAAGGAGGAATTTAACATGAAAAATAATACTTATAAAGAAATCAAAAACATATATGGAAAAATAAGCCCTTTTGAATTTAAGGACAAATTAATAGATATTGCAAAATACACTGCAAAAGAAAATAACAGAGAGTTACTTGATGCAGGTCGTGGTAATCCAAATTGGACTTGTTCAACTGCTAGAGAAGCCTTTTTTACTTTTGGTCATTTTGCTATTACTGAAACTCGTTCTAATTGGGATTTAGGTCATTTGGCTGGAATGCCTCAAAAGAAAGGTATAAAAGAAAGATTTTTTAAATTTATAAATGAAAATATAGATATGCCTGGAGCATACTTAGCTAGAGATATTATAAACTTTGGTATAAATGAACTTGGATTTGATGGAGATGAATTTGTTCATGAACTAGCTGATGGAATTATTGGTGATAACTATCCACTTCCAGATAGAATGTTACCTCATATGGAAAAAATAGTGCATGATTACTTGGTTCAAGAAATGAAATATGATATATCAGGTAAATATGGTGATGTAGAGATTTTTGCTGTTGAAGGTGCTACAGCTGCCATGTGTTATATTTTTGATTCATTAATGGCTAATGAACTACTAAAAAAAGGTGATACTATAGCTTTGATGACTCCAATATTTACACCTTATCTTGAAATACCTAATCTTCCTCGTTATGATTTTAAAGTTGTAAATATAAATGCTAATGCAGTTGATGAAAAAGGTGCTCATACATGGCAATACACTAAAAAAGAATTAGAAAAACTTCGTGACAAGTCTATTAAAGCTTTATTTGTTGTTAATCCTAATAATCCTGCATCTATAGCTATGGATGACACATCTTGTAATAACCTAATAGATGTGATTGAGAATTATAATAAAGATTTAATGATAATATCAGATGATGTGTATGGAACTTTTGTAGAAGACTTTTCATCATTGATGTCAAAACTTCCTTATAACACTGTTGGTGTTTATTCTTATTCAAAATATTTTGGAGTTACAGGATGGAGACTTGGTACATTTGCACTTCATAAGAAGAATGTTTTTGATAAGAAAATAAATGATTTAACTGGAGAATTAAAAAAATCAGTAGATAAGCGTTACAGTGATATGAGTCTTAATCCTTCTAGTCTTTCATTTATGGAAAGAGTTGTTGCTGATAGTAGACTTGTTGCTCTTAATCATACTGCTGGTCTTTCTACTCCTCAGCAAGTACAAATGGCATTTTTCTCTGCATTTGCCTTAATTGACAAAGTTGATGCCTACAAAAAACTTAATATGAGTATCTGTCATAGACGTCAAAAACTATTGTTTGAAGCTTTAGAGCTTCCAATCAATGAAAGTAAAAATAATGCTGCATATTATACTCAATTTGATATTGAAGAATGGGCTAAATTAAACTATGGAGAAGATTTATTTAAATTTATAAGTAAAATTTCTGCTCCAGTGGATGTTCTTTATAAATTAGCTAATGACTATTCTGTAGTCTTACTTAGTGGAAATGGATTTTATGGTCCTGAATGGTCAATCAGAATATCTCTAGCAAATTTATATGATGAGGCTTACACTAAGATAGGAAAAGCTATCAGAGAAATACTAAATGGTTACATTACTGAATGGCAAAAAACTAAGAAATAGTTATATTACACTGAAATATCTAAATTATATGAATAAAAGAATTTATGTAGACCTTAGCTACTTTTTTTGATATAATCCTATCGGAATTATAAATTTTATTTATGAAAGGCAGAGAATAGTATGAGTATTAAGAAAAAAGTTGCCATAGTTTTTACTGGTGGAACTATATCTATGACAGTGGATGATAAAGTAGGAGCTGCTATACCAACTTTATCGGGGGAACAAATATTATCAATGGTTACCAATATTGATAAAGTCGCAGATGTGGAGGTCTTTAACTTTGATGAAATTCCAGGACCTCATATAACGCCTTATAGAATGATGGAATTGAAAAATTATGTAAATGATTTATTAGCAAGAAAAGATATTACAGGAGTTGTAATAACACATGGTACAGATAGTTTAGAAGAAACAGCTTATTTTCTAGACCTTACAATTGATAACATCAAACCCGTAATAGTCACAGGTGCTATGAGAAGTAGCTCTGAGCTTGGATATGATGGTTCAAGTAATTTATCTGCTTCAGTTTGTACTGCTGTATCTAAAGATGCTATGGGCAAAGGTGTTCTTGTAGTCCTAAATAACGAAGTATTATTAGCTTCTGAGGCTACTAAGACAAATACTCTTTCTTTAAATACATTTAAATCTTTAACTAGTGGTCCATTAGGAATAATTGACTGCAATGAACTTGTTCTTACAAGAGATATTGTAAATAGAACAATTATAGATACTGATAAGGTAGAATCTAAAGTTGCTTTATTTAAAGCATATGTAGGAGAGAATGCAGATTTTATAAGATTTGCTGTTGATAGTGGATATAAAGGTATAGTTATTGAGGCAATGGGTAGAGGTAATATTCCTCCTCATATGCTTTCTGGAGTTGAATATGCTAGAGAAAAAGGACTTCCTGTTGTTATAGTTTCTAGATGCCACTCAGGTAGAGTGTTTGATAGCTATGGTTATTATGGTTCTGGTAGAGATTTAAAAAATCTTGGATGTATATTTGGTGGAGACCTTCCAGGTCAAAAAGCTAGAATAAAACTTATCTTAGCACTTGGGAAAACTGATAATCTTGATGAAATCAAAGACTTCTTTGAAAAAGGAATCTACTGTTAATTATAATAAATCTTAAAATAATAAACCCCTATTACAATTTTTAATTAATTTGTAATAGGGGTCTTATTTTATCTTATAGTTTTAATTTATTTCACAACTACATTGACTAACTTCTTAGGTACAGCAACAACTTTAACTATAGTTTTACCTTCAACTAATCCTTTTATTTTTTCATCTTCTAAAGCTACTTTTTCCATTTCTTCTTTAGATATATTTGAGTTAACAGTTAATTTTCCTCTAACTTTTCCATTAACTTGTACAACAACTTCTATTTCATCTTTTACCAAAGCTTTTTCATCATACTTAGGCCAGTCTATATCAAATACACTTCCATCTTTACCTATCATAGTCCATAATTCTTCACCTAAATGAGGTGCAAATGGTGCTATTATAGTTACTATAGTTTGTACACCTTCTTTTATAACTGCTTCATTTATATTATCTAATTCTTTATATTTATACATATCATTTATTAATTCCATAAGAGCTGATATAGCAGTATTAAATCCAAATTTTTCACTTAAATCAGCAGTAACTTTTTTAAGTGTAGAATGTATAGTATATCTCATATCTTTATCTTGAGAATTTAATTCTCCAAACTCTACATCCTTTTTAACTACATCTGCTAACTCATCAACCAATCTATAAACTCTATTTAAGAATCTAAAACATCCATCAACACCTTGCTCTGACCAGTCTAAATCTCTTTCTGGTGGTGCTGCAAATAATACGAAAAGTCTTGCAGTATCTGCTCCATACTCATCAATTATATCCATAGGTGATACTGTATTGCCTTTAGATTTGCTCATTTTAGAACCATCCATAAGAACCATTCCTTGAGTAAGTAAGTTTTTAAATGGCTCATCGAAATCTACCATACCCATGCTCTTAAATGCTTTTACAAACCATCTTGCATATAATAAGTGCATTATAGCATGTTCCACTCCACCTATATATTGGTCTACTGGATGCCATCTATTAACTAACTCTTTACTAAATGGCTCATTTTCATTATTACTATCCACATATCTTAAGAAATACCAAGAAGAATCTACAAATGTATCCATAGTATCAACTTCTCTTCTAGCTGGTTTTCCACAGTGAGGACAAGTTGTTGACATAAATTGCTTTGAAGTAGTAAGTGGAGATTCACCTTTTCCAGTAAACTCAACATCTGTTGGTAAAAGAACTGGTAAATCTTCTTTTTTAACTGGAACTATTCCACACTCATCACAATAAACTACAGGTATAGGACAACCCCAGTATCTTTGTCTTGAAACTAACCAGTCTCTTAATCTATAGTTAATAGTTCTCTTTCCTCTACCTTCTTTTTCTAATTTATCTATTATTCCTTCAAATCCTTCTGAAGCATCTAATCCATTAAACTCTTCTGAATTTATTATTTTGTTATCTTCTGTTATTACATCTATTATATCTAAATTATATTTCTCAGCAAAATCTCTATCTCTTTCATCATGTGCAGGAACTGCCATTATAGCTCCAGTTCCATATTCAACTAATACATAATTAGCTATCCATAAAGGAACCTTCTTACCATTTAAAGGGTTTATAACATATCTACCTATAAACATTCCTTCTTTTTCTACATCAGCAGCTGTTCTTTCTATTTCTGTCATTGTATGCATTTTTTGAACGAAAGCTTCAACTTCTGCTTCATATTCAGTACCAGCAACCAATTCTTTAACTAACTCATGTTCTGGAGCAAGTACCATATAAGTAACTCCATAAGTTGTATCTGGTCTAGTTGTAAACACTGTCATAGACTTATCAGTTCCATCTATATCAAAAACTAAGTCTGCTCCTGTACTCTTACCTATCCAGTTTTTTTGCATTATTTTAACCTTTTCTGGCCATCCATCTAATGTATCTAAATCATTAAGTAATTCTTCTGCAAATTCAGTAGTCTTAAAATACCATTGCTCCAAATCTTTCTTTAATACTGTTGCTTTACATCTCTCACATGCTCCTTGAACAACTTGCTCATTTGCAAGAACAGTCTCACAAGAAGGACACCAGTTAACATAAGATTTTTTCTTATATGCAAGCCCATGTTCTAAAAACTTCAAAAATATCTCTTGAGTAAATCTATAGTATTCTGGAGTTGAAGTTGCTACTTCCTTATCCCAATCATAGCTAAGACCTAATAAATTTAATTGTTCTTTCATTTCTTCTATATTTTCCATTGTCCATTTGTGTGGATGTATACCATGTTTTATAGCAGCATTTTCAGCTGGCAAACCAAAAGAATCCCATCCCATTGGATGAAGTACATTATACCCTTCCATTTTTTTGAATCTTGCGACAACATCACCTATAGAATAGTTTCTAACATGACCCATGTGTATCTTTCCAGATGGATAAGGGAACATTTCTAATGTGTAATAATTAGGTTTTTCAGTTTGTGCTGTATCCATTTTATACTGCTTATTGTCTTTCCAGATTTTTTGCCATTTCGATTCTACTTCTTTAAAATTATATACGCTCATATTTTGCCTCCTATTTTAGTTGTGTTCAACTACCTTATTTAATATTATTTACTTATAATTTCCAAATAATGCCTTGAAAATAAAAAATCCCCATCACTAAACTTACGTTTAGGGACGAGGATAAATCTTCGCGGTACCACCCTAATTAGTCTACATTATATAGACTCTCTTAGATAGCTTTTAATCCAGCTATGGAGAATAGATTTCAATCTAGTAAGTTCAAAGTTATATAATATTAGTTCTCACCTTCCACTAACTCTCTGAAAAAATATAATCTTTTACTGCTCTAGTCTATTCAATTTAATATAATTTTTGAAATTTTCTAACTATAATAACATATATTATCATGTTTATGCTAATGTGTCAATATCTATATAAGGCGCATCTTTCCATAATTTTTCTAAATTATAAAATCCTCTGTTTTCCTCATTAAATACATGAACCATTACATCTCCATAATCAAGAAGTACCCAAGTTTGAGTGCTTTGTCCTTCTTTTCCTCTTGGCTCTAGTCCTAGTTTTGCTAATTCATCTTCTACATTATCAGCAATAGCTTTTACCTGTCTCTGAGAAGATGCTGTAGTGATAATAAAGTAATCACACAAACTAGAAACTTTTCCTATATTTATTATAACTGTATCTTGACCCAGTTTATCTTCTATGGCATCATATGCTATTTTTGTCATTTGTTCCACTGTCATATAAAATTCCTCACTTTCCTAATTAAAATACACTTAGTTATTGTAACATATTAATACGACTTTGTAACATAGTCAATTTTAAATTTATTAATATATTTGCCTTTATGTATGTTTTTTATAATAACTTTCGTTTAATTAGATAGTTTCTTGCCATAACTGTTCTTGGATGTATCTCTTCTTTTTTATTAATAACAAACATTAAAGTATTGTTAAAAGAAGTTAAAAGTGCTTCATCAAGCTTTCCTCCATATGCCAACTCTCTTAATGTATCTACAACTGGGAATTTTCTACCTTCTTCAATTAAATCAGCTATGTAAATTATTTTTTCTAAAAGAGACATATCTTCTCTTCCTGTTGTATGATATTTGATTGCATTTATAATATCTTCATCTTCTATTCCAAACTCATACTGACATATGTATGACCCAATTACACTATGAGATAGAGAGCGATTTCCATCCTCTATTGGGTCTAAGTATATTTCATACTTATTTACATAATCTTCTATTTCTTTATCACTTAAATACTTTGCACAATCATGAATCATTCCTGCTAAACAAGCTTTTTCTTTGTCACACTCATAAATCTCACATAATTTTTCAGCACATTTTGCAACATTTTTTGAGTGGCTAAGCCTCCCCACTGGTAACATTTGATTTAGTCTCTGGTTAATATTCTCTAAGTTCATTTAATCATCTCCATATTGATATAGTTTATTTTCATATAAATAATTTTCTACATTTTCGGGTACTAAGTAACGTATTGACTTGCCTTCATTTAGCTGTTCCCTTATATATGTGGATGATATATCCAGTGATGGAACATAAACTGTTATAATGTCAGCATCGTACTTTTTAGTTAGTTTTTCTATAGTCTCTTGTGACCTTAACAAACTAATTCCTGGTCTAGTTGCAGCTATAAAGGTAGCTAACTCAAAGTTTTTCTTTACATCTTTCCACTCTTCAACACTACAAATAGCATCTGCCCCTGTTATAAAATAAATATCTGCATTTTTGTATTTTTTCTTCAAGTATTTTAATGTATCTATTGTATAAGTCCTTTTTTTTCTTTCGATTTCTACTTTTGAAACTAAAAAATCTTCATTGCTTTCAGTTGCTAGAAGTGTCATATTATATCTATCATACTTGTCTGTAGTGATACATAACTTATGTGGTGGATTTCCTGATGGTATAAAGATAATTTTGTCAATGTCATACTTGTCTCTAATAAACTCTGCTGTTGCTAAATGAGCATAATGTATAGGGTCAAAAGTACCTCCCAATATACCTATTTTGATTTTGCCTTTATGGCGATTAAATTTCTCTAGTTTTTCAGTATTTTTCAACTCCGCCTTCTTAACTAGATTTTCGCTTTTCATATTTTGTCTCCTTTTAATGTTATAATACTATTGTACCATTATTTTTTATTTCTTAAAGCTTATAATTTATTTTTTTTGGTATATAATTATATTTATATGATAAAAAATGCTTTAAAAAATAATTATTTAACATGTTTTTACTTTACTTTTTAATAAAAATAACTTTTTACTATTTTGTCTTAATTTTGATAAAATATAACATATAAATGTAAGTTTTTTATTAAATTTTATTAGTTGCTTTTGTTAATATAATTACATACAAAAAGGGAGGATTTATGGGTATAATTACTAAGATAGAACAACAAAAAAGAAATGATGATAGAGTTAATATTTATGTAGATGATAAATTTTTTATTGCTATATTTAAAGAACTTGTTTATACATTCAACTTAAAAAAAGGGAATGAAATAAATGAAGACGAATTAAAACCTATTTTGGACGATGAAATGTATATAAAAGCTAAAAATAAAGCACTAAATATTTTATCTCATGCTGACCAGTCCGAAAAAAAAATAAAAGAAAAGTTATCAGCAGAATTTGATGAAAACATAATTGATAGAGTTATAGATTTTCTTAAAAATTATAATCTCGTAAATGATAGTGTATTGGCTCAAAAAATAGTTAATACAAATGTTAATTTAAATAGATGTGGCAAAAACAGAATTAAGCAAAATCTATACAATAAAGGTATCAATAGAAGTACAATTGATGAAGCTGTGTCTGAATTGGATAAGGATACTGAATTTGAAAATGCTATGTATCTAGCAAAGAAAAGGTTTGAAAGGGTAAAGAAGGAAGATAAAAAGAAAATATATCAAAAAATTTCTCAACATCTTTCCTATAAAGGCTTTGATTATGATATTATTAAAAGAGTTTTAAACAAACTTTTAAATTTTGATGAATATGATATATAAGTGTAAATACTAAGGAGGTAAATTATGAAATTAATCATTGGTGGCTTAAGCTTTTTATTAGGATTATATAATATATATCAATTATATAGAGAAGATAGTATGAGATAAATATTATTTTTTAGATGTAATATTTATTATGGAGGAGAAACAAAATGAAAAGTCAAAAAAGATTTAAAATTTTAGATATTGATGTATACCTACAGCCATTTGAATCTGATATAAAAAAGCGAATGAAACATTATGAAGATGTTAAAGCAAAATTATTAACCAATTATAAAGATTTTAGTTCTTTTGCAAATGCTCATCTTTACTATGGCTTTCATCAGACAAATGATGGATGGTTTTACAGGGAATGGGCTCCAAATGCAGACAGTTTATCATTAATTGGTGACTTTAATAATTGGAATAGAAAATCTCATCCTCTAAAAAAAATTGGTTCTGGTAATTGGGAAATATTTATTCCCAACAAAGATAGTTTACCTCATAAGTCAGAGGTAAAAGTACAAGTCATTGCAAATGGAAAAACATTTGACCGTATACCACTATATATAAAAAGAGTAATTCAAAAAGATTTTGGTGGATTTAATGGACAAGTATGGCAGCCAGAGACTCCATTTATTTGGACTGACAATGAGTTTGACTTAAAAAGCATAACTTCTCCACTAATCTATGAATGTCATATAGGTATGGCTACTGAAAATGAATCTATTGGGACTTATAGTGAGTTTACTGAAAATATACTTCCTAAAATAAAAAAATCTGGATATAACACTATTCAGCTTATGGCTATTATGGAACACCCATATTACGCATCTTTTGGGTATCAAGTTTCAAATTTTTATGCAATCTCTTCTAGGTTTGGTACTCCTGAAGACTTAAAAAATCTTATAAATACTGCTCATTCCATGGGAATTGCTGTTTTATTAGATTTAGTTCATTCTCATGCTGTAAAAAATACTCTAGAGGGAATAAATGAGTTTGATGGAAGTGAACATCAATTCTTCCACTCAGGTCCAAAAGGAAATCATCCTGCTTGGGGTACAAAACTCTTTAACTATGGTAAACCTGAAGTAATCCATTTCTTACTTTCAAATATAAAATTTTGGTTAGATGAGTATCATTTTGATGGTTTTAGATTTGATGGTGTAACCTCAATGTTATATCATAACCATGGTCTTGGAGTTTCATTTGATAGTTATAAAAAATATTTTAGTATGAATACAGATATTGAGGCTATAACATATCTCCAATTTGCAAATGAATTGATAAAAGAGATTAAACCTAGCTCAATAAGTATTGCAGAAGATATGAGTGGAATGCCTGGTATGTGTATACCTATAAAAGATGGTGGAATTGGATTTGACTATAGGCTTGCAATGGGTGTCCCAGATTTTTGGATAAAAACTATTTCTAACTTATCTGATGAAAATTGGGATTTGGGTAAAATGTGGTATGAACTTACAACTAGACGCCCTGGTGAAAAAAATATAGGTTATTGTGAATCTCATGACCAAGCATTAGTTGGTGACAAAACAATTATTTTTTGGCTAGCTGATAGGGAAATGTACTGGAACATGGAAATAAACTCAAATAATCATATTATAAATAGAGCTATCTCTCTAATTAAGCTAATCAAATTAATAACTTTTTCTCTAGCTGGTGAAGGATATCTAAATTTTATGGGAAATGAATTTGGACATCCTGAATGGATTGATTTTCCACGAGAAGGAAACAATTGGAGTTATAAGTATGCTAGAAGGCAATGGAGCCTTTCAGAAAATGATACTTTAAAATATAAACAATTATTAAACTTTGATAAAGCTATGCTTGAACTTACAAAATACAGTGATGTTTTTATCCAAAATGGCTACGAACTTATACATATGGATAATGATAAAAAACTTTTAGTATACAGTAAAGGCAAATATTTATTTATATTTAATTTCCACCCTAATCTAATACAGTCAGTTGATATTTCAAAATTTCAAAATACAAACTACAAGACAGTACTAAGTACTGATATGATAGAATTTGGAGGAAACACAAAAAAAGAAAACTTACTAGACTATAATGTCTATTTTAGCTCAGCCCCACCATCTTCAAAACTACCTATTGCCTCTCGTACAGCAATAGTTCTTTTAGATAACAATATTTAAATATTAAAATAGATACTAAAAGCCAAATAACAATTTTAATACAAAATGTTATTTGGCTAATTTATTTTTTTGTGGTTTAATTACTTTTTAGATTTAAAACTATAATTTCCAGCTTTTAATTTGTGGTATTATGTTCATTTTAACAGTTTGACTTTTTAAAGCTTTTCTAAATTTCTCAGTTGAAGACTCCTTAAACATCTTGCTAGAAGAATTCTTAAGTTCTTCCATAGAATCCCAATGTTGTATCATAATCCATTTTTGGCTTTTTTCATCATGTAAAAGCTCAGTATCAATAAAACCAGGTTGTATAGAATGAAATTTCATTTCTAAATCATTTACAATCTCTATAAACTCCCCTTTTGACAAGTTTTCTTCCACACTAAACTCCACTATCTCTGTAATAATTTTCATATACAAAACCTCCAATTTATTTTTCTTATATCATATCAAAAACTAAATTAGAGGTATTGTAAAAAATCGACAGTGTAATTACAAGTAACTATACCTTATATTTTCTTTAATAGTCTTATTCTCACTAATAAATTTAATTGGTGATGTCCCTGAAAATTCTTTAAATTCTTTTATAAAGTGTGCCTGGTCATAGTACTCATTTTCATAAATAAAATCAAAAAGTTCATTATTTTTATAGGTACGAATAAGCTGATTACTTGCCATTTTAAATCTACATAT
The DNA here is from genome assembly GCF_020657835.1 of Clostridioides sp. ZZV14-6387. Classification (NCBI taxonomy): domain Bacteria; kingdom Bacillati; phylum Bacillota; class Clostridia; order Peptostreptococcales; family Peptostreptococcaceae; genus Clostridioides; species Clostridioides sp. ZZV14-6387. Next base: position 11,238 of record NZ_JAGWCW010000006.1, read on the forward strand.
TCTCTTTAAAATTTTAGGTGTATATCCTGTATATTTTAAGCAGATTCTTTCCAAAGTTTTAATATTTATATTCATATCATCACAAAAAGATTTTATATTACTATACCTATTGTCATATATAAATGAATCCAAAATTTTTACAGATTTATTTTCAATCAAACCTTCTTCTAGTATAGATAATAACACTTCTTCTAAATATAAAACATACTTTTCTACTGATGATGTTTTATTTAAAGAGTCTTCCAACTTTTTTGCAAAGATATCTGATACTTGTTCTAGATTTACAATTTGACCATTAAATTCTGAAATTGGTACCTTTAAAAATGGATAAAGACCAAATGGATAAAAAGAAATTCCCATAACACGTATATTTCCACGTTGAATGATAAATCCATACTTGTCTCTTATTCCATTAAAATGTATATTACTCGTTGTATAGTTTTGGTTTCCAATTTTATATTCTATAATATCAGAAAGATTAAGAATAATATCTATACTATCTGTGGGTAATAACTTATTGTTTAACAATATATTTTCATCTGTCTTAAGATACCAAATAAACTTTACCCATGGCTTTAAACGAGCACTTCTAACTGAATATCTTGTAACTGATAACATATTGAGTTAACCCCTATCCTAAAATATTTTTATTATTATTTACTTCACCTTAATATTATACAATATAATTTATGCTATCAGAAAATTTTAGTCTACTTTATTATCATTTCATACATTTTTTCAATATTTTAGAAATAGGAAGTGCTATTATAAGACCTATTAATACTTGCATTAAATTACCTGGTATTGATGTAAGAGGTACTACAAAATTTCCATAAAGTATAACCTCTGTTACATAATATCCAAACAACATCCAAATTGATGAAACAACTATTCCTATTACATTTATTAAAAAATTGTTTCCATTCTTGCCATTTGCCCATACAATTTTTCCAAGTAAATAACCCATGATACCTCTAACTATAAAAGTAAATGGAGCCCATAGAGTCCATCCAGATATTAAATCAAAAAGTGACATACCAATAGCACCTGATAAACCACCTTTCTTACTTCCAAATACTATCGCTGATATGAATAACATTGCTGTTCCTAAATGAACAAGCCCACCATTTATAGATATTGGCAATCTTATATTTATAAATTTGGTTGCAATAAACACTAAAGCTATTAATAGTGAAGTTTCTACCATGTCTTTCGTCGTAAATTTTTGTTTAGCTATAATTTCCATGCTTCATCCCCCTTGTCTAACTATTAAAAATAATACTTATTAAATAAATCTAATAAACTTCCATTTCCTTTAAATCCTAATGTATTTAAACTTTTATCCAAAATATTTAGTATGTGTTCTATTTTGTTTAGATTAGCATTTTCTCCCATATGACCTATTCTTAAAATAGTGTCCATGTATTGATTTAATGATGTTGCAACAAGTGTATTATAATTTTTAAGCATGTATTTGGTAAGTTTTAAAGCTCCTATACTTTCAGGAATTTTTATAGCTGTGACTGTATTAGAATACCCTTCTTCTAAAAATAATTCTAGACCATATTCCTCAATAGATTTTCTGACACTATAAGCTATTTTTTCATGTCTATCTAATACTTTTTCTATTCCCTCTTCTAATATATTATCAAGAGCTTTATCAAGACCTATTATGTCGCTTATTGGCATTGTATAAGGAAAGTATTTTTTTTCATAATAACCTTCCCATATATTTAAATTGCAATAAAAACCTGTTATATTCGTTTTTCTATTCTTTATACAATTTTTTGCATCTTTACTTATCCCAACTATAGTAAGACCTGCTGGTGCAGAGATAGCTTTTTGCGAACCACCTAATATTATGTCTATTTTAGATTCATCTACATTTAATCTCTCTCCAACCATACCTGCTACAGAATCAACTACAGTTAATATTCCATATGCCTTAAGTAATGGACATATTTTACTTACATCGTTTAATACACCAGTTGGAGTATCACAGTGTACAACTGTTGCATACTTAAAGTTACTATCTTTATCTAAAAATGCCTTTAATTCATCAACATCTATACTTTTAGTATATTTACTTGAAAAAAGCACATACTCTCCACCATACATTGTTACAAAATCTTTAAAACCTTCTCCATATATCCCATTATCAATTACAAGGACTCTGTCTCCCTTTTCTGTAAGTGATGCACAGGCAGCTTCAAGCCCTAATATACCTTCTCCACTCAATATGTAAACATCATTTTTTGTACCAACTATATTACCAAACTTTTCACATGTCTTTTTATAAAATTCAACAAAATCAACATCTATATCTGGGTTTGTTGTCTTCTCTGCCCTTGCTAATCTTACATTTTCTCTAGTTTCTGTTGGTCCTGGTGCATAATTAATTTTATTGTTCATATATATTCAGCTCCTTTTTATTTTCTATACGATTATTATACAAAATTTTCATTTTATATGGTACAATTTTATGTTTTTTTAAAATTGTACCAATACATTTCCCCTATAAACAATCTCACTCTATTAGACATACAAATAATTGCACAATAAAATACAGAGCAAATATCATTTTAGAATATCTACTCTGTATCTATATATTTTAATCTTTTTATATTCTTCTTTTTATTACTTAAAAACTACCCATTAAATGTCCATATTTTATTCACTATATCTTACTCTATCAATAAGTGATTCTTTATTGAAACTTTTTCCTATTAAATACGTTGTTATAAATTGAGCTATAAGAATACATACAGCCATCAATAGGATTGGTACTATTGGTAAAGCATATGTTGCATAAGATAATCCAGTCTTTTTTAGAAATATAACAGCAATGTATCCTAATATTCCTCCAGATAAAATACTTCCTATCATCATTCTAGAAGTATAATATATAGCTTCTGAGTTAAGCATTTTTACTAATTGTTTATTAGTAAGACCAATAGCTTGAAGCATACCAAGTTCTTTCTTTCTAGTAACTATACTAGTTATCATTGTATTTACAAGATTCATAAATCCAATCACACCTATTATACCTGTTAAAGTGTATCCCATTATCTTTATAAATGAAATAACAGCCTTATTTGATTCTACTCTACTATCTAAAAAATCTGTCTCTAAAAAACCATTAGATTTAGCGATTTTCTTTATACTATCTTTTATTTCTTGATACTTTCCTTCTTCTGTATATATTCCTAAACTACTTGTTGAATCATGTTTCAAAGTTCTATCTATAAAATCTTTTCCAATGCCAAAGCTTGGAGACCCCATAGCTATTGCTTGAACTTTAAATTCTTTTTTTATTATTTTATCTCCATCATATAGAGTTAATTTTATTTTATCTCCTGCCTTTACTCCCATTTCTTTTGCTGTATCAACATGAGTAATTACTATTTCATCTCCTGTTTGCAGTCTTTCAAAATTTATTTTTCCATCTACTAAATTATTATTTAATGCTTTGACATCATTTTCATCTACACTCTGTAAAAGGTCATGTTTAAATTCAACATCATAATCATCCATTCCAACCTTTACACTTCTTGCAGACTCTATCTTTTTAATTCCCTCTATATCTTTTATTTGATTTAAAAAGTCTTTACTTAAAGGATTATTCATTTGCAAAATATTCAAATTATTTTTAGGATTTTTATCACTATCCATTTCATAACCAGCAAGTCTAACCTCTATATCATAAGGAAAATTTGCTCTTGCCATCTTTTCAGCATCAAAACTTTCTAAGGCAGTTGATACTGTTATAAATATGGTTCCACTCAATATAAGAGATACCAGTGTCATGTAAGTACGTTTTTTGTTTCTTTCTAAATTAGCTTGTGATAATCTCTTTAAATTTATATTTTTATAACCTTTTCTCTTATTTTTATTACTTATTTTATTTCCAGTATATCTTACTGCATCAACTATAGATACTTTTGATGCTACTTTCATTGGCTTTAAAAGTGATAACACAACAGACATAAAGCTTATTATTATAACCAATAATATAACTGGTAATTGTGATGATTTTACATCTATATCCATAACTGATTTTATTATAATATTTGAAAGTGCATATCCTAAGATTGTTCCTATTGGTATTGCTATCCCTGCTAAGATAAAACCTTCCTTAAACACTATATTTTTTACTTGTTTTTTAGTCGCACCAATTGCTCTAAGCTTTCCAAATTCTTGAACCTTCGTAACTATTGAAATGTAGAATATATTGTATATTACTAAAATACTAGACAATACAATTACTAGTCCTACAAATACTCCACCCATAATTGTTTCCATATCAGGTTTTAAAGCATTTATATAATTTTCATTTACAGCTACATTAATAGTATCCAGTCCTATATCATTAGCAACCTTATTTAATTTTGATTTTGCTTGTTCTATCGATAAATTACTTTTATCATTTAATTTCACATATATATTAAAATCTTCTTGTGACATATCTCTAGTATTTTTCATATATGTTTCTGATATAATAGCTGTATAAAATTTACCTGCTTCAGATATTTCACTAGTTTTTAAAATTCCAGTTATAATGAATTCTTTTTCAATTCTTTTATCGCTTTTATAATCATTATAAGATATTTTTATCTTTTCACCTAAGTTTTTGTTACTATAACCAAGTGCTTTTAAAGCTCCTCTATCTAACACAATTTCATTTTCTTTTGTTGGTAACTTCCCTTTGACAAACTCAAAATTATTTAATTTTAAAGCATCTTCATTCATGTATGCTAGAGAAATATTTGAATCATCTTCTAACTTCTCAAAACCTACTCCATTCATTTTACCAGTTAACTCTACATCTGCATGATTACTCAATATATTAGCTTGTTTTTCATCCGCATTAGCTAATATACCTTGATAATTACCTGAATACTTTATAGTATTTTCTTTCTGATAGGTTCCTGCATCAACAATATAAATTCCAATAGATGAAAGCATTAAAGTTGAAAGTATTATAGTAATTATTATTAGAATACTTTTTGATTTATTTTGCTTTAGATTACTTTTTGCTATTTTAGTAGTATTAATCATTTTTATCACCAACCTTTGATACCCTACCATCTTCTATAAATATAACTCTATCAGCCATTTGAGCTATACTATCATCATGAGTTATCATAACTAAAGTTTGACTGTATTTCTTAGACATAGACTTTAGAATACTCATAACTTCATCAGATGTTTTAGAATCTAGGTTTCCAGTTGGTTCATCTGCAAGTATTATAGCTGGTCTTGTAGCTAATGCCCTTGCTATTGCCACCCTTTGTTGTTGACCACCTGATAATGTATTTGGCAAAACATCGTGTTTATTTTCAAGTCCCAATGATTTTAAAAGCTCTTTTATAAATTGTTCATCTACTTCTCTACTATCTAGACCAATTGGTAACACTACATTTTCCCACACATTAAGAGATGGTATCAAGTTATAACTTTGAAATATAAATCCTATTTTTCTTCTTCTGAATACAGCAAGTTCTTCTTCTTTTAATGTAAATATGTTTTTATTATCTATATATACATTCCCAGATGTAGGTATATCAAGACCTCCAATCATATGTAAAAGAGTGCTTTTTCCAGAACCTGATTTTCCTATTATTGCAACAAATTCACCTTCATTTATTTCTAAGTTGACATTATCTAAAGCTCTTACTAAGCTCTCTCCTGTTCCATAATGTTTTGATAAGTTTTCAGTATATAGTATTTTCATAAAATTATCCTCTCATTCTAAGTTATATTACTCCATTTTTTATTACGTTTTATTTCTGGAGCTGTTTATACTTATATAATAAATGTAGAGGCTTACATTTTCCTTTCATTTAATATTACATAGTTGTAAGAAACAGAGAAAACTTGCTTCCTACCCCTACTTTAGAAGAAACTATAATATTTCCACCCTGTTCTTCTAATATTTTTCTACTTAGATACAATCCTACTCCACTACCTTCTATAGATTCAACTTCCTCAGATATACCTCTATAAAAACGTTTAAATATGTTATTGAACTCACTCTTTTTAATTCCACTACCATTATCTTCTATTATAATTTTAAAATAATTAACAGTTTCTTCTACAGAGATGTTTATTTCTCCATTTATTTGTGTATATTTTACAGCATTATCTAATACATTGAAAATACTCTCTTCAGTCCATTTTTTATCATGAGGTATAATCCTACTATCGAATTCATTTATATTTAATGTTATGTTTTTAATCTTAGCTTTAGGCACTACACTTTTTATAGCATTTAAAATGGTATTTTTTATATCATTATCTTCTTTTTTTATGTTTATCATACTAATCTCTAGCCTTGATATGTTAACCAAAGAGTTTATCAAGTTTTCTAATTTATTTATAGAATTTTTGTTAGTTAATAGAAATTCTTGAGCTTCGTCTTCATCTAATTCTTCTTCTATAAGCAATGTATTATACAATTTTAATGATGCTAAAGGAGTTTTTAGTTGATGAGAGATATCTGTTACTAATGATTTCACACTCTCTTTTTCTTTCTCCAATTTAATAAATTTTATCTTTAAGCTTCTATTCAGCTCATATAGGCAGTTATTTATTTTGCTAAATGTACCTTCTTTAAAATACTCATTATACTCTACTAGATAACCAGTATCTTCTAGGTCAGTAGTGTCTTTCAAGTAATTTTCTTGTGACATCTTATCTACTATAAAGTAAATTTTACTCAATCTTTTATTTATGTATCTTATAAAATAATAGATTATGCTTGTAACAACTATAAACATTACTAAAAAAACAAGAACTGATTCTCTAAAAAAAGATTTTAAGTACAGTCCAAAATTTTTATCATTTGACATTTTATTTTCTAATCCATATCCAAATTTTTTAAATGCTTTTTCTCCAATATCTACCTTACTATAGTCAGAATTGTAAATAGATTTTACTATATCTATTTCATCATTGGGATATTTATCAATCAATACCCCTACAATACTTTGGGTGTTTTTTATTTGATATTCATATAATTTATGTAATCTATTGTATTCAAAGAGTATAAACATAAGTGTTATTATTAGCACAGATAAAACAGAACATCCAATAACTCTTCTCATTATATAATCATCTCTCATACTGAAGTTATCTTTGAGATTCATACTTTTTAACATTTTTTTATACTCCTTTCCCCCCACATATATCCAACCCCTCTTACTGTCTTTATATACTTAGGTTCAGATGGATTTTTTTCTACTTTCTGTCTAAGTCTTCTTATATTTACTGCAATAGTATTATCATCTACAAAATTTCCACTATTGTCCCATAGAGATTCTAATATTTGTTCTTTCGTCAACGTCTGCATTGAATTTTCCATAAGATATCTTAAGAGTTTAGTTTCTGTTTTACTCAAAATTATCTCTTCTTCTTTATTATCTGTTTTTATAATCAACTTATTTTCTATATAATAAAAAAATAAATCATCACAAACTAATAAAGTATAATTTTTTACTGTATTTACCCTTTTCATAAGTGCATTCACTTTGGATATCAATACCATCAAACTAAATGGCTTTGTGATATAATCATCTGCACCTAAATCATATCCTGTGACAATATCTACTTCTTCATCAAGGGCTGTTAGCATTATTATGTAAACATCACTTTTATTTCTAATCTCCTCGCAAAAATCAAAACCACTTCCATCAGGAAGACCTATATCAGAAATAATTAAATTTATCTCTTCTTTTACGAAAATATTTTTTGCTTCTTCTATGCTAAATGCATTAAAAACATTGTATCCTTCTTTTTTTAGTTTAAAACTGATTCCCCTATTTAAAGATTTATCATCTTCCAAAAGTAATATATTATTCATCCTTCTATCCTCCATTATCATACATACTAGCTAAATTATATCATACTAGTAAAATCATTTTATTTATTAATTTATAAATATTTATAGATTATTAATTGGATTTTACTTAGATATAAATATACTTAAACACAAAAAAACAAAGGTAATTAGTATTTATACAACTAATTACCTTTTCACTTTTATTAGTGTCTAAGATTAAATTTTTATTTGCTAACTCTTACTTATTAATTTTTATTTTGACTTTTTGTTTTTTAAATCTATTTGATTAAAGTTTAATAAGTATAGTAATGTACTTGATGCTATAAATACAATCATACTATTTGAAAAACCTAAGTCTCCTGTTTTAGGAGATTTTTCTTTAGCTTCTCTTTTATATACTCCTGTATTAGAACTCTCTATAGGTTTTATTTTATCTGTTTTTTTACTTTTATAACTATCAGAATTTTTTATATCATTATTAGATGTACTACCTTCATTATCACTAATATTTTCTTTATTTTCTCCTACTATCAATTCACTCTCTTGATTATTACTTGCTATCTCTTTTTTAGATTTGATACTAATTCTTCCATCTATATTTTGTGATATTTCTTTTTTGTACTCTATATATTCAATTACCATACTCTCTAAATTTCCGAAATCCTTTAATACTGGCTCTTTTGAAAAGCAACTAAAGTCATCTCCACCTGATGCTATATAATCATTAGTTGCAACCACATACTTTTTATCCAAATTTAATGGTTTTCCATCTTTTAAAATACCAGTTATTTTTTCTCCTTCTTTTTGTTTTGGGTCAAAATAATATGACATTCCTCCTACTTGTAAAAAGGCTGAATTCTTTTCTGGATAGAGTTTTACTCCTTGCTCTAATACATCTTTAATTTGTGCTCCTGTAAGTTCTTTGGTAACTATCGTATTATTAAAAGGAAATACATCTACAATATCTCTTCTTGTTATGTTCCCTTTTTCTATTGTATCTCTGATATTTCCTCCATTAAATAGAGAAATATCAGCCTTAGTCTTATCAAGTAAAATATCACTTATTAAATTACCTAAATTAGTTTCTTTTGTCCTTACATTTTCATATGAGCCATCTAGAGTATTTTTTGTTACGCCTATAACTTTATCTAATATTTTTTCTTGATGTTCTTTTATTTCATCAATCTTTTTACTTATACTATCATCCAATTCATATTTTAATGCTTCTTCCTTATCTATCAATCTAGCTGATTTATTTTCTATTTTTATATTTTCTATATCACTAGTATTAAGTGTTAGTTTTACTTCGCCAATATGTTCTAGATATTGTCCTGTACTTACAATCAATGTGTCACCAACTTGCTTGCCATTTTCAAACTTAGTATGACTATGCCCATCAATAATTAAATCGATACCTTGGACTTCATTTGCTATATCTATACTATTTGGCTTACTTAAATTATTAGTACCAATATGGCATATTGCAACTATTACATCTGCACCTTTTCCTTTCAACTCATTTACTTGCTCTGTTGCATTCTCTATAGGATTTGTAAACTCCAATCCTTCCACATTTTTAAATCCTGTTTTGCTCTTTGTTTCTTGAGTTGTAAGTCCAAAAAATCCTATCTTTATACCATCTATTTCTTTTATATCATTACTATCAAATACTTTTTCACCATTTTTGAGGATATTTGATGATAAAAATTTTAAATTGTTCTCTCCTGAACTAGCCATTTGAGATAATTCAAACAATCTATCTTTTCCATAATTAAAGTCATGATTACCAGGAGTAATGTAGTCATACCCAGCACACTTAATCAATTCGATTGCTTCTTTCCCTTTGTCCATATTTACTATTGGAAGTCCATGTAAACAATCTCCTGCATCTACTAAAATTGAGTTTGGAGTGTCTTTTTTCAATGTAGCTAGATTACCTATTTGTATATGTTCATTACCTTCAGCATATCTTCCATGTATGTCATTAGTGTGAAAAATAGTTATTTCTTCAATTTGCTCTAGCCCATAAGAAATAACACTCTGACTTGTTGTAATTAGAATTATAATTACCAAAATTAAATATCTCCTAATTTTCAATATAAATTATCCTCCTCAAATTAGTTTTAGCTTTAGATAAAATTTATATTTTACATAAAACCTTTTAGATAAATATTAAATATACATAAGATTAATTAACATAACCTTTAATATCTATCTATCAATTTAATTTTGTCCATATCCAATTAGTTTTAATCTAATTACATTTTTTCTCATATGTATTTTTCTTTTATTTTATATAAAATTATTTTAAAATCTTTTCAATTGGTCTCTTTTAAAAGTCCATTGAGGTATTGTTAAATCACCTTTAAAGTCTAAACTATACCAAGGACTTAGGTTTACGTTTTTGCGATTAATAAGAAGCTGAGTTTGTTGTGCAGGCATATAGCTTTGAGCTATCATAAATACTTTTTCTCCAGTCTTTTCATTTTCTGCCATATCCATAATTATACTTGCATGTCCTGGGCTTCCACCAATTATAAACACATCTCCTATCTTCATATCATCAACTTTTACAGGTTTCAATTCTTTTTCAAGAGATAAAGTTCCTGAATAAGCAAATACTATATCCATAAACTTTCTAAAGCTCTCATAAGATGTTGAATATTCAGTTGATTTATACCAACTTGAACCACTATCTTTTACTGAAATTCTATATCCTTCTACCCACTTTGAATACTTAGCCTTAAAACCATCGACAAAATCAAAACTTATTTCGTCATACCTTTTATTCTGATATAAGTATTCAGCTCTCATAAGCATAATTGCATCTGCACATTGATGTAAATCTCTATTACCAATATCAACATCAAATACACTATCATAAATGCCTTTTGATTCCTTAGTTCTGCCATCATAATACTTTACCTTTTCTCCATAATTTTTCAACTTAGTATTTCTAAGAAATGATTCAAAACTACCTTTTTCTACATCCACTCTTTTAAAACCTTTTGGTGGCTCATACCTATCTTTCAATATATTTGCATCTTTATGTACTATTATTGCTTGTTCATATTCTTTAGAGCTTTGAGTTTTCTTAGAACCTTCAATAGTTTTTTTACTTTCTCCATTACTACATCCAACCAAAGTTAATGTAATCAATGACAAAATAGTTATTTTCTTTAATATTTTCATTAATTTATCCTCCTTTAAATGTTTCTAAAAATAAAATTCAATTTCTTCTCATAAAGTTTTTATATATTTCAATACAAAAAAACTATTTGACAATATTTCTTGACTCAAATACACATTTATTGATATATTTAATGTTAAAATAATTATAATAGGATATTATAATAAAAACAAACAACAGATTTGTGTTAATTTTAGAAAGGGGAAAAAATGATAGATTTAACTTTACTTGGATGTGGTGGAAATGTCCCTATGCCAAACAGATTTCTATCTTCTGTGTTCATAAACTATAAAGGTAGAAAAATACTAATTGATTGTGGTGAGGGCACTCAGGTATCCATGAAGCTAAAAAAATGTGGCTTTAAAGATATAGACTTGATTTGTATAACCCATTTACATGGTGACCATATATTTGGACTTTTAGGACTTTTATCAACGATTGGAAATAGTGGTCGTACAAGTGATTTAACTATAATTGGCCCAGTTGGAATAGTTGATTGTATTCGTTCTATGAAAAATTTAGTAGAATATATACCATATACTTTAAAAATCATAGAAAATCCTCAAGGTAATTTTACTTTAGATAATGAGTTTTTAAGAAATGTAGAAATTTCAACAATTGATTTAGAACACTCCATAGAGTGTTTAGGGTATAGTTTTAATTTTAGAAGAAATCCTAAATTTGATATAGATAAGGCAACTAGAAATGAAGTTCCTAAAATATTGTGGAAAAAACTCCAAGAAGGTCAAAGTGTAGTTTTAGATTCAAAAAAGTACACTCCAGATATGGTCTTAGGAGAATCAAGAAAGGGCGTTAAAATAAGTCTTACGACTGATACAAGACCTATAGAATCAATACCAAGCTTTATAAAAGATAGCGATTTATTCATATGTGAAGCTATGTATGGCGATGATTTAGATATATCAAAAGCTGTTAAAAACAAACATATGACTTTTAGAGAAGCTGCAAATCTTGCAAAACTAGGAAATGTTAAACAACTCTTATTAACACATTTTAGTCCATCATTAGATATGCCTAATATGTACTTAGAAAATGCCACTAATGTTTTTGAAAATACAATTCTTGGAGAAGATAGGCTAAGCCTACACTTAAATTTTGATGAATAAATATCTATTTATATTTATTAACAAAAACTTAGGAATGAATTTTACATTTATAGAAATATCTTCGTGTAAATTCATTCCTTCAATTACTTGTTGGCTATAATCTAAATAATATTATTTAGATACATTTCCAGCCACATTTAACACATCCCAGGTTCTTGCAAATGGAGGAGCATAACACAAGTCTAACATTCCAAGCTGATTTGTGGTCATTTTTCCAAAAATAGCAGCTGCCAATACATTTGCTCTTTGCACAGCATCCTTAAACCCAGCCACTTGTCCTCCTAAAATAACTTTTGTATCTGCATCATAAACAAGTTTTACATATATCTTATTTCTTCCTGGATAATAATGAGTTTGATTATAATCAGAAATAAATTTAGATTTAACATTTATACCTAAAGCTTTAGCTTGTCTTTCTGTAATTCCAGTTGAAGCTGCTTCCATATCCATAATTTTTATACAACTTGAAGATAGTGAACCTTGATAAGAAACTTCTCTTCCTCCTAGATTTTCTCCTACTATCCTACCTAATTTATTAGCTCCAGTTGCTAAAGGTACATATACATTTTCATTACTTACTATATTCTTTATGGTTGAACAGTCACCCGCAGAGTATATATCTTTTACAGAAGTTCTTCCATACTCATCAACTACTATAGCTCCATTTTTTAGCATTTCTATATTAGTATTTGACAAAAACTCTGTATTAGGTCTAACACCAGTAGCAATTATTACTACATCTGTATCTATTTCTCCTTTATTTGTTATAACTTTTTCTACTTTATCTTCTCCATACAGCTCTACAACCATTTCATCCAAGTGCAATTTAACATCATGTCTTCTTATTTTTTCCTCTAAAACATCTGTAATTTCCTTATCAAATACTTGAGGTAATATTCTATCTTCCAATTGAATTACATGTACATCTTTGCCTAACTTCTTACATGCCTCAACTGCTTCTAATCCTATAAATCCAGCACCTATTATTGTAACTCTTTTATTTTCTTTGTCACTTAAAATCTTTTTTAAATATTCTCCATCATCTAAACTTTTTAACATAGAAACATTCTTCAATTCTACATTTTTTATAGGAGGCATAATACTTCTTGCCCCAGTTGCTATCATCAATTTATCATAGTAATCTTCATGTATTTCACCTGTTTTTATATTTTTTACTTTTATTTTTTTAGATTCACTATCAACTTCAATAACTTCTTTAAATATATTTAAATCAATTCCAGATTCTCTAAGTTTTTCAGGTGTTCTTGCTAATAAGTCATTAGCATCATCAAAATATCCACCAACAAAATATGGCAATCCACAAGCACCAAAAGATACTATCTCTGTTTTTTCGTAAACAACAACCTCATATTCAGGTTTTATTCTTTTTAATTTAGCTGCAGCACTCATCCCAGCTGCAACACCACCAATTATTATTACTCTCATTTTATCTCTCCTTTGATGTCTAATTAATTTCTTTACTTATTTTGAGCTTTTCATTTGATATATATTCTATGTACACATCTTTATAATAAATTATCGTTATTTTTTTCACATCATTTTGTTTGAAATCAAATTTCACAAAAGCTATTTTATCTTTTCTTACCCAAAGTCAAATTCTTTAAACACATATTATACCCTATTTTTCTGTATTTAATCATATTTACGTAAATTAAATTAATTTATTCTATTTTAGTAAATTATGATATAATATTGACATTTTTTTAATATATTGATATTATTTAGACTTAGAAAAATTTATTTTTAGATAAAGGAGAAAAAATATTGGAAAGTTCATTCTTATCACAATTTCTTATGATTACAGATTTTAAAACGATTTTTTTTATAATCTTGCTTTTAGGCACATTCTTTATTGTTAGGCAATTTGAAAAGAAAAAAATCAAATTTTCATTGAGAACAATATATGCTACAATACTCGGACTTATATTAGGAATTATAATTCAAGCTTTTGCTGGTTTTCCTAATGATACAACTCAAGTTACTTGGCTACAAGAAGTAAGTAAATGGTATAGTCTATTTGGCTCTGGATTTATGGACTTATTAAAAATGTTAGTAGTACCTTTAGTTTTCTTATCAATTATAAAGGTAATTATTAATATGAAAGATAATAATCTTGGGACACTTACTTTTAGGTCTTTAGGTATGCTTCTTACTACTACGGCTATAGCTGCTATTGTTGGAATTGTAGTTGCAAATATAATGAAGTTGGGTGTAGGAGTTAATCTACCTGCTTTAGGAGGAACTCAAGAACTTAAAGAAATAAATTCTCTTGTGGATACTTTAAGAGGATTACTTCCATCAAATCCTGTAATGGCTATGGCAAATGGAAATATCGTAGCTACAATAATATTTGCTACATTTATAGCTACATCAATAAAAAGATTAAACAAAAAACATTCTGAAACGATAAAACCATTTATAGATTTTATAGAAGCATCTTACAAAATAATTGTAAGTGTATCTATGACTGTTATCAAATTTATGCCTTATGCTGTAGTTGCCCTACTTGCAAATACAATAACTTCACAAGGTATTAGCTCAATAGTATCTGTTTTACATTTTATATTAGCACTTTATATATCAGTTGCAGTATTATTTGTTATACACTTAATTTTTATAACTTTAAATGGACTAAATCCCATTACTTATATAAAAAATTCAACAGAAGCTCTACTTCTAGCATTTACTTCGCGTTCTAGTTTAGGAACATTGCCTGTAACGATAGAAAGCTTAGTACAAAATCATGGAGTTGATGAGGGTGTATCAAGCTTTACAGCAAGTCTAGGTGCAAATATGGGTATGAATGGTTGCGCAGGTATATATCCTGCTTTAATGGCTGTTACACTTGCTAATATGGCTGGCGTAAACATGGACATAAGCTTTTATGTTATGTTGTTAATAGTTATAACAATTAGTTCTTTTGGAATAGCAGGACTTCCAGGAACTGCTACAATGGCAGTTTCAGTTGTTATATCTGGAGTTGGCCTTGGCTCTTATTTTCCATTAGTTGGTGGAATCCTTGCAATAGACCCTATATTGGATATGGGACGTACAATGATAAATGTTAATGGTGCTATGGTATCATCAATTACTGTAGGAAAATCACTTGGAAAAGTCGATAAAGAAGTATTTAGTAAAAAAAATATTTCTTAAAATAAGTAAAAAAATAAATGGCTAACTTTCAATAAGTTAGCCATTTATTTTTTATTTTATCAGAAATTTTATTTACAAATTTACTCACAAAATGGAAAGAATTCTTTTGTAAGATTTTGAGGATATACAGATATAAAAACAAAATCATAGTCTTGAGACTTTGCATATTCCAAAATATCTCCATCATAATATCTAGGGTCTATCATATCTATAGTTGAACAAACAGAAGAAAAGAATGCGGCTGTTGGTACAATTAAAGAGTCTTTAACAAATAGCACTTTTAATCCTTCTGGATTTTCTATATTTTTTATTTTAACTAATGGTCTATTTCCCAATAAATAAGTAAAATACTTATCAGATTGACCATCCATTAAATTAAGGTCTGCATTAAAAGGATATGACAATATCAGACTCTCTTCAAACCTTCCTTTTAATTCAAATTTCTGTGACTTAGAATCTGTATAATAAGTATAATCAGTCTTAAATTTAGGATAAATCAATGTAAAATCATCTATACCACCATACAAAATACCAGTCTTTCTTCCCATAGAACCAAGAAATGATTTAGGGTATACAATTGAATTATAATTATCCTTATCTCTATAATAATGATTTTCATCTAAATTCATACTGTATTTTTTATTAAGTTGTTCAACTAGTTCACCAAACGCCCAAAAAGAAGTTTCTACTTTCCAGTGATGGTCTGTTTTAAAAAATAAATCATCTTTTGGAATGCCACTTTTTAAAATACTTTCCCTAAAATCAATATAGTCGACATTGTACTTTTTTAGTTGATTTAAAAAATTATCTGCAGTCTCATTACTATAAGAATAAGGTATCCCTTTTGGAAATTTTGTCACTCCTTTTATATATTTATCTGGAGTCATTAAATAAACTAATTTAGTGTTTTGTTTGTTCATCTCCTCAGAGAATTTTCTCACCCTATCTGCTAGTACTCCAACTTGATTTGGAGCTTTAGCAAAATATGTATAATGCATCTTCCCAGAAGTATCCTTTACAACACTAAACTTTGAAAACTCATTTTTACCCATTAGCTTTTGTAAATATCCATAAGTTTCAATAAATGTGTTTTTATATATTACTTTATCATTTACGGTATTATCAATAGATGATATTGTATCTTTTAGACTACTTTTCTCAGCAACTGAATTTTTTATTTCCTGTATCATATCTTTTCCAGAATAACAAATATTAAAGATAGAGAAAGCGAATAAAACAATTAAGAATATGATTGCTGTTATTAATCTTACTTTAAAAAATCTATTCATACTTTTCCCCCTTAACTAAAAATTAAAATAAATAAATGGATTATAGCTTCCAGTTACTAAATATGTCACAGAAATAAAGAATAATAAAATTGCCGATATTGGATAAAACACATTAAATAGCATACTGTATTTAGCCTGTTCAACAACAAACTTATTGATTTTCTTCGCAATAGGCATGCTAAAAATAAATGCAAATATAAAGAAAATCCAATATTCTTTCAAAAACATATATGTATAATCACTCCATATGGCTCCATTTCCTCCAAACATAGCTTTAAAATAATTATATGCTTCTTTTAAATTAGGTGACCTAAATAATACCCACCCAAAATTAACTACTAATAAAGTGTAAACATGCTTTATAAAATTACGATTTTCAATTTTTTCAAGCATTATAAATCTCTCTATAATTAAGAAAACAAAATTTAAAATTCCCCATATTACAAATGTCCATTCTGCTCCATGCCATATTCCAGTAAATAACCATACTATAAACATATTTCTAATCATAATATCTTTATTTGCCACTCTAGAACCTCCAAGCGGAAAATAGATATAACTCTTAAACCACATCCCTAAAGAAATATGCCACCTTCTCCAAAATTCAGTAATTGATTTTGATATATATGGATAATTAAAGTTTTCTTCAAATTTAAATCCAAACATAAGACCTAGACCTATAGCCATATCTGAGTAAGCAGAAAAGTCAAAGAATATTTGCAGGGTATAAGCTATGGAACCAAGCCATGCAAGTGATGTAGCTATTTCTCCTTGACTATTCATGGTATAAATATAATCTGCTACTATAGCCATATTATTTGAAATTAATACTTTTTTACCTAGACCTGTTATAAACCTACAAGTCCCAATGGAAAACTTGTTCCAAGTTTCTTTTCTATTATGAATTTGTTCTGCTACACTTTCATATCTAACTATAGGCCCTGCTATTAATTGTGGAAAAAAAGCTATATAAAGCCCCACATAAAAAGGATTCTTTTGAACATCTCCATGTCTACGATAAACATCTATAACGTAAGACATCCCTTGAAATGTGAAGAATGAAATTCCTATAGGTAAAACAATACTAGGTATAGTCAACTCAGTACTAATAAGTTCGCTAATATTTCTTAGTGCAAAAGCTAGGTATTTAAATATAAATAAAACACCTATATTATATACACACATTAAAACTAAAAAAACTTTTACTTTTATTTTACTTTCCCTATATCTATCTACTAGTAAACCAAATATGTAATTCACTATTATAGAAGCTACCATAATGACAACAAATTTCGGTTCTCCCCAAGCATAAAAAAATAGACTAACAACAAGCAATATCATATTTTGTATAGTTCGATTAAATCTAAACATATAATACAATACTAAAGTTATTGGCAGGAAATAAAATAAAAAAATTAAGCTTGAAAATAACACACTCAAACCTCCTCTCTCTACTTAGTTTTTGAGCGTTTTTTCCAATACAAATATATTCCAAAACATATTATTACTAAAGATATAAATAAAATTTGAATAAATATTATAATATTATTCATAAAGTTTATCTTTTTCATATCTTGTACTGTTGGTGATTGTTTAGGAGATACTAATGTATATGGAACACCATCTTTATCTTTTTGATTAATACTCCAAGACTGAGTCAATTTTATTTTCTTTCCAACTTTAAATTTCTCATCAACATTAACTTGTAAAATAATTTGTTCTGGTTTAGCTTTATTACTTAATGTTAATTTACCTGTTTGAGATATATTTACATTATCTTGTTTTTCAGTAAGAGAATACTTAATTTTTGAATTACTTTCAAGACCTAGCACCTCGTACTGACTTATACTTTGACCCAATACAGGTATTTGTACTTCTTCATCACCAATTATTTTAATGTTATGCAAAGATTCTAACTGCTCCTCAACTAATAAAGATAACTTTTTTATAGCAATAACATTATGTTCTTCATCAGATGGGATAAATGTAATCCCCCAACTGACAACATTTGATAGCATATTTGAATCCAGTAATATATTATCCTTATCATTTATAAAACTATTAAAATTCACATAGATTTTACCATCAAACTCTCCTGGCACTTCTATACATCCATCTTTTATTCTATCTGAATATATTATATTTTTATCTTCAAAAAATACTTCACTTCCTTCTTTTAACCTAAACTCAAGCATATTCTTACTTTGTATACTTAAATTTATTCTTTGAGAACTTTTGTTTTTATTTTGAATCTCAATATAAAAATTATGGTATATACTCCAATTTTCTTTTATATTTTGATAAATATATAAATAATGTTCCTTATCATTTTTAGAACTATCTGTTTCTATTTTTATACTTCTATCTTCATGTATAATCTTAGAACTTAGGTCATTATCTATCTTCTTAAAAGATAAATCTAATATTTTGTCACTCGTTGCTGAACTTATAAAAGTAGCATTTATTAAAAAAACAAACACCAAAATAAGATATTTCACAGAACAAAAAAACACTTTTAAAGTTTTCATCTCATCTCTCCTAAATATATTCCATGGGTTCAAACTCATCATTACTCTGTTCTTTCTTTTTACTAGGTTCTGAAACAACAACTGTCTTATTTTGTAATATCCAATCCATCATTTCATTTCTTAAAAAGAAATTTTGCATTATACTGTCAATGTTATTTACTTTATATAAGATACCTCTTTCATCGGTTTTGCCCTCACATAAATCACATTCTAACACAATATTTTCATTAATTTCCAATGTTACTTCTTTAGGATAAATATTTTTATTCTCAAAATTTAATAATACATATTGATAATTAAAGTTTACCATTCTTAATTTGCCTATATTTTCTACATCCATATGAAAATTCATATTGATTCTTGGACTTCTTCGTGATAATGTTCTAGCTTTTTCAATACGTTTTTTTACATTAATTTGCAAGTCATCAAAGAAACCTAGTTGATTAGATATTGTCATTGGTAAAGTAGGTATTCTATCATGAACAATACACATCCAGTTATCTACTTCATTATCTTCAATATGTGTAATATAGGCTGCATATTTCCATTTTGAACTTACTTCTACAACATTAACAATCTTTGCTTTCATATTAGCTATATACGTCTCATTTCCTGATTTTTCTCTAAACTCTACTTCAAACTCTTTTTCTGGACAAATATATTCTGGCTTATCTAACAAAAATGCAAATCCATTTTCTGATATATCGATTGTCTTTGAAGAAAGTACATACGAATTTTGCTTTAACTTAAATTCAATTTCAGCAACATAACGCTCAGACTTTCTTAATTGTTGTCTTCCTGATATAAATAAAGTAGCCATAACAAGATTGAAAAGATTTCCTATTAGCCAAAACAAGACGACTGAATATGTCATTGAACCTATTTTAAATATTGATATAAACATTTTTAAAATTCCTATTATAGATAACACTATATAAATAAAATACGGGATACCCTGTAAAAACTTATACATTTTATTTTCTTCTAACTTATTCTTATTTGTGACTGAAAATTTATTTTTGGATATTGCAAACGTTTCGAGTATCACTGATGGCATTAAAGACTGAAACATTATAGTTTCATATATATTGGTCCATCTAGTATTTCTTATGTTTTGAGAAAATATTTTAAGAGATAAACTACTTAGAATATACATAGGTAACCAAAATACCAATACTTGAAGTAGTGTACATTTTACTACAATCACATTAAATACAGAAAATAATATAGGTGCCATTATATATACAAATCGTTTTATACTTGCATACCAATAAGTAATTGAAGAAATATAACTTATTTTCTGCCAAAAACCTAAACCTCTCCTAAATAAAATATTTAGTCGTCTACCAGTTTGTATACACCCACGTGCCCATCTTTCACGTTGTTTAATAAGACTTTTTAAGTCAGTAGGAGATAGACCTGATGCATGTACTTCTGGAATAGCATAACATCTATACCCCTTGCTTTGAATTAATATACCTGTTGCAAAATCTTCTGTAATGGAATTAGTATAAAATCCATCAACTTCTTCTAAAGCTTCTCTTGAAATAACAGTATTACTACCACCATAAATTACAGAATTTGTTCTGTTTCTAGCCAACTGAATATCTCTATAAAAATAATCCTGCTCATTTGGAATTCTACCTTCAGAGTGCAGATTAAATTGAAATAAATCTGGATTATAAAAGCTTTGTGGCGTTTGCACAAAACCAACTTTTTCATACTCCTCTTCTTTTCCATCTTTTTTAGCTTGCTCATTTTTCAAAAAGTATGGTATTGTAGCAATCAAGAAATCATGCATTGGTATCATATCTGCATCAAATGTAACAATCAAAGGAGAATTTGTATGTTTCATTGCATTATTTAAATTCCCAGCTTTTGCTCCTTCTCTTTCCGTTCTAGTTATATAATTAACCCCCATTTTTTCTGCTAGAATACGCATTTCTTCACGATTTCCATCATCACATATGTATATATGTACCTTTTTCTTATCTGGATATTGCATATGGATACATCCATTTATAGTTTTTCTCACTAAATCAACAGATTCGTTATATGTTGCAACGAATACATCCACATGTGTATAAAGCTCTTCACTTATAATTGGCTTTTCAGGACACTCAATATTTGACATACCATAATAATGTACAAACATTTCCATCATTCCTAGTATCTCTACAAAAAGAAGTATTATAGCGCATATTAATGCAAACATCCCCTCTTCTTTAGGCACTGTATAAAAAATTCTCCAAAAAATATATATGATATTAGTAATGATAGTTAAAGTTATAAGTATTTTCTTTGAATTTTTTTTCACAAAAATCATCTCTTTTCTATTAATGAATTTAACATATCTTTATCCCAAGTCCCTTCAGTTTGATTATATATTCCAAATCCAGAAGCAAGCTCCCAATAAGCCCATGAAAAATTTCTTTTTTCAGCCTCTTTTCTTACAGCTTTTACCCAAGCTTTTCTTGAAGCTTCTGGTGCTTCTTTTGTTATTCCAAATTCACCCAGAAAAACCTTTACTTTATTTTTATTTGCCCAATTTTCCACAATATCAAACCTTTTTCTTATATACTCCATTTGTTCATCGGTTCCTTCCCAAGTAATATTGCTCAAGTGTTCAAAGCCCTTGTGGTATATATTTCCTTGGAATGCAAAATCATTTGGCTCATAATAGTGAAAAGAAACTACTATATTAGAATCTTTAGGAATATTTAATTCATTTAAATAATCAATTTGATAGAAATTGTATGGTCCAACTATAATGGTTCTTTTAGGGTTAGTTTTTCTAATTATATTTACTGCTTCTTTAATGTATTCATTTAATAACTGTGAAGATAGGTTTTCTTTAGGCTCATTTAACAATTCAAATACCAATCTTTTATCGTATCTTTGGTATCTATTAGCTATCTGTTGCCATATTTTTAAAAACTTATCTTTATTAACTTCTGGTTCTTTCATAATTTCCTCAAAATGATGCAAATCCAACACAACTATTAAATCTTTATCCAACGCATAGTTTATATATCCATCAATTTTCTTAAAAAATTCCTCATCAATTTTAAAATCTTTAGAAGTTGATGTATAATCAGAAAACCTTACAGGTATACGTACTGTATCAAAACCTGCATTTTTTATATCATCAAAAAATTTATTTGACATTTTTACATCCCAAGGAAAATCTTTGGGTGATTCTAGTGCATTACCTATATTTATGCCTCGTTGCATCGTGACTGTATCACTATTTCCTCTTATTATAAAATAAAACCAAACAAACACTATACTTAAAAAACATATTATAATAACACCTATTCTTTTTATCTTACTCTCCCCCTAACAATATTATTTTCTACATAATATTATGCAATCTTTATTATAACAAATTAAATTGCATCATGTTATATATAATTATTCTCATTTATAAACTTTACATTGATTATAATTTAAAAATACTTGATACATCTAAAAAAAGGCAGTATATTACTAAATAGTTTTAACTACTTAGTAATACACTGCCTTTTATTTTTTTACAATTTATCTAATAAATCTAACACTTGTTTTTTAACTTTATCATATCCAAAATTATCAAGTGAATATCCTAGTTCTATGTTTCCAAAACCTTTAATCTCAGCATTTTCTTTTTTATTTAATAATTCTTGCATAAGTTCAACTTCTATATATTCTCTTCCCTTTTCTTTTTCCAACATAGTAAATAATTCAAAATCTTGTATTCCAAATCTTAAATTCTCCATTCTAACACTTCTAACTGGCTTTAAATCTTTTCCAGGATAAACAAAGAACATATCTCCAGCCTTCCAAATAGGGAATTTGTAACTTGCATCCCTCCAAGGGTCTTCCGTCCATAAATTGTAATCCCATCTTAAAAATCCATCAAGACCAAAATAATAAGTATACCATCCTATTATTCTATTTTCCACAAAAGGAGAACTTATAAAACTATTTGGCTTCTCTGGAAAACAGCATACAAACCAAGTTAATATTCCACCCTTATCATTAACCTTTTTCTTTAACTTGTCTATATCTTTGTAATTTTGAATAGTAAGTTTTAAGTTTATTGACATATCATCAACTTCATCTTTAGCTCTATCTAAGAAATTTTGGTCATGTGTTGCTGATTTGTACTTAACTTTATATTCATCTACAGTAGAGTTTATAAACTCGATACACTCTTTTACTACTTCTGGATTATTTGGTTCATCAGCTATCACTCTAACTCTATCCCATAACCCACATTCTATTAAGTGATTTAAAACTAATCCTATATATTCTTTTAAATCTCCTGTATTATTTATAAACTTAAATACCTTATCATTTTCATCATAATATCTTACTCTTATTGGGTCTTTATAGCCTTCTATAGGGTTTCCAAATTCACCAGCACACCAATTGCCCAACAAACCAAATAAATCTATTTCCTGAGCCATTTTATGCTTATTAGCTATATTTATATACCTGTCCATACTTTCAAAATTACATTTAATCTTTCCATCTATACCTTTTGAAACACTCACCATATTGTATTCATATAAGTTTGATGGATTTTTATAAACTTTATAACAACTTTGCCCTGCCCATGGATAATCAGAAACTATCACAGTTGCAACTTTTTCCCCTAAAGAAGCTAGTTCTTTTAAATAGTTATCAATTATTTCAAAATGGACATCAGACCATAATTCAACTTTATACATTCTGGCTAAACAACTTGGATGTTGCCATAAATCCAAAAAGAATCTGCTTTCATCTAAAGATTTTAATACAACATTTTTTACTTCCACAGGTACATCAATAGTACAAACTTTTTCTTCATCTTCATATCCAAAGCTTTTGAATACATCAATACCTATATTAAAGTTATCTTCTGTAAAGTCCTCAGGTACTTGACCTTCAATCCAAAACATTTGAGGTAAATGTTGTTCTACTAATACATCTTTATCTCTCAAAATAGCATCATTTACAAATGCCTTTGTATCATCTTGAACATATCCCATTACATTGATACTAAAATCATTTTCTAATTCATTAGGTACATTTAACTTAAGTCTTACTCTATTTCCAAGACCTTTCCATGATATAGTACTACTTCCATCAATTGTACAATTAAATTCTTCCGTCGCTTTTAGCATAATTTGAAAAGCAAACTTCTCCCCCTTAGCTACTACAATATCTAAATCTTTAGGTTCCCAAGTCTCAGCTTCTATAACTGAATATTTATTGTGTTTAAATGTACAATCCTTCAATACATATGAAATCTCCATATTTTAAACTCCTCCACATCTACATAATTCTATTTTATATTTTAAATTAAAGTATCTAACCCTTTATTCCTGACAGAGATACACCTTCTACAAATTTACTCTGTAAAATCAAATAGAAAATAAATGGAGGTAAAAATGTTATTGTTGCACCTGCCATCATTTGTCCATAGTTTGTTATCTGGAATGTCTTAAGAGTTGATAATCCAACTGTTAATGTTCTCATTGTATCTTTAGTTGTGGCTATAAGAGGCCACATAAATTCATTCCATGCTCCCATAAAAGTAAATATTGCTAATGTAATTAATGCTGGTTTAATTAGAGGAAGCACTATTTGTATTAAAATCCTAAGGTCCGAACAACCATCTATTTTTGCTGACTCTAATAGCTCTTTTGGTACTCCTAAAATAGCTTGTCTCATTATAAATACACCAAATGCAGTTGGTATTGGCATAATAAGTGCAAGGTAACTGTTTATCCAGCCTAAATGTTTCATTATTATATAAAGTGGTATCATTGTAACTTGAGATGGTATAATTAAAGTCATTATCATAAATAAAAATAACTTATCACTACCTTTAAAATCCATCTTTGCAAAAGAATATCCTGCTAGTGTACTAAATACTAAGTTTAATATTACACCTGAAAAAGATACTATCGCTGTATTTAAAAAGTATTGTGTAAATCCTTTCTTAGTAAATATATCTATATAATTTTGTAGTGTCACTGTTGAAAAAGATATATCTAAATTATATGAATTATATGTTACCTTTAAAGATATTATCAACATATATATAAAAGGTACCAAGCTTACACATGCTATAAATAATAACAAACCGTCACTCAATAATCTTCTTGTCGCTTTCATTTTGTACCTACCTTTCTAAATATCTGAACTATCTCGTCTTACAAATTTATTCTGCAAAATTGAGACTACAGCTATCAACAAGAATAATACATTTGCTACAGTCATTGCATATCCAGAATTAAAATTTTTAAAGTTCAAGTTAAAAGCATGCATAACTATACTCATAGTAGATATCCCTGGTCCTCCACCAGTCACAGTATAGATTAAGTCAAATACCTGTAGTGACCATATAGTTCCTAAAAACACAACCATTATTGTTGTTGGCTTCAATAAAGGAACTGTTATTTTCATAAATTCTTGAAGTTTTGTAGCTCCATCAACCTTTGCCACTTCATAACAATGTTTTGGTAAATTCATTATTCCCGAAATGTAAATCACCATAAAATACCCTATATTTTTCCACATAGATATAAACATAAGTGTAGGTAGTGCGGTCTTACTGTCTCCTAAAAGTTTGGAAGACTCTATGCCAAAAACACCTAATACTTGATATACAATTGAACCTTCACCATTTAATAAAGCTCTCCATACCATACCTATCAAAACCATAGATGATAATACTGGTATAAATATTGCACCTTTAGCAAATGAAGCTATTTTACTATTTCCCTTCCCAGTAATCCAAACCGCCAAAACCAATGATAAAATAGTCTGACATGGTACTACAACAATAGTAAATTTAATTGTATTTATAATAGATACTTTTAGTGTTTCATCTGTAAACAACTTTTTATAGTTTTCTAAACCTATAAATGTAGCTGGACTAATAATGTTATACTTTGTAAAGCTAAAATATATTGACATTATTATTGGTATCACATAAAATGCCACTAAAATTATACCTAATGGCAATATATAGATATATGGTTTAATATTCAATCTTATTCTTTTCTTTTTTGAATTTCCTTCAAAATCTCTAACTAAGTTTTCCATTTTATCCTCTCCAATATAAATATTAGCATTGTACTATGATACAATGCTAATTTTAATCTGCAAGATACTATAAAACGTCTTACAGCTGTAAACTTTTATTGTGCTAATAAATCATTTGAATATTTTGCAGCATCATCCAATGCTTGTTTTGGAGTTTTATCTCCTGAAATCATTGTTTGAAGTTCTTTCCATAAATATTCATATATTTCAACACCATGAGGACCTACAACTAATGGTCTATATATATCTTTGTCATTTTCAACCATTTCTTTAAATCTTTCATCACCTTGATATGGTTCACCTTTTGTTATTGGTGCTCTTGGTATTGCTTTATGGAATTCTGTCATCGATTCAACACTTAACATATGTTGTATTAGTTTGTATGCAAGTTCTTTGTTTTTTGCTGATGACATTAGAGATAAATGGTCTACTGCTCCAAAAGTCGCTGCTTTCTTATCTTCTAATCCAGTTACAAATCCCCAATTTAAGTCTGGGAATGATTTATCAAATACACTTGTTGCAGCAGAAGATAGCATTACTGTAAATGCTGCTTTTCCTGGACCAAATACACTTTCTATTATTTCATTACTATCTTTAGATAAAGAATCTTCAGGTACATATGCTTGTAATTCTTTTAAGAAATTTGCTGCATCTAAACCATTTTTATTATTAAACTTAACTGATTTTAAATCATCATTATATATATCCCCACCAGCTTGCCACAAGTAAGGGTACCAGTTCCAATTTAAGTTACCAAAAGTTTTAGCTCCCCATCCTTGAGCCAATCCCCATTGGTCTATCTTTCCATCACCATCAGTATCTTGTGTTGCTTTTTTACAGATTCTTTTAAAATCTTCCCATGTTTTAGGAGGTTTTTCTCCTATTTTTTCTAAGATATCTTTGTTATAGTACAGTACACCTGGATTTGCTGCTTGGAATGGCATTCCATACATTCCACCCATCATTTCAGATGTCTTTATATAAATAGATTGTTCTTTGTCTTCTTTAGTTGCGTAGTTAGTTAAATCTTCTACTGCGCCACTTTGTATAAATTGTGGATACATTTCTGCATACATATATCCCACATCCGGACCTTCATCAGCACTTATAGCTGTTGCAAATTTTTCAGAATAATTGTCCCAAGGAATTATCTGTAAATCTACTTCGCAGTTATTTTTTTCCTCAAATTTATCTAAAATAGGGTCCCAAACTTCCTTCATATTATCTTCTACTGGTGGCATCCAAAGAACTAACTTTTCTTTTTCTCCATCCTTTTTTGAATCTTTTCCATTCCCGCTTGAACACCCTGTTATAAGAGTTGTAGTCATAATTGCCACCATAGCTAGTGAACATAATTTTTTCAACATACCCAATTTTATTCCCTCCATCTTATTTTATTTTTCATTATAATTCTACATATTTTATTCCATTTAAAATATTATCAAAGCGTGTATTTATTGTCTAATCAGTTTTTTCTATGCACTTTTTTTTATTATAGTTTTTTTCTATGACAACGTTTTCTAAAATGAGCTTTTTAGTTCATGAGGACTCTTTTTTGTATAAAATCAAATATATTTTCATCATTTCAACAATTAAAAAGAGGCTTATCTCTATTTTGAGATATCCTCTTTATTTTATACTACTTATTTATATTGTTATAATACTTTAGAATTTATTAAAACACATCCTTCACCTTAATATTCGTAGTGAATTACATTTTTATACTCTTCAAAAATCTTCTTATTTAATTCATCTCCACCATCTATATTTGCACTATAAAAAATTGGTGGATTCTTTAATCCTCTATTAACTAGTTCTTGAGTAATTTGAGCTATAATAGAATTCATAACAGTAGTTGCAATTACAGTAGAAGTTGGGCTAACTTTTTGATTTAGACCATCTATTTCTACACAAGCATCTCCCTTTTGACCATGATTATCTATTACCAAATCACATACTTCATAAAGATTTTTCCCTAAAGAATGTCTTGATGATACACTCTTTGAGTAACTTAAATTGGTTATGCATATTACTATTGCATTTCTTTTTTTAGCCTCTATAGCAAATTCTATACTTACTGGATTTCTACCAGATACTGAGTGAATTATAACTACATCTCCTTCTTTAATTGGAGTCTTATCAGCTAAGGTTGAACCATATCCTTCTAACCTTTCCATCTTGCTAGTGTGGGTTATAGGTGCTGTATCTAACATCAAAGATTTCGCAAATACTGGATTTATAAGAACACAACCACCTGCTCTGTAGAATAATTCTTCTGTTAGTATTCCTGCATGTGAAGCTCCAAAAGAAAATATTGCTTTCTTGTTTTCTATTGCTTGAACAAGGATTTCCACTGCTCTTTCCATATTGGCTTTTTCTTCATTTTCTATTATATCGATTAATCTCTTTATCTCACTTATGTATTTAAATTCCATGTCTATAATACTCCTCCAAATAATGACCCCATAAATTTACTGATTATGCCAAATAAAGAAAGGTCATTACCACCAAATATTAGTATCCAGTTTTGAATAGTACCTGAGTAAATTACAGCAGATACTCCTACTAAAGCTACCATAAATATTGCAGCTACAGCTGTACCTATTATAGCTCCACGTATGCCTCCTTGTGATTCTCCTATTACGGCTGCTGCTCCACACTCAAAGAATGAAGTTATAACAAGTGGTATAAGTAACATATTAAATACATTAAAGTAGTTACATATTAAAATCATAGCTGTAGATGTTAACATGGCAACTAAAAATCCTATTAATACAGCATTTGGCTTATAATTAAATAATATTGGACAGTCAAAAGCTGGTAGCGCATTTGGCACAACTTTTTCTGATATACCTTGGAATGCAGGCATTATCTGATTTATTAACATTCTTACACCATGAAGCATTATTATAAGACCTGCCCCAAAAGAAAGACCTTGTTTTATTGCATATGTTCCAATAAATTCATTAGCATCTTTAAACGCATCTGGTATCACTATTCCAACAACTATAAACATTAGAAATACTGCCATTCCTCCACTTATAGATATTTCTCTAAAGAATGATATACTTTGAGGTATGTTTATATCTTCTGTAGACTTTTCTTTATTTCCTACTAACTTAGCAACAAATCCTGATATAAGCGCTAGACAACCTGATGGATGTCCTAGTGTAAATGACTCGTCTCCAATAACATCAAATACATACTTTCTTAATAACCAAGGCATTATTGACCAGTAAAGTGCTGATAATACTGCTGCAAAGGCTATTAATACTCCACCACTTAATCCCGCTTCAACTCCTGATGCTACAAATATAAATGGGAACCAGTAAAGCATGTGACCTGTTAAAAAAATAGTCTTAATAGGTGTAAACCTCGCTATCATTAAATGAAGAGCCAGACCTACAAACATGGCTAAACCTATAATCCCCCCATAACTTGCAGTAAAAGTTACATCACTTAAACCTTTTGTTACTGCACCACCACTTATACTCTGGAAAGCTCCATTAATTGGTGCTATTGAACTGACTAACATGCCTGTTCCAGTCTCCATGATTATGATTCCGAAAGCTGCAAGTAATGCCCCCTTTATGACATCTGATGCTTTCTTTTTCTGCAATATAAGGCCAAATGCTGCTATTAATCCAATTAGCATAGATGGATTACGTAAAATATTATTTGAAATAAAATCAAGCATTATATTTTTTTAGTGATAGGTCAACTATTTAAGTTTTGTACCACTAAATTCCTCCTCTCCCTCTTACTATTTTCAGTTTTAGTAATCTTTTATTCTATTTTACTTATCTTAAATTTATTTTTAAAAATTTATACTATTTCTTATCATTTAAAAAAGTTTGAACAACTTCTTTAACTTCTGATAAATCCATATACTTCTTAACTGGATATACTGGCACATTGCAAGTTCCTTTTAATTCATTTAATAATTCTTGACTTGTAAATATACAGTCACAATCTGTTCCTCTAGCTGAGTTTATATCTGTATTTTCTACTTCACCTTCTATATCTAACTGCTTTAAAACTTTTTGTATTGTCATTTTTAACACCATTGATGAACCTACACCAAATCCGCATACTGCTAATATCTTCATTTTTCAGTCCTCCTAATTTTGTTTATTTATAAGCTCTAGTATTGAACTTTTATTGCTATTAATTATTAACTTTATATTTTCTTCTTCATACATCATCTCTGATAGTGATGCTAATGCTCTAATGTGAGTAGTATTATCTATAGCAGCCAGTACCATGAATATGTTTACTGGCTTTCCTAATAAGTCAACTTCTTCTTCTACTATAAGTAAAGACATCGCTAGCTTGTTTACTCCCTCTTTAGAACTTGCATGTGGTAGAGCAAATCTGTCAGCTAAAACAATATAAGGTCCATATTTTTCAACTGATTTTATCATATTCTCTACATATAACTCTTCTATAGAATTATCTTCTAATAAGGGTTCTGAGGCTATTTTTATTGCCTCTTTCCAATCTTTAACACTACTTACTATGTTAACTCTTTCTTCATTAATTAATTCCTTTAACATTGGTTGATACATCTCTCCTTCATCTATCTTGTGTATTATGTTTAATAAATCAGACTTTAGTGCTTCTTCATTATTAATAACTCCATTTTTTCTTATAACTTGCATTATTAGTTCAAGATTGAAATATTTATCATTTTCCTTTACACTTATGAGTTTATTCATAAGTAATTGAATATCTGATGCTGTTAAAAGAGGATTTACAACTATTACATTACTTACATCTTGTATATCGATAGTCGTAATTATGTAATCGTAGTATACTTTTACTTCTTTCAGTTGCTTAATAGACACTATCCCCACTATTTCTATAGTTGGTATATATTTGTATAGCTGTATTTCCAAGCTTTTCGATACCATAAGACCATTAGGACAAACTAATAAAACTTTATTTCTTCTTAGACCATTATCTCTAGACCCTCTTAGGTATCCACCAAAATATGCTGCTATAAACCCTATTTCCTCTTCCCTTATACCCTCAAATATAGGAAACTCTTCTTCATTCTCTATAATTGATTTTATAATTTTATAAAGTGACTCATGTTTATACTTTGTTTCATCTAGCATGGGGTTGCTAATAGGGAACTTAAATCTTATTCTGTTGTAAGAAGAATGTAGATGTCTTAAAATGTTTTTCTTAAATTCATGCTTACTTTCTAATTTTATTGCTGTATTCACTTCAAACTTGTCTATAAGTTTATCTACATATTCTTCAACAACATCTCCCTTAATTTCACTATTTAAACTAGGTAGTGAACTTACATAAGTACATACATAAGCCTGTTCATTTTCATTTGCTTCTTCACATAGAAGGTCTTTACAATTATTAAAGTAACTAATTTTTTTAGCTTCATTTAGGTATTTATATGAGTATAATGTTTTCCCATCTCTTATCCTTTTATTTACAAATTCTGTAAACTTAGTTAGATTTAATAAAGAATAATCTGTAAGATTTATATATCCTTTTGTATCAAATTTAGTGACTTCCTCACTTATACAATTAATTTCTAGTACATTTTCTTGTGTAAGTAATAAAAATAGTTCTCTAATAGCATATTCATCACCTATAATTTTGTATTTTCCATTATATTCTAGTTTTAATCCCATTGTCTGAAGGTATTTTTTTACATCAGTTATTGTCTGCACTACTGTATTTTTTGAAAGTAACATTTC
The DNA here is from genome assembly GCF_020657835.1 of Clostridioides sp. ZZV14-6387. Lineage (NCBI taxonomy): Bacteria > Bacillati > Bacillota > Clostridia > Peptostreptococcales > Peptostreptococcaceae > Clostridioides > Clostridioides sp. ZZV14-6387. Next base: position 43,192 of record NZ_JAGWCW010000006.1, read on the forward strand.
ATTTGTTAGTTTTTCTATAGATATCTTTTCACCAAGTAATATTTTGTTTAATATAAAAGTTCTTCTATAGTCACTATCCAAAAACTTATCTTCTTCAGTTGAAATTATTTTTCTTGCATTAACTAAGTTACCTTCAAATGTAAATTTGTGTTTTACATTTTTTATATTACCATTTTTTCCTAGTTGTTCATTTATAGCTAAGATATCATAATAAATAGTTCTCTTTGATACATTAAACTTTTCTTGTAATTCTTGTGATGTTACATTATTATTTTTAATAATAAAACCTAATATTTTTTTAGCCCTTTCTTTCATACTACCTCCTTAATTTTATTATCTATATTTTCTATATATAATTCCATACCAAATAATTGCACATGATTTTATAATTTTGCACATTTTAACTCTAATCTAAAAGAATTTCTATAATAAAAAAGAGCTATCACAAATCATTTAAAATTATTTGTATGATAGCCCCACTTTATTCATTTAAAATTTACTTTTTAGGTCTAAGTTCATTCTTATCTCTTTTTACTTCTTCTAATATTTCCTTCAAATTATACTCAACACTAGAAAGCACATCTTCTGCATATTCAATTGACCCAATTCTTATCTCATTTGCTATTCTTTCAGCTCTCTCAACTATCTCCTTAGCTCTTTGGTCTGCTTGAACAACAGGTTCACTTGATTCTACATATGCTTTTACCACATCTTCAGAATTTTTCTTTAACTCTTCTATATTCTCATGATACTCTTGTTGTATTCTTTCAGCTTCTTTTTTTGCTTGTTCAACTATATTTGCAGCATCTTGCTTAGCTTGGCTTATTATTTTATTTCTTTCTCTATTAATCCATACTGCTTGTGTCACTTCCTCTGGTATCAAAGTTCTTATGTCGTTAATTATGGCTAAAACTTCGTCTTTATCTACCGTACATTTATGTGAGAAAGGAATCGTAGAGGCGCTTCTGAATATCTCCTCTAATTGATCAAATAGTTCAATCATTTCTAAATCTATCTTCATATATCAATTACCCCCAGTAGTTTTTTTCTTTAATTCTTCCAAAACAATCTTTGGAACCAAATTTTTTATATCAGCATCAAAGAGCAAAACCTCTTTTATCAAAGATGAGCTTATAAATGAGTATTTTGTACAGCTTGGTAAAATTATAGTCTCTATATTTGGATTAAGTTCTCTATTCATATGAGCCATTTGAAGTTCATAATCAACATCAGCGCCACTTCTCACACCTCTAACTAGCGCTCCAATCCCATTTTCCTGACAGTAATTTATTAATAAACCATCAAAAGTTACAACTTTTATATTATTTAAATGGCTTGTACTTTTTTCTATAAGCTTTACTCTCTCATCAAAGCTAAATAGACCTTTTTTATTAGGATTATTTAATACTCCTATTTGTAATTCGTCAAATAACTTAGAAGCCCTGCAAATAATATCTAAATGTCCATTAGTAATTGGGTCAAAGCTTCCTGCAAATATAGCTTTTCTAGGTTTATTTTCCATATTATGCCTCCATCTTATAAAAAGTTAATGTAGTATTTCCATATTTCTTATCTCTAGTTTTTTCTAATTTACATATTTTGTCTGGAAACAAATCATTAGTATCATGTTCTACAACTATTATTCCATCTTCATTCAACAGATTAGAATTATCAATTTTTTCAATAGCTTCTATAAACATATTTTTATAATATGGAGGGTCCATAAAAATTATGTCAAATTTACTATTTTGTGATTTAAGCTTGTCTACAGCAGTTTTAAAATCTAGGTTTAAAATAATGCTTTCATTTTCAACTCTTGCCTTTTTTATATTAGACTTAACAATATCTATGCTTTCCTTACTGATATCTACAAAAGTACATGCCTTGGCTCCTCTAGATAAACACTCTATTCCTAAAGAACCCGTCCCAGCAAATAAATCCAGAACTTCACTTTCCATTATATATGAATTTATTATATTAAATAGAGATTCTTTTACTCTATCTGTAGTTGGCCTTACATCTTCATTTTTTGGAGTATTTAGTTTTAATCCTCTCGCTTTTCCTGAAATTACTCTCAATATGACAATCTCCCTTCATCACATTATTACATTAATAATATTTTAACATAATCTAAAATTAATTTAATGAAATTTCTTTCAATGTATCTTTAAATTTATCTATAATTTCTTTTTTAAGTGGCATATTTTCTTTCAATTGTAGATTATTATCTTCACCTAATATATATCTAGCTTCTTGTTGAGCTAACTTTAATATTTTTATATGTTTAAACAAGTTTGCTACTTTGAGTTCTGGAAGTCCATGTTGCCTTGTTCCAAAAAACTCGCCAGGTCCTCTTATTTCTAAATCCTTCTCTGAAATCTTAAAACCATCATTTGTCTCTTCCATTATAGCCATTCGCTGTCTGCATACTTCTGTTTTAGAATCATAAATTAGTACACAATACGATTTATGACTTCCTCTCCCAACTCGTCCTCTAAGCTGATGTAATTGTGCAAGTCCAAATCTCTCTGCATTTTCTATTATCATTAGTGTTGCATTTGGCACATTGACACCAACTTCTATAACTGTTGTTGATACTAAAATATCTATTTCTTTATTTTTAAAACGACCCATTACTTCGTCTTTTTCACTTGACTTCATTTTACCATGAAGCAATCCAAGCCTTAAATCTTGGAAATATTCAGCTCTTAATTCCTCTACAAGTTCAACAGCTGATTTAGCTTCTATGGCTTCACTTTCTTCTACCAAAGGACATACAATATATACCTGTCTGCCTGCTTCAACCTCTCTTCTTACAAGGTTATTATAGGCTCTATCTCTTTTATTCTTTTCGATAGCAAGTGTTTCTATTGGTTGTCTCCCTGGTGGAAGTTCATCTATAATAGAAATATCTAAATCTCCATAAAGTATAAGTGCTAAAGTTCGAGGTATTGGTGTAGCTGTCATTACTAATATATCTGGATTTGCACCTTTCATTGAAAGCTTACTTCTTTGCATAACACCAAATCTATGTTGCTCATCTGTTATAACTAAACCAATATTGTTAAATTCAACCTTGTCTTCTATTAGTGCATGTGTTCCTATCAATATATCAATTTCATTATTTTTGATTTGTTCTAATACTGTATCCTTTTGTTTTTTTGTAAGGCTACCTATTAATAAGCCTACATTTATTCCAAAATCTTTCAGAGATTCAGTAAGAGAAATATAGTGTTGTCCTGCTAATATCTCTGTAGGTGCCATCAAAGCGCCTTGATATCCATTTAAAACGCAATTTGCAAGTGCCAAAAGGGCTACTACTGTCTTACCACTCCCTACATCACCTTGAACTAACCTATTCATTATTTTATCAGAATCCATATCTTGTATAATTTCATCCAATGCTCGATTTTGAGCTTTAGTCAATTTAAATGGTAAAGAACTTATTATGTTTTTTAAATCTTTACTTATTTCAAATTTTATTCCATCTTCTTTATTTCTTCCACTTTTAAATACAAATAATCCAAGTTGTAGTATAAGTAATTCTTCAAATACAATTCTATATAAAGCTATTTTTAATGATTCTTTATTGCTTGGAGAATGTATATTTCTAACTGCAAAATCTATATTACATAGTCTATACTTCTCTATAATTCTCTTTGGCATATATTCTTGTATAATTAGTTCTTTATCTTCAAGTACTGTTCTAATTATACTCATAATTTCTTTATTTGTAACACCATATGTAAGCTGGTACACAGGCATAAATCTACACGTATTCTTAGGTGAATTAGTAAGATACTCTAACTCACATGATGTAAGCTCTAAATTATTAAATTTTTTCTTAACCTTACCAAAAACTAATATTGAATCACCTGGACGAAATGTATTTTTTATATAACTCTTGTTAAAAAACACCAATTTAGCTGAACCAGTCTCATCTTTTACATCAATTTTTGTCAATGTCATACCTTCTTTTGGACTAAACGTATTTATACTTGATATGACTGCTTTTATTGTAACTTTCTCATCATCCTCTAATTGTGCTATTTTCTTTAGATTATTTCTATCTTCAAACTGTCTTGGAAAATAATACAATAAGTCTTTTAAAGTAAATATTCCCAATTTATTCAGCTTATCAGCTTTTTTAGGTCCTATCCCCTTAACATATTGAACATCTTTATATAAATCCAACAAATATATCACCTACTACACAAAAATCCTGTACAACCAACTTTATAAAAGCTACTTGGTCATACAGGTTCTTATAATCATTATTCAACTGAAATTAAGTAATAATAAAGAGGTTGTCCTCCATAATATAATTCTACATCTACATCTTCAAACTTTTCTTCTAAAGAAGTACGTAGTTCATTTGCTTGAGATTCTGTAACATCTTCACCAAAGAATAATGTTATTATAGCAGTATCTTCATCAACCAACTTTTCAATAAGGTTTGATGTTACTTCATCCACATAATCTCCTGCTGATAATAAATTTCCTTCTGCAATTCCAATTATATTACCTTCTTTAACATCAATTTCATTCATTACTGTATCCCTAACAGCAAAAGTTACTTGACCTGATTTAACTGAGTTTAAAGCATCCATCATAGCTTCTTTATTCTCATCTTCACTTAACTCTCCATTAAATGTTACTAATGCAGCAAATCCTTGAGGTGTGTTTTTTGTAGGTATAACTATTATATTTTTCTCACTCAATTCTTTAGCTTGATTAGCAGCCATTATTATATTGCTGTTATTTGGGAAAATAAATATATTTTTAGCATTTATATTATTTATGGCATTCATAAAATCTTCTGTGCTTGGATTCATAGTTTGACCACCTTCTATTATATGGTCAACTCCAAAGTCTTTAAATATATTTGCCAATCCTTCACCCATAGAAGTAGCTATAAACCCAAACTCTTTTTCTTCTTCTAAAGGTTCCTCTTCTTTTTCTTTCTTCTCTTCTACATCTAATAATGTATTTTCATGTTGTAACTTCATGTTTTCTATTTTTATAGTTAATAATTGACCATACTTTAGAGCTTCTTGAAGCACATTTCCTGGGTCATTAGTGTGTACATGTACCTTTATGACTCCATCGTCTCCAACTACTGCTAAGCTATCACCATAAGCCATCATTATATCTCTTATTTTAGTGTCTTCTACCTTAGAACTTTCTAGTATAAATTCTGTACAATAACAATATTTTATATCATCTGTACTAGTAGTACTCTTTGCAAAATCCATACTTGCTGAAGTATTAACATCCAAGTTAGCATTTTTTATTTCTATATCATTTCCCTTTATAGAAGCTAACATTCCTTCGTATATAAGTACAAGACCTTTTCCACCAGAGTCAACTACACCAGCATCTTTTAGATTTTTTAGAAGGTCTGGAGTTCTTTCTAATGAAGCATTAGATTCCTTTACAAGCATACTTAAAAACTTTACTATATCTTTTTCTTTTTTGGCAGCTTTTATTGCAAATTCGCCACTTTCTCTAACTACAGTAAGTATAGTTCCTTCAATTGGTTTTATGACAGCTTTATATGCTGTATCTGAGCCATTTTTAAAAGCTTTTGCTAAATCATCTGTTGATAATTTACTTTTTCCTTCTATAGACTTAGCTATACCTCTTATTATTTGCGAAAGTATAACTCCTGAGTTTCCTCTAGCTCCCATTAAAGAACCTTTAGATAATGCCTTTCCTATGTCCGATATGTTATCAGTTTCCACTTTTGCTAATTCTTTTAAGGCATAAGATATAGTTAATGACATATTAGTCCCTGTATCTCCATCTGGTACAGGAAATACATTTAACTTGTCAACCAAATCTTTATTGTTTTGGAGATTGTTTGCACCTGAAATAAACATCTCTCTTAACCTTTTACCATCTATATACTGAATCATTTGTTTCCTCCTATGAAATTACTTAACTCTTATTCCTTGTACATTAATATCAATTCTAGTGACTCTTACGCCAGTCATTTTTTCAACTACATATTTTACTCTATCTATTATATTATTGGCAACAGTAGATATATTTGTACCATATTGTATTATAACATAAAGTTCTATTGCTATGGCATCTTCTTCAACTTCTTCAACTCTAACACCTTTAGTAGCGTTTTCGCCTTTTAATAACTCTACTATTCCTTTGGATTTATACGCTAAACCTACTAAACCATAACTTTCCATTGCAGCTCTATATATGACTTGAGCTATTACTTGATTATCTATTTCTATACTTCCATATTGATTCGTTACCTTTGCACTCATGGTTGACCCCCTTAAGCTTATTTTTATTAAAAATACTTCTTAATTTATTTTTTACTATTTTTACTTATTTATTATATAAAATTATAATCATATCATACTATAAATATGGTATAATTTAAACCTAGAAAAGTTTTTGGATAAAATTTCTTCTATAGTATATATATTCAAAGAAAAATAATAATTATTTTCCAAATATATTTACTTTATATAAAATTATATATATAATTTTATATGATAATAAGAAATTCTTCAATATGTGTAAGGCAAATATATATTTCTATTGCAAATTTTTGTTATTTATGATAATATAAATATGTTTTTAGTCTTTAAATAGTTATCATTTTAAGGAGGTGTGCGTAGATGGCAAAAGTATGTAGCGTATGTGGTAAAGGTAAGGTTTCTGGAAACCAAGTATCACACTCAAATAAACATAATAAAAGAACATGGTCAGCTAACTTAAGAAGCGTAAGAGCGATTATAGATGGAGCTCCTAAGAGAGTAAAAGTTTGTACTAGATGTTTACGTTCTGGTAAGATTGAAAGAGCTTAGTAACCACGTTTAAAAGCCTACTTCCGTAAGTAGGCTTTTTAATTTAATCATTTTTACTCTTTCTCATGAATTTTAAGACTATATTTGAAATCCATTTTGGTAACTTTATTGTTACTACTTTCATCAATACTCACCCCACACTTTATAGTTAAAATTATTTTAACAAAAAAATAATAATGCTCCACATCCAATAAGTATTAATGCGGTAAGTGCTGACCAAATCCAGCCAGGAAGCAACATAGACAAAATTACAGCCATTCCTGTTGCCAGACATAGTATTCCTAGCAATACCTTAGACTTGTTATTTCTCATGGAACACCTCCACATAGAACTTGTATCTATAAATATTTTCATATTCAAGTTTATGCGATAGTTTTCCATTTTAGACCAACAAACATAATATGTAATTTTAATTTTTTATACTAGAATTATTACTCTCCTCTGATATAGATTCTATCATATCTAAAATACCTCTTTTTCTGCTTAATCTTTCAGGTCCACTATATAAAACCACTGGTATAACTTTGGGAAGTTTAAAATTCTTGTCTTCAATTTCTTCAAGACTCTTTTTCATAATAAAGCTTTTCCAAATTTGCTCTCTATATGATTTTAATCTTGATACAATATCAGTATCCATTTCTGTTTGAAACTCCAGTACTATATAATGTGATACCTTATGATTTTTAGAAAAAACCTTATATATTATATCAACTTCCTTTCCTTTATATTCACATATAAAAGATGTTTCTAACTCTATATTTTTAAGAGTTAATTCTTTTGCTATTGAGACACTTGTAAAATTTTGAATCAAACTTAAAAAACTTTCTTTATCTGAATACATTCTTATATACTCTTCTCGTTTTTCGTTGCTTCTTTTTAAATTCATACAGTTCCTCCTAGATTACAGACTCTCTATATTTCAATAAAGAAAATCTATAAATATTATTTTTTTAATTTTCACTAGTGAGTATTGACACTTGTGTGTAAAATATCCAGTAAATATATTTTTTTATATTTTTATTAAAAGATATGAATTTTTATATTTTAATATATTGACATTGACGTTGCGTAAAAGTGTATATTTAATTTATAGGAGGTATTACTCATGGAATATACAGTTCAAAAATTAAGCAAAATAGCTGGTATAAGCACTAGAACACTTAGATACTATGATGAAATTGAACTTCTTAAACCACTTAAAATAAATTCGTCAGGTTATCGTATATATGGTCAAAATGAAGTTAATAAACTACAACAAATACTTTTTTATAGAGAATTAGGCATTAGCTTAGAAAATATAAAGAATATTATAAATTCACCAACTTTTGACAGTCTAAATGCATTAAAAGAACATCACAACAAGTTACTAGCTAAAAGAAAACAAATTGACTTGTTAATAGAAAATGTAAATAAAACTATAGCTTTAAGGGAGGGAAAATACAATATGACAGATATAGAAAAATTTGAAGGTTTTAAAGAAAAAATGATTGATGAAAATGAAAAAAATTATGGAACTGAAATTAGAGAGAAATATGGTAAGGATGCAGTAGATGCATCAAATAAAAAATTTAAAAATATGTCTAAGCAAGATTATGAAGATTGGCAAAACTTAAATATTGAAATAATTGCTAAACTCAAGAAAGCTTTTAAAACTGGTGATGCTTCTAATGAACTTTCTCAGGAAGTTGCAAGATTACATCATAAGTGGTTGAGTTACACTTGGAATACATATTCTAAGGAAGCTCATGCCTCTTTAGCGCAGATGTATGTATATGATGAACGCTTTACATCATACTATGATAAAGAACAGCCTGGGCTAGCAAAGTTTTTGAGAGATGCTATAGTAATATATACAAGAGATAATTAGTAAGTTACTCAATTCTACAGACCAAAAATGGTGAATCCTATATATTAGGATTCACCGTTTTTATTTTAACAAATTGTAATTATATTTTAATATTGTACTTATAAAAATTTACTTTAGTTTTTATTAAAAGTAATTGTAACTTTAAATAAATCACCATCCACACTTATATTCATCTTTCCACCCTGCAACTCTACAAAACTTTTTGCTATTGCTAGACCAAGTCCAGAGCCTTCTGTATTACGTGACTTATCCCCTCTTACAAATCTCTCCATTATATCATCTACACTAAAATCAATCTCAGTTGCAGACATATTCTTAAGCATAACAGTTACTTTATTATCTGTTTCTAAAATATCAATATACACTCTTGAGCTTGGCATTGCATACTTACTTATATTCATTATAAGATTTTCAAATACTCTAAATGTACGCTGACTATCCAGTGGTAATATTATCTTTTCACTAGAAAAATTATTTTTTAATATTAGAGATGAATCTGTAATTTTGTCATCTAATTCTAAAAGTGTCTGTTTCATTAGAGATACAATATCCACATTTACTATATTCAAATGTACATCTCCACTATTTACCTTACTTACTTCAAACAAATCTTCTATTAAATGTTGTAATCTTTGTGATTTTCTATCCAATGTATCAATGTACAATCTACGATTTTCTTCTGTTATATTTTCATCTTTTAATAAATCTATATAAGTGATTATAGATGTTAAAGGTGTTTTTAAGTCATGTGATACATTTGATATAAGCTCTGTTTTCATCTTTTGACTCTTAACTTCTTCATCAACAGCTTTTTTAAACCCAGTTTGAATATTTCCTAGTTCATCTTTTATAGGATTAAAAAATCCTAAATCTTTTTCCATATTTACTTCTAAGTTTCCATCTGAAATTTTCTTCGTAACATCTAAAAGTTGATTATATTCACATACTGTCTTTTTAGAATAATCAGATAGTACTTTAAATAAAACTATTGAGTAAATTATTGCTAGTATTATCCCAAAGAACCACATACTACACATTATAACTATAATTAATAAGTTTACTCCAAGAATTATAACTATAGTTTTATTTGGTTTTTCTTTCAAATCTATTGTTCTAATTTTATTAATAGCTTTTTTTCCTACTTTTTTAAACCATACAAGGAACATTCCTGTTATAGTACTCTTTACAAAATACTCTCTTATTCCAACATTTAAAATATATTTTAAAAGTGTTATAAATACAAATATTATTGAGAATATTACAAACCAATAAGTTAGATTCATCAAGCTTACCAATATACTTGCCATTTTAGCACTTATATCATTATTTATTAGATACTCTACATAATTTCCATTCAAGGTACCACTTATTATTCCAGTTGGATATAAGTCTACAATCCCCTGTACAATAACAACAGCAATAAAAAGTATCTCTAATGGTATTTTTGATAATGTATCAAATCCCATTAATTCCTTAGATTTTCTATATGGGAATGCCAAAGCTACAATCACGACTATAGCTAATATAATTTTTAAAATCATTCCAGAAATTTTATAATAAGAATTATTTTCTACATTGTTTATATATGCACTTATATTATCACTGTTATAAATACTTCCATAACCATACTCTGTACTATCATCTTTGCTTATTACTTTAGGCACAGCATATACTACTGTTACATTTTTTATTGGTGTTAGTTTATATGAAATTGAATTTCCACCTAAATTGGTATTCATTAAATCTTCTCTTGCTTTAGATAGCAACATTTGGTTAATAACTTTTTGATTTACTCCATAAGAATCGACAACATTTACTTTTCCATCTTTATCAAAATTCATTGCAACATAAAATCTATAATTATCCTTTATATCCTTAAGCTTACTTTGTCTCTCTTCATTGCTCATTGTTGTATTTTTTGTCTGACTTTCATCAGAATTTTCTCCTGAACTATCATTCTTTGTTGTATCAAGAGCCCTTAATTCTTTATCTTCATTGAAAAGTTCGAAATTTTTTTCTTTATCAAGCAAATAATATTTTAAATTTTTTCCTGAATTATTAATAAAAGACTCCCAACTTTCAAAGTTTTCATTAAAATCTGCATTAATACTATCATCTGTATAATAGCTTTCTGAACCATCATATAAGTTTTTTTCTTTACTTACATTTTTTATATAGTTTATAGTCTCTTCATTTATAAAAAGCTTTGATGGTTGTATCATTTTACCTTCTTGATCTTCTTTCATATTATGATATAAAACATAACTACCTTTATATATATCATCTACAAAACCTTCTTGTTCAAATGGATTCTTAGCTCCACCTTTAGCACCTGCTTGTATAGTAGAATATTGACTAATCATACCTAATGATGCTGATAACATGAGTATAAAAACTATAATAGTAACTATATATTTATCTTTAAATTTTTTCAATTTTGTATCCAACACCCCACACCACCTTCAAATATTTTGGATTTTTTGGGTCTATCTCTATTTTTTCCCTTATATTCCTAACATGTACCATGACTGTATCTGTATTTACAGCATTCTCATTCCAAACTCTTTCGTATATTTCATCAGCAGAAAAAACTCTTCCTGCATTTCTCATAAGTAAACTTAGTATTTTAAATTCTATAGGAGTTGTTTTTATATATTTTCCATCAATACTAACTTCTTTCGTGTTTTCATTTAATTCTAATCCACCTATTACAAATACACTGTCACTAGTTTCTACACTTTGCTCTTTATCTCCAATCATGTTTAGATACTTAGTATATCTTCTAAGTTGTGAATTAACTCTAGCCAATAACTCTAATGGTTTAAAAGGCTTTGTCACATAATCATCTGCTCCTATGTTAAGTCCCATTATTTTATCAACTTCCTCTGATTTTGCAGATAACATTATTACTGGGAAATTATGATTTTCTCTAAGTTTCATGGTAAGTGTTATTCCATCCATTTTAGGCATCATTATATCAATTATAGCTAAATGTATTTCTTGGTCTTCTATAACTTTAAGCCCTTCCACTCCATTGTACCCCTTAAAAACATTATATCCTTGATTTAATAGATATATTTCTATAGCATCTGCTATTTCCTTTTCATCTTCTACCACCAAAATATTATATGAATTCATTTTAATCTCCTTTTATTAATTAATTTGAAAGTTTTCTTTACATCTATGATTATACAATATGATAGAAGTTTTTCCATTTTTTTATAGATTTATATCTCTTGATTTCAGTTATTTGAACTTAATTCTCATTTTAAAAACCTCCCTCTAGCACAATTTAGTATTGTTTTATTTTGTTTATATACTTAATATTAAAGTTAAAAACTAAAGATATTATACATACTTTTCTAAAGATTTTCTAAAGATTTAAAGACGTTCAACATTAATATACACAAAAAAAGTAGCTCTTATTGTATTAATCAAATCAATGATTTGAAATATAATATCAATAAAATCTACTTTTTAACTTTTAACATACTTATTTTTATTTTAATTTATTTTTATAAAAATCATTATTTTTACTTTATAAATGTACATATTTCTTCTACTGGCTTTTTAGATGGACTCTTTAGGTTGTCTTCTGGTACTCCAAGAGCTAACATTGCGCCTAAAAAATACTCTCCCTTTTCAAATCCAGTTTCTGCTTCTAAAATGGCTTCTATCTCATCTGCTGCATAGTTTTGACTTGTCAACCAACAAGAGCCATACCCTAATTCAATTGCTGATAATGTAAAGTTTTCAATTGCAGCACCTAAACTTTGCATACCTGGATTTCTTATAAATAACTTATCTATAGTCTCTTTAGGTGCATCTATAAGCTCTAATTCATAATACCCTGATGGATTATATACTTTTGTAAAAACTAATACTAAAACTGGAGCTTTTAAGTAGAATAATGTAAAGTTTGGTACAAACTTTCTAAATCTATTAGCTTTTTCTACTGATACTTTATCCATTTCTACAAGTATTTCTTGTTGTTTTTTAGTTATTACATCTGCGATTTTTTCCATTAAATCACGTCTCTTTATAACTACAAAATGCCAGTTTTGAATATTTTTCCCTGATGGAGCTGCTCCAGCTGCTTTTATCATTTTTAAAATATCTTCATCTGAAACATCTTCATTTTTAAATTTTCTTACACTTTGTCTTTTAAAAATAGTATCTTGTAATTCCATTTTTAAATCCCCCCATAACTTTTTTATTATATTAATATAATCTTTAAACTCACCTTATTTTAATATATCATGTTCTAATAAATCTTTAAATGAGTCTATAGAATATTCATATCCATCCACATTTCCAAATCCATATTTTGCATATATAAAAGGTATATTCACGAACTTAGCACTATTTGCATCACCTTGAGTGTCTCCAATATAAATTGGATTACTTAATTTATTTCTATCGATTATAAGCTTATTATTCTCACCTTTATGCAAACCAGTATTTCCAGGACATTCAAAATCTATAAAATACTGTTCTAATTTATGTGCTTTTAAAAAAGATTCTATATATCCAGCCTGACAATTACTTACTATGAATAATTTATATTTTTGAGATAACAACTTCAGAGTATCTTCTATATCGTCAAATAACTTAGCTCCATTTTCAGATAAATAGTCACATTCTTTTAAAGAACATTCATTCAATAAATTCTTTCTTTCTTCTTCATTTAGATTTGGAAATAAACGATTAGCTATTTCATCAAAAGAAAGACCCATAACACTTCTAAACAACTCTCTTGTGACATTTAAGTCTATATCTTCATGTTTATTTAAAACATCCTGCCAGACCTTGCATACTTCTTCAGTTGAATCCCATAATGTTCCATCTAAATCAAAAATAATACTATCTACCACAAAAAAATCCCCCTTATGTCCAAAATTTATCATATATTTATAATTATATACTAAAAAACAGATACAATCATAAATATATTTTACTTGATTGTATCTGCTTTGTAATATAAAATCAATTGTCAAAATCGATTTTTATAAATTTCTAACTACAAGTGCACACCCTTGCTCTACTTTAATTCTGCAAGAATCACTTAGCATAACATTTGACATTCCAATAGGCACAGAGTATTTCATATAATAGTTATCTAGAGGATATTCTAAACCAGTAAGTGTTACCCCTTTAGCATCTCCTTTTATAGCTATTACAGAAATAGTGTCACCTGCATTGCCATATAAGGTAATTTCCTCATTCATAACTATATACATTTCTTCTTTATCTGATAGTATTCTAGAATATATACCATCTTCTTTTAGATAGTATAATAGATTTACATTGGTAATTGTATGGTCAATCCTTCCACCTAAAGCTCCAAAAAAATCAATATGATTTGCTTTAAGAGTCTTAGCTAAAAAAAGACAAAGCTCTGTATCAGTCTCATCTTTCTTAGATGGAAATTTTTCAAATTTAACACCTTTGTTTCTATAGAAATCTACCTTTTCTTCTTCCACTGAATCTAAATCGCCTAATATATAATCTGGCATGATTTCCATTTTGTAGGCATGATTTGCCCCTCCATCTGCACATATTATATAGTCATAACATTCTTTAGTTATAATATCTCTTGTAATTTCGTAATCTTCAATTTCTCCATTTAAAATAATACATATTTTCATTATTAAATTTAAACCAATTCTTCAAGAGAAGCATTCTTTCTAAATAAATTAACGGTTTCTTGAATGTCATCACTTCCAAATATTGCAGAACCTGCTACTATTACATTAGCCCCTGCTTTTACAACTTCAGCCACATTTTTAGGGCTTATACCACCATCAACTTCTATATCGATGTTTAAGCCTTGATTATCTATAATAGCTTTTAACTCCTTAATTTTATCTAGAACACAAGGTATAAATGATTGACCTCCAAATCCAGGATTAACAGACATTAATAATACCATATCCAAATCAGGTAGAACATGCTTAATAGTATCTATTGGTGTAGCTGGATTAAGTACAACACCAGCTTTTATTCCATGTGATTTTATATTTTGTATAGTTCTATGTAGATGCACACAAGCTTCCTGATGAACAGTTATTATGTCACATCCTGCTTTTACAAACTCTTCAATATATTGGTCTGGATTTTCTATCATAAGATGAGCATCAAATACCATATTTATATTTTCTTTTTTTAAGCTTTTAACTACAAGTGGACCTAATGTAATGTTTGGTACAAAGTGTCCATCCATTACATCGATATGAAGATACTCACATCCTGCACTCTCTACCTTTCTTACATCTTCCAATAATTTCGCAAAATCTGCTGATAATATTGATGGTGCTAATTTAATCATACTTCTAATACCTCCTACTGTTATTTTGTCTTATTTCATTTAGTAGCTGTATATAACTATCATATCTTTCTTTAGATATTTCTCCATTTGCAACAGCTTCTTTTATAGCACAATTAGGTTCATTTTCGTGAATACATTTTGAACCAAACTTACAATCATTAAATTTATCAAATTCTATAAAATAATCTTTAAGCTCAACTTCTTCTATGTCTTCAAGTGCAAGCGAACTAAAACCTGGTGTATCTGCAACCATTCCACCAAATTCCAACTTTAAGAGTTCTGCATGGCGAGTAGTATGCTTTCCTCTTTTTATTTTATCACTTACTACTCCAGTTTGTAGTTTAAAGTTCGCATCTATTTCATTTAATAAGCTTGATTTTCCAACTCCAGATGGGCCTGCAAATACTACAACATTTTCCTTTAATTCTTCTTTTACTTTCTCTATATTTAACTTAGTAATATTACTTACTGGAATAACCTTATATCCACTAAGTTCATATATATTTTTAACAGTTTCTAACGTATCATTATCATCTAAATCTGCTTTTGTAAGGATTATTACAGTTTCTAAATTTTCTTTTTCTGCCAAAACTATAAATCTATCTAAAAGAGACAAGTTTGGTTTAGGATTTTTTATTGCAAATACTATTAACGCCTTATCTACGTTTGCTATAGGAGGTCTTATAAGTTCTGTATCTCTACTATCTATTTCTTCTAAAATACCTTTTTTTTCTTCTTCATCAACAATACTTATTTTTACTCTATCACCAACTAAAGGTGTTATTTTCTTCTTTCTAAAGATTCCTCTAGCCTTGCATTCATAAATACCATTATCTGTATCAACATAATAAAATCCACTAATCCCCTTTATAATTTTTCCTTCTAGCATCAAATGCCTCCCTTTATAAAATTTATATAAACACATACTGTTCATTAGCAGTATATCGTGTTATTATTTCCTATTTTTATATAATACCACATTTTTTTTAAATAACAAATCCTCCATTTGGGCTAATTACCTGACCAGTGATAAAATTTGATTTATCTGATGCTAAGAAAATAGCACAATTTGCTATATCGTCTGGAGTACCTAGCCTCATTAGTGGAGTTTCTTCTACAAGAACATTTATATCTTCACTATTATATTCAGATAGCATGTCAGTATTAATGACTCCTGGAGCTATACTATTTATCCTAATATTTGATGGTCCAACTTCTTTAGCTAATGCCTTTGTCATACCTATTATACCTGCTTTTGTTATAGAATAATGCACTTCACAAGAAGCACCTGATATTCCCCAAATCGAAGATATATTAATTATATTCCCTTTTTTTTCTGATATCATGTATTTTAAAGCCACTTGTGAACAATAAAAACATCCTTTTAAGTTAATATTCATCATCCTATCCCAGTCTTCATCAGTTATATCTGTAAATAACTTGTCTTGACTTATACCAGCATTATTTACAAGTACATCCAATCCACCAAATTCTTTTACACAGTAATCTATCATATTCTCTACTTCTACTCTATTTGAAACATCTGCTTTAAAAAGTTTTACATAGGAATTTTTTTCACTTAATTTAGTATATAACTCATTAGCTTCATCTTCTGACTTATTAAAATTTATTAATACATTATATCCTTCTTTTGCAAAAGCTTCAGACATAGCTTTACCAATACCTCTAGCTCCTCCTGTAATTAAAACTGTTTTATTTATCATAAATGCTTTTCTCCTTTATTATAACCAATTTCATATTTTATACAAAACAAACTGCCTCTTTAAAGAAAATAGTTTCCATAAAAAGACAGCTCTTATTTTGCTAATGTTTATTCTGTTTTACCAATATTTCCGCCAGTTCCAGATGGAGTTTCTCCATTTCCTCCTGAACTTGAACCTCCTGAATTATCTCCACTATTTCCTGAGTTTGAGCCTCCTGAGTTATCTCCATTTCCGCCCGAATTTGAACCTCCTGAGTTATCTCCATTATCTCCTGAGTTACTGCCATTATTTCCTGAGTTTCCGCCACTATTTCCTGAGTTTGAGCCTCCTGAGTTACTACCATTATTTCCTGAATTTCCTCCACTGTTTCCTGAGTTTGAGCCTCCTGAGTTACTACCATTATTTCCTGAGTTTGAACCAGGTGTTTTTGTATCATCATCAGGTGTTGTTGGTGTTTTGTCTGGTGTTGTTGGTGTCTGTGTATTTGATTTTTCTGAGCCTTTACTCACATATAGGTTTATCTCATCACCCTCTTGAGCTCTTGATGAACTAGCTCCTGGACTTTGATTTAAAACTGTACCTTCTTTATATATTGAACTATACTCATACTTAACTGTTCCCACTTTTAAATTATTTTCTTCAATAAGTTGTTTTGCATTACTCAAAGTGAGTCCTACTACATTAGGAACAGAAGCTTGATTTGCACCTTTACTTACAACAACATTTATAGTATCACCCTTCTTAACATTTGTACTTCCTCCTTCAGGTGTCTGTGATATTATACAGTTTTCATCTACTTCACTACTATATTCTTCACTTTTTACACTTAAGGATAATCCTTCTTTTTCAACAGTACTTTGAGCTTCTTCTAAAGTCATATTTACAAGATTAGGAACACTTAAAGACTTATTCCCAAATCCTCCTGCAAATAAAAATTTATATGCTAAGAATACTTGAGCACATAATATCACTATTAAAATAGCAGCTATTACTTTTAATCTTTTTCTAGACTTTGGACTTTCCTGTTTTTTCTTCTTTTTCTTAGCCCTCTTACTTGGAGTATTCTTCGGTTTCTGATTCTTCTTAGCTCTCATTATCTCTTCCTCATCTTCATCTTCATCTTCATCATAAAAATCATCGTAGTAATCATCATCTTCATCCAAATCAGCAACTTCAACAGGCTTGACTACTTTTTCGGGAGCTGGCTTTGCAAGTATTGGATTTACAACTTTATTAATTTCCTTTTCATCAATTTTCTTAGTTGCAAAATCATCATATTCTTTTATAAAATCTAAATCGATATTTTTTTCTATATACTCAATGTCTTCTATCAATTCCTCAGCAGATTGGTATCTATCTGCACTAGATTTTTCTGTAAGCTTTTTTATTGTAGTTCTTACACTTTGTGGAATCCTAACCTTTTCTTCTGATGTAAAATCTATATCATCATTAATATGTTGAAGAGCTATAGAAATTGGACTATCTCCTCTAAATGGAACTTTTCCTATCAACATTTCATATAAGACTATACCTAAAGAATACAAGTCAGCATTATTAGTTACAAATTTACCTTTGGCTTGTTCTGGTGAAAAATAATGTACTGAACCAATTATACTCCCAATATTGGTCATTGTTGAGTTTGAGACAGCTTTAGCTATACCAAAATCAGCTACTTTTACTACTCTTCCTTCATTGGATATGAGAATATTATGAGGTTTTATATCTCTATGTATAATCCCCTTTTTATGCGCAGCACTAAGTGCCATAGCTATTTGTTTTGTTATATCTAATGCAGTATATTCATCTAATGTACCTTCATCTTGTATAATCTCTTTTAAGTTCTTACCATCTACAAACTCCATTACAATGTAGTGAACTTTTCCATCTTCACCAACATCATAAACATTTACTATATTTGGATGAGAAAGACTCGCTACTGCCTCTGCCTCTCTTTTAAATTTTGTTAAAAATTCATCATCATCAACAAATTCAGGTCTAAGTACCTTGAGCGCAACGGTCCTATTTAATAACCTGTCTTTAGCCTCATATACAAAGGCCATACCTCCATCACCAATCTTTCTGATGATTTCATATCGATTTCCTAAAATTGTATCTCCCACAATATCACCGTCCTAATTATACTTTTATCACTATAACCGAAACATTATCTTTACCAGAAACATCATTGGCCATACTTATCAATTCTTCACTTATATTACTAATTCTCTCGTATTCATAATCTAATATTAAATCTCTTATATCTTCATCGTCAATAAACCCAGTTAATCCATCTGTCGCAAGAAGTATTATATCACTTTTTTTAATTTCTTTCTTAAAAATATCTACAACAACCATATCATCTGTTCCAATTGCTCTAGTTATTCTATTCCTTTGTGGATGTCTTCTTGCCTCCTCTTCTGTAATAACATGAGCCATCATAAGTTCTTCAACCACGGAATGGTCTATAGTTATTTTATCAAATTTTTCACCTGTTAACAAATAACATCTGCTATCTCCAACATTTGCCACATATAAGACATTATTATACACTATAGCTGTAACTAATGTAGTTCCCATTCCTTCAAATTCTATATCTTCCATAGATTTTTTGTGCACAATTGAGTTTACATTATTATAAGCCTGTTTTAATATATCATCTATATAGTCTATTTTTACATTATCATGCTGTAATAAGTTTTCTTTTAGAAAATCAATTATATTTTCTACTGCTAATTTACTGGCAACCTCACCTTTTTTATGACCGCCCATTCCATCAGCTATGGCAAATATTCCTATTGGACCATGTTCTGTATCTATAACTTCTCCCTCACAATAGTCTTCATTGTTTTTTCTTATTTTACCTATATGGGAGGCACAACTATAAACCATACGACTTCCTCCTTACAAATTACTTGTATTTTCTTCTCAATTGCCCACAAGCTCCACTAATATCAGAACCCATAGACATTCTAACTGTGGCAGGTATATTATTTTTCTCTAAACTATCCCTAAACTTATAAATAAATGCTTTATCAGGCTTTTCATATTCTCTTTCTTCGACTTTATTTATTGGAATTAAATTCACATGGCAAAGCATACCTTTTAGGAGCTTAGCTAATGCCCTTGCTTCTTGTTCTGAGTCATTTACTCCTTTTATAAGAGAATATTCAAATGTGACCCTTCTATTCGTCTTTTTTATATAATATCTACATGCATCCAATATTTCTTTAATGGAGTAAGCATTGGCTACAGGCATAATTTTTCGCCTTTCTTCGTCATATGGTGAATGAAGTGATAAAGCTAAATTTATAGCTATTTTTAAGTCTGCCAATTCATACATTTTAGGTACTATCCCACAAGTTGAAAGAGTTATGTGTCTATACCCTATATTAAGTCCATTTTTTTCATTAATTATCTTTAAAAATTGTTTTGTGTTTTCAAAATTATCAAGTGGCTCGCCACTTCCCATCAATACAAGATTTGATACTCTCTTTCCAGTATCTTCTTGAATTTTAATAACTTGGTCTAAAATCTCCCAAGGTTCTAAATTTCTAATCAATCCATCCATTGTAGATGCACAGAAATTACATCCCATTCTACAACCCACTTGATTAGAAATACAGACAGTAACCCTACTATCATAATCCATCATCACAGTTTCTATTATATTTCCATCATCTAATAAAAACAAATATTTTTTTGTACCATCTACTTTAGACTCTAATTTTAATTCTATATCTATATGTCCTATACATGAGACTTCCTCTAATTTATTTCTCAAACTTTTTGGTATATTATTCATATCATCAAAAGTTTTTGCACCCTTATATATCCAGGCAAATATTTGACTTCCTCTAAAAGGCTTTTCATCTATAGTTTTCATAAATTCTTTAAGTTCATCTTCAGTAAAATTTTTTAATACTACCTTTTTCTTTTCCATTATCTTCACTACCTTATTCTCTTTAATTTTGCTATGAAAAAACCATCTATTCCATGAATATTAGGATATATCTTTAAATATCCTTTATCTTGATTATCCAAGTCTACATTTATTGTATCAATTGGAGTTAATTCAAAATTATTATTGTCTTCAATAAAAGAAGTAATTATATTTATATTTTCCACATCTTGAATTGTACATGTACTATATACTAAATTTCCACCAATCTTAACATACTTTGATGCATTTTCTAAAATTTGCTTTTGTATAGAAGTAATATCTTTTAATTCTTCTTCTTTCTTGTACTTAATTTCTGGCTTACGTCTTATTATGCCAAGGCCAGAACAAGGAACATCTGCCAAAACATAATCGAATTTACTTATACTATTTTCATCAATTTCAGAAGCATCAAACTTTTCTACATATACATTTTTAATACCTAGCCTATTTACAGTAGCTTTTATAAGCTTTAATTTATGGTCAAAAATGTCTCTAGCTATTACTTTACCAGTATTATTCATCAAAGTAGCTAAGTGAGTAGATTTTCCACCAGGAGCACTACATACATCCAAAACAGATGAATCTTCTTTTGGATTAATTACTTTCCCTACTATCATAGAACTTATATCTTGAATTGTAAATAAACCAGCCTTAAATAATTCATTTTTTTCTATATTCTTCATTTTTTCGACTTTAATAGCTTCTTCTACCATAGGAACTTTAAAACATACAATACCCATTGCATTTAATTTTTCAATAAGTTCTTCTCTACTTGTTTTAAGTGTATTTGTTCTTATATAGATACTCGGCTTTTCATTGTTTGCTTCCAATAAATCTTCAGTAAATTCTTGTCCAAAATTATCCATCCAATTTTTTATAATCCAAGAATTATAAGAATACTTTATAGATAGGTATTTTACACTATCTTCCTCAGTTATGTCCATTATAGTATCTTTACTTCTTATTTCATTTCTAAGAATAGCATTTATGAAACCAGAAGATTTTTTATCGTATTTCTTAGCTAATTTTACAGTTTCATTAACTGCTGCATAATCTGATATACTATCCAAAAATAAAATTTGATATGTTCCCATTCTTAAAAAGATTTTAACATAAGTTGACATTTTTTTTACTTTTATTTTTGAAAGTTTATTGATTATGTAATCTAAATAATACTTATTTTCTATTACTCCATAGATTAATTCTGTTGCAAGTCCTCTATCCATATCACTTATTTCTAAGTTTTTAAAATGTTTGTTTATTGCAATATTTGAATAGTTATTGTTTTTCTCTATATCGCATAATACTTTAAATCCAATTTCTCTTGCGTCCATATAAATTTCTCCCTTTTATTAAACATAAAAAAGGGTTGTTTCTAAACAACCCACTTTACTTTTAGTCATCTCTTCTTTGAGCTATTAGTAACAATCTAAGTAATTGAAGTATTGAAACCAATGCTGCTGCAACATATGTTAAAGCAGCTGCTGAAAGTACTTTTCTACTTTGTCTTGACTCACTTTCATCTATAATCCCTAAATTTCCAAGTTGAACAATTGCTCTACTTGAAGCATTAAATTCTACAGGTAATGTTATTATCTGAAATAATACTGAAGCTGAAAACAATAGTATCCCAATTTTTAAAAATGGACCAGCCATAATAAATCCTATAAATATTAGAAACCAAGATATACTTGATGCAAAATTTACTACTGGCACTAAGCTACTTCTTATTTGAAGAGGAGCATAACCTTTAGCATGCTGCATTGCATGACCACACTCATGTGCAGCTACTGCAACAGAAGTTATAGAAGAACCATAATATACATCTTCTGATAACCTTACTACCTTTCTTCTTGGGTCATAGTGGTCACTTAAATGACCTCTAACCATTTCTATACTTACATCATATAGACCATTTGAATCAAGTACTCTTCTTGCTGTTTGTTCTCCAGTATATCCTCGACGTGTTTTTACTCTCAAATACTTATTTGTTGTTGAACTCACTTTAAATTGCGCATATGCAGTGAATAGTATAGCTGGAATTAATATAATCATCGTAGGGTCAAATCCCCAAAACCCGCCATATACAGGGTACATAAATAACACTCTCCTAAAATATATTTTTACACATCCTCTTAATATTCATATAGCTTAAAAACAGTTTAATTACAAGTTAGTTTGTTTTCCTGTTAAAAAATCTATAGCTTTTTCAATATCTATCATATCTACATTAGTATTTACACAAGGTCCATTAGGTCTTTTGTTAAATACACCTAAAACAGGAATTTTTTTTATATCTTGTATTCCAGATGTTAAATCTCTTTCACATGCAACAGCTATAACAGCTTTAGGTTTATTGTCTATTATAATCTTTCTAGCTAAAGTTCCACCTGTAGCTACAAAAATTTTTACTTTACTTTTCTTCTTTAACTTAGTTAATTCTCCTATGTTGCATCTTCCACATTCTTTACAATTATCTATATCATTAGTAACTTTTAATTTACAACTATTCTCTTGAATACAATGAGGTATTAAAATTATTATATCCTCTGGATTAAAATTATATTTATTACTGTATATATATTCATTATTTAACTTTATATATATCCTTCTAATCTCACTTTTTGACATACCAAATGATGATGCAATGAAAGATACAATAGGAAATAAGCAACTGGCAATCTTAAAGTTTATTTTCATTATATTTGAGTTAACATTCTTACCTTTAATTACTCTATAAGTAATTATTGTTGAACATAGTATTATAAGTATTAGTGATATTATTATAATATTTATTGCTAAAGAAAATATTTGAGTTAAACTCATTATAAAAAAGTTTACAACTCCTATTAAAATCCCTAATATTAAAATTAAAATCCCAACACTTGTTAAATACTTCCTTATATCTGTCATAGTTTTCACCTAACCCAATACTAAACCAGTTTCTATAGTATTCCCTTTTATATATTCACCAACCAACATTCTCTTTTTATTTGGCATCTGAATTTCTTCAATTAAAAGTACCTTATCTTTAGTACTAACTTTTATACCATCTTTATTTACATCAATTATTGTACCTGCATTTTTTGTACTTTTTTCATCTAATACTTTAGTTTTCCAAATTTTCATTGTAACACCATTATAAGTAGTATAAGCACTTGGCCATGGATTTACACCTCTAATTAAATTGTGTATTTCCATAGCATTTTTTGAAAAATCTATATTTCCTAATGATTTATTCATTATTGGGGCATAAGAAAATTCTTCATGGTTTTGCACCTCTCTTGGTGCAGTGCCTTCTTCAATTAACTTTAATGTTTCCTTTAAAGTTTCTGCACCCATATTCATCATTTTATCATGAAGTTCTCCTGCTGTTATATTTTCATCAAGATTTACTTCTGTTTTTAATATCATGTCTCCAGTATCTAAACCTTCATCCATGTACATAGTTGTAACACCAGTCTTTTCCTCACCGTTTATTATTACCCAATTTATAGGTGCAGCACCTCTATATTTTGGAAGTAAAGACACATGAACATTTATACATCCAAGTTTAGGAATTTCTAGTATCTCTTTTGGAAGTATCTGTCCAAAAGCTACAACTACTACTACATCTGGATTTAGAGATTTCATTGTATCTATAAATTCTTCATCTCTAGCTTTGATTGGTTGATATACAGGTATATTATTTTCAATTGCAAGCTCTTTTACTGGACTCATTCCCAGTTTTTTACCTCTTCCTTTTGGTTTGTCTGGCTGAGTTACAACACCTAATATATCATACTTTTCATCTATTATTTTTTGTAAACAAGGAACAGCTATATCAGGTGTCCCCATAAATACTATTTTCATTAAATCAACTCCTACTACTTTTCTATTCTGTCAACAAATAAAATTCCATCTAAATGGTCTATCTCATGACAAAATGCTCTAGCTAAAAGTTCTTCCCCTTCTAGCTCTATAGTTTCACCATTTCTATTTAAAGCTCTAACTTTTACATAATTTGGTCTTCTAACATCTCCAGCTTCTCCAACAACACTTAAACATCCTTCCTCATCTATTTGCTCTCCAGATGTTTCTATTATTTCAGGATTTATAAGTTCTATAAGTTCTTCTCCAATATCTATTACTACTGCTCTTTTTAAAATTCCAACTTGAGGTGCAGCTAATCCAACACCATCAGCATCATACATAGTTTCTGCCATATCATCTAATAATTGTATTATTTTTTCATCAATTTTTTCAACCTTTTTTGATTTCTTTCTTAATACTGGTTCTCCTATTTGAACTATTTGTCTTAAAGCCATTATATTTCCTCCTAAATTTATAATACACTGTTTGGATTAATATCTATAGATACATTGATATCCTTATCAAATATCAAATCTCGTTTTGTTATACATATATATTTTATTATACCCTTTAACAGATTAATTTCAATATTTTCATCTTTAAAGAGTATCTGCCATCGATAATTTTGATTTATTTTTGATATTGAACATGGGTTTGGACCTAATATAAATCCTAAATCATTTATACCCCTTTTTTCTAATAAATAAATCAATGATGCATGCATATTTTTTATATTTTTTATTACTAACCTTTCATTTTCCCCACTAACAACTACACTCAACATGTTATTAAAAGGAGAATATCCAAACGCTTTTCTTATTTTTATCTCATCTTCATAAAAACCCTCATAATCATATTCAATAGCATGCTTAATAGCATAGTGTTCAGTGTCATAGGTCTGAAGTACTACTTTTCCCTCTTTATCAGCTCTCCCCGCTCTTCCAGAGACTTGAGTTATCAACTGAAATGTAGTTTCAAAACTTTTAAAGTCTGGAAAATTTAATATCATATCTGCAGATAAAATACCCACTAAAGTTACATTATCAAAATCTAACCCTTTACTTAACATCTGCGTCCCAATAAGTACATCTGCTTCTTTATCTTTAAATTTATTTAGTATTTCATCTAAAGCACCTTTTTTTGAAGTTGTATCCTTATCCATTCGTAATGTTCTTACATCTGGAAAAATGCTTTTTAATTCTTCCTCAATCTTTTGAGTACCAACTCCAAAAGGTTTAACATAATGACTTTTACACTCAGGACACTCCTTTGGGATTTCTTTCTCATAACCACAATAGTGACATCTTCCAGTGTTACTTTTCTTATGATAAGTTAAAGATATATCACAATTTTCACATTGGAACACATACCCACACTTTCTACAAGATACAAAATTTGCATAACCTCTTCTATTTAAGAATAGTATAACTTGACTATGCTCTTCAATTGCACAACTTATTTCTTTTTGTAGTTTAAAACTGAATATACTCCTATTTCCCTTATTCAGTTCTTCTTTCATGTCTACAACTTCAATATTAGGAAGAGGTTTATCATTTGCTCTATTTTTTATATTTATGAGTTTGTATTCTCCAGATTTTGCTTTATAATATTCTTCAATTGAAGGAGTAGCTGAACCTAAAATAAGAGTTAAATTATTTTTTAATGCCATAAATCTAGCTACCTCTATGGCATTAAATTTTGGATTCTTCTCAGACTTATATGATGACTCATGAAATTCATCAATTATTATAAGTCCTAAAGAATTAAAAGGTGCAAATATAGCTGACCTAGCTCCAATTAAAATTCTTATTCTACCTGCTTTTACAGCTTTATAGACATCGTGCTTTTCCCCTTCAGATAGTTTACTGTGAAACACTCCTACTAAATCACCAAATCTACTCTTCAACCTATCTATTGTTTGAGGAGTTAATGCTATTTCAGGAACTAAAAATATACTATCTAAACCTTGATTTAATGCAAATTCTATTATTTCCATATAAACTTCAGTTTTTCCACTTCCTGTTACACCATGAATTAAGTATGGTTTTTTATCATCCACAAACATATTCGACTTTATCTCATCAACCGCTTGTTGTTGCTCATTGTTTAATTTTATACTTTTTGATGTAGATTTGTAAATACTTTTTGGTTCTCTATAATAATCCTTAAACTCTAATGTTATTAACTTTTTTTTATTTAAAGAAGTTATACTTTGTCTTGAAGCATTTAATAAGTCTAATAAATCATTTATCTCTACATTTTCATTATTTTTAAGAAAACTTAATATCTCTTTTTGCTTGCTTCCCACATTTATTTTATTTTGTTCTATATAATCATCAATTTTATCACTTTCCAAGCTCAAAGATATATAACATACTTTCTTTTCATTTTTGTGGTTTTTGTATTCCCAACATAACTTTATAATTCCATTTTTATTCATCGTGTACAAAGAACTATTTAGATTTGGTATATATTTTAACTTATCAACCTTAATTTTTCCTTTACTATCAATTACTTTTTCTACTATTTCTCTATTTTTATCACTTAAGGTCAATATCTTTTCCTTTAATTGAGCTTCGTTTAACTCAATTAAATTTTCACCTAATAATATTACCTTATAATTATTTAATTTGTATCCTTTTGGATATATTAAATTTATACATTCTATATAAGTGCACAAATATCTATTTTTCATCCAATAAACCAATTCCAAGTCTTCTTCTCTAAATATTGGATTCTCATCTAATACATCAATTATTTCTTTTGTCTTTATTTTTTCTTCTAAATTATCTGTAAATTGAAATACAAAGGCTTCTGTTGGTTTATTACCCCTTCCAAATGGAACTAATATTCTATGTCCAATTCTTATAGATTCCGATAAAAATACAGGAATTTGATATGTAAATAAATTATCTGTGTATATAGTATTACTTCTCACTATTACCTTTGCATATTTTTTCATTGTAAAACCTCTACTTAAATTTAATCTACTGTTCATATTCTAATATATTTTACAAAATGTCAAAAATCTCAGTATTTATAAAAAATTTCAAGTCATTAATAATATTAATTATATCTTAATAGTTAACTATTAATTATATTTTATACTTTATGGCAAAATAAATGCTGAAAACTACAATTTAACTGACATTTGCGAGTTTTTACTCGCTAAAATTAAATTGCAGCTTTCAGCTACTTTAGCTGTGATAAAATACACAAATATCATATTTAAAAAAGTTCTTATTTCTCAAGTAACACTTTAATTTTATTTAAAATAACATTAGCTACTTCTTCTTTTTTCATTTTAGGATACTCAGTAATATTTCCTTCTACATCTATTATTTTTACAATGTTAGTGTCAGTTCTAAAACCAGCACCTTCTTTAGTTAAATCATTTGCCACAATAAAATCTAGATTTTTCTTTTTTATTTTTCCTTTGGCATGTTCTATAAGGTCGTTAGTTTCAGCTGCAAATCCTACTAATATCCTGTCTTCTTTTATTTTTCCTATTTCATAAGCAATATCATAATTCCTACTTAGTTCTATTGATAAATCATCATTCTTCTTTTTAATCTTTTTGTCAGAATATGTCTTTGGTTTGTAATCTGCAACTGCTGCACTTTGAATTACTATTTTATTTTCACTTAGATTTGATACTACTGCTTCATACAAATCCTGTGCTGACTCTATTTTTACAAATTTTTTAAGGTTTTGTGGGATAGAAAGATTTGTAGGACCTGATATTAATGTTACATCAGCGCCTCTATATATAGCTTCTCTTGCTATAGAATATCCCATTTTCCCAGAAGACCTATTAGTTAAATATCTTACTGGGTCTATACTTTCTACAGTTGGACCAGCTGTAACTATAATACTTTGACCTTTTAAGTCTTGTTCTTTAGTCATATTAGCTAAGACTTCTTCCACTATTACATCTGGATTAGCCAATTTACCTGATCCAATATCTCCACATGCAAGTCTTCCACTTTCTGGTTCAATAAATTTATACCCGAAGTCCTTTAAAGTTTGAATATTTTTTTGGACAATTGGATTTTCATACATATTAGTATTCATAGCTGGTGCTATCAAAACTTGTGCTTTAGTTGCCATAACAGTAGTTGTCAACATATCATCAGCTATACCATTTGCAATTTTTCCTATAATATTTGCACTTGCTGGCACTATTAAGAATAAATCTGCCTTTTTTGCTAATGATATATGCTCAACTGCCCAAGTCTTTGGTTCTTCAAACATATCTTCTACTACATAATTTTGACTTAGCGATTGAAGTGTAAGTGGTTTAACAAATTCTGTTGCCGATTTTGTCATTATAACATGGATATTTGCATTTAGTTTTTTTAACTTACTTACAACATCACAAGCTTTATATGCAGCTATTCCGCCGCTTATGCCAATTACAACAGTTTTATCTTTTAGCATGACCTTACTCCTCTTCTGAAATTTGTTTGTGTTGCTCAGCGTGGTGTCTAGCTTCTTCTATCTCGATTTCTTCTTCTGTTAACAATCTATATGTTATTTTTCCACTTGCAACTTCCTTAGTGGCTACACATACAGGCTTCTCTTTAGCTTTATTTGAAACGTATGGTTCTTCTCCATCAATTAATTTTCTTGCTCTCTTTGAAACAGTCCCTACTAAATAGTATCTGTTGTCTATTTTTTCTAGTACCTCATTGATAGATGGTTTTAACATAATTATAATTCCTCCTTGAATTTCTCTATTATAATATTTTTATATCTGCTAACTTTATTCTTTTCAGATGATATTATACCTTCTATTTCTTTAGCAGATGTTTTTACATCTTCATTAAATATAAAATAATCATAATCCTTAATCATTTTAATCTCTTCATATGCACAACTAAATCTCTTTTCTATTTCAGATTCTGTTTCTGTACCTCTTCCAACAATTCTATTTTTTAGTTCTTCAAGTGATGGTGGTAGTACAAATATAAATACTCCCTCTGGGCAAACTTCTTTTATTTGTTTTGCTCCTTGCATTTCAATCTCTAATAGCACATCCTGCCCTTTTTCTAAACATTCCATTATTGCTGCTTTTGGAGTTCCATAAAAGTTATCATAAATTTGAGCATACTCCAAAAACTCACCTTTTTTTATCATTTCTTCAAATTTTTCCTTACTTATGAAAAAATAATTTACTCCATCAACTTCTCCAGTCCTTGGTTTTCTTGTAGTAGCTGATACAGAAAGTTTTATTGTATCATTTTCTTTAAGTAGTTCTTTGCAAATAGTACCTTTTCCTGCACCTGATGGTCCTGATACAACTAGCAATAATCCTTTTTTCGCAAACATTTAAGCATTCCCCTTCTAATATTGTATTCTTACTCTATATTTTGTATTTGTTCTCTTATTTTTTCTAATTCACTTTTTACTTCCACTACTAAATTAGTTATATTTATATCAGATGACTTTGAGCCTATAGTATTAGTCTCTCTGTTCATCTCTTGTATTAAGAAATCTATTTTTCTACCTATAGAATCATCTTTAAATATAGTGTTTTTAAGTTGACCTATATGACTTTTAAATCTAACTATTTCTTCTGTTATACTGCTTTTATCTGCATATATTGCAACTTCTTGTGCTAATCTATTCTCATCCATTATGCTTGGGTCATCCAATAATTCACTTATTCTCAAATTCAATTTTTCTCTATAATCTTCTACAACACTACTTGAATATTTTTCAATTTCTTCTATATGAGTTTTTAATAAATCACATCTCATAGTAATATCTTCTGCTAATTTTTTACCTTCTTCGCTTCTCATTTCTTTTAATTTTATTAATGCATCTTCAACAGCTTGATTCAACATTGACCATAATAAATCTTCATCATCTTCTTTTTCTTCTATTTTTACAATATCAGGAAACCTTGCAACATTCATAACACTAATATCATCTATAATATCGAATTTATTTTTTATTCCTTTTAGTATCTCTATATATTGAGAAGCTAGTCCTTCATCAAAGTTTAAGTTTACATCTTCTTTGCCTAATAAGTCAAATTTTATGTATAAATCTACTCTTCCTCTTTTTACATAATTTTTTACTAAATTTCTAACTTTATCCTCTAAAAATGAAATTTTTCTTGGAAGACGTATATTTATATCTGAATACTTATGATTTATTGTTTTACATTCCACTAAAAAATAATAATTGTCATCTTTGTATTCCCCTCTTCCAAAACCAGTCATACTTATAGCCATTAATTAATCCTCCAAAACACCTTCACATATTTTTACTGCTGGACCTGTCATATAAGAGAACTCTCCTACATCTATTTTAACTGTTCCTCCTTGAGAAGTTACATTTACTCTACTTTCTACCATGTTAAGTAAATTGCATACTATTGCTGATGCAGTCATACCAGTCCCACATCCTAAAGTATATCCACAACCTCTCTCCCAAGTGTAAACATGTATATTATACTTATCTTCTACCTTTACAAAATTTACATTCGTTTTTTCAGGAAATATTTTATTATTTTCAATCTCTTTTCCATATTTACAAACATCATCTACATCTAGCTCATCTACTATAACTACTGTATGGGGAACCCCCATCAACATAGAAGTAAGCATAAAATCCCTATCTAGAACTTTTATACTTTCTTGTACAAAACGCTCTCTATCTGTAGATACTGGAACATCTTTAGCTATAAAACTTCCTTTTCCCATATTAACTCTTATGGAATTTATTTCACCATTTGTAAGATTTATTTTTATATCTTTAATGCCATCCAATGTATCTACTGTAAAATTTTCTTTTTTTACTATTCCATTATCATAAACAAATTTACAAAAACATCTAAGACCATTTCCACACATGGCTGCTCTTGAGCCATCAGAATTGTAATATACCATTTCTACATCTGCAACTTTTGAATCTTTTACGACTAATAAGCCATCCGCTCCTACAGAAAATCTTCTATGGCATACTTTTTTTGCTAAAGCAGTATAATTTGATGAATCTATATTGTCGAATCTTCCATCTACTGCAATAAAATCATTACCTATTCCATGTAGTTTCCAAAATTTCATAAGTATCGCTCCTTTGTAAATTAACACTTAAACTATTATAACATAAAAAAATTCCCATAAACTTATAATTTATGGGAAAAGTTTTGTAATGACAACTATAATTTGAGGATGTGAGGGAGAGTTGCCATTACAATTAGGGTAATTATATTATGTTTTTAAGCTAGTTCTTTCTATGTTTATATAATAATATTTCTATATGAATTTTATGTATGTTTTATTTAAACTATCTATGAATTTTATAATTAAATTTCTAATAACTATCTATAATTCTCTTTTTTAGATTTATATTAACATACACCTATTAACTCTTTAAGTGTTTTTAAAACATAGTCTAAATCTTCTTTCGTAATATCTACATGAGTTACAAATCTATACTCACCATTTTCCATTTTATTAATTTTTATATTTCTGTCAAAAAGTTCTTTTATTAAAACATCCTCTTTTATAACATCTTCACTCATTTTAAAGAATACCATGCTTATATCTGGATTAATGTTGTTTACTTCAATGCCATCTATTTTATTTAATTCACAGGCTAAATACTTTGCATTTTCGTGGTCTTCATTTAATCTTAATGTCATTTTTTCAATGGCAATGATACCAGCAGCTGCAACTATACCAACTTGTCTCATTCCACCACCCATAACTTTTTGCTTTCTTCTAGCTTTTGCTATAAATTCTTTACTTCCAGCAAGTATAGAGCCCATTGGTGCAGCTAAACCTTTTGATACACAGAACATAACACTATCACAATACTTTGCCATTTCTTTAGCTTCTATACCTAAAGTTAAGGCAGCATTAAATAATCTTGCTCCATCAAGATGTACTGGTAAGTTGTGTTTCTCAGCTATCTTTTTAATCTCTTTTAAATTTTCAAGGCTCACAACAGTTCCGCCTGAATACGCATTTTCCACACATATAAGACCTGTTTGTGGTTCATGTATGTCATCTCTTCTAATTGCCTTTTCAACAAGTTCAGGATTAAGAGCTCCATTTTCATCTTCATCTATAGTTCTAAGTTGAACTCCAGCTATTACAGCAGGTGCTCCAACTTCATGAGTTACAATATGATAACCTTTACCAATAATGATTTCTTGTCCTCTTAGACAGTGAGTAAATAAAGCTAGTTGATTTCCAAAAGTTCCACTTGGAAGAAAAATAGCATCTTCTTTTCCAACTTTAGCTGCTGCTAATTCTTCAAGTTTATTTACAGTTGGGTCATCCCTAAAGATTGAATCTCCAACAGGAGCCTTTGCCATAGCTTCTCTCATTTCATCAGTAGGCATAGTAACAGTATCACTTCTTAAATCAATAAATTTCATTTTTTCAACCTTCTTTCATAATTTATATACTATTACACTTTAAAATTGATTTATTTTTTAAAGCTTATATATAATAACTTATACTTTACACAATAATTATACTATATTTATTTTACATTTAATCAACTTTAAATTATTAATTTTAAAATATAGTATTTCCTTTCATAATAAGCATAAATAATTATTCAATTTAAATATTACTATCTTGTTTAAATTTCCCCTAGTCACAAAGCATATATTATGTGTATAATTAATTTACTGACTATTTTGGTCAAAGAAAGGGGTGCTATATATGGCATTAGATGGATTAGTTATACATTCAATAGTAGATGAATTATCATCAAAACTTACAGGTGGTAAAATAGATAAAATACATCAACCTGAAGACGATGAGGTAATTTTTAATATAAGAAATAATAAAGAAAATTTTAGATTGGTCTTAAGTGCAAGTGCTTCAAATCCTAGAGTCTATCTTACAAGTAATTATCAAAAAGAAAACCCTCTAAAAGCACCTATGTTTTGTATGTTACTTAGAAAATACATACAAGGTGGTAACATAGTAGAAATTTCTCAAATAGGTTTTGAAAGAATAATAAAGATAAGTATTGAATCTTTGGATGAACTAAAAGAAAAGACAACTAAAAATATTATGATTGAAATTATGGGAAGACACAGCAACATAATAATAACTCATGATGAAGATGACAAAATTATAGATTCAATAAAAAGAGTACCTCTTAGCATAAGTAGAGTGCGTCAGGTTTTACCTGCTCATAGCTATTCGTTGCCACCAAAACAAGATAAACTTAACCCTCTTGAGAGTATATCTAAAGATTTGTTTATTAATAACTTGAATGAATTTGAAGGACCTATTTTTAAGTCTATATATTCTAAATTTCTAGGCATAAGCCCTACTATAGCAAAAGAAATCTGTTACCGAGCAAATATAAATCAAAGTACTTCTATAAAGGATGTAACTAGTGAACAGTTTGATTCTTTATACAAAGAATTTTGTAGTTTGTTCAGTGCTATAAATGCTAGCAAATACTCACCTTGTATTGTTATAGATAAAAAAGTGGATAAAGTAGTAGATTTCAGTTGTGTAAATCTTACATTATTTAGTGATTTATCATATATCAATAAAGATAGTATGTCTCGTATTCTAGAAGATTTTTATAGAACTAAAGATATTAAGGATAGAATTAATCAACGTTCATCTGACTTAAAGAAGAGTATATCAGTTAAACTCGATAGACTTTATAATAAACTAAAAAAACAAGAGGAAGAATTATCAGAGTCTGAAAATGCAGATATTTACAAGGTAAAAGGAGAGTTGATTACTTCATATATCTATATGGTAGAAAAAGGTATGGAGAGTATTGAAGTTGCTAATTTTTATGATGAAAATTGTAAGAATGTAACTATAGAATTAAATAAAAACCTGACACCATCTGAAAATGCTCAGAAATATTTTAAAAAGTATAATAAAATGAAACATGCTAAAGTTGAAATATCTCATCAGATTTCATTAAATAAGGAAGAAATAGATTACTTAGAAAATATAATTTTAAGTATTGAAAACTGCGAAAATTTAGCTGAATTACAAGATATAAAAGAAGAACTTGCTAAGGTTGGTTATATCAAGGCTCAAAAGAAGAACAGTAAAAAAGATACTATTCCTTCTACAAAACCTCATGAGTTTATTTCTTCTGATGGATTTAAGATTTTAGTTGGTAAAAATAATAAACAGAATGACTATCTTACACTAAGACTTGCTGATAATGATGACTTGTGGATGCACACAAAGAATATTCCTGGCTCTCATGTAATAATAAAATGTGCTGGTAAAGAAGTTCCTGATAACACTATATTTGAAGGGGCAATGCTAGCAGCATTTTTTAGTAAGTCAAAGCTTTCTTCTCAGGTACCTATAGACTATACTAAAAGAAAAAATGTAAAAAAACCTAGTGGTTCTAAACCAGGGATGGTTATTTATGAGACTAATAGTACTATTTATGTTACTCCCGAAGAAGAAATGGTAGCCAAGCTTAAAGTTAAATCAGAATAAATTTTAAATTAAATACAAGATTTGATATCAAATAATTATACATTGTCTGTCAAATGAAAAAAGGCTATCTCAAAATAGGGATAGCCTCTTTTTCATTGTTAAAATGATGAAGATACATTTAATCTTCTAACAAACTATTTTTTATTTTACTGATTTGCTTTAACAACTCATTATATTCTGATTCATAATGTTCTTTCTTTATATTATCTTTTTCTATAGACAACATAGAGATAATATTTGTAAGTCTATTTTCTAATACTAAAAGATTTTCTTTTTTAGTTTTGTTTTCTCTACTCGGAGTTTTTTTATTTCTATTGATTATATATTCATCATAAGAACAATCAAACTCTCTTATTTTATTATTTTTTATTTCCATAATGTAGTTACAAATATGTGATGTAAATATTCTATCATGAGATACTATAAGCATAGTTTTATCAGTATTTATCAATGCCTTTTCTAGTGCTTCCATAGATTTTATATCTAAGTAGTTTGTTGGTTCATCAAACACTAAAAAGTTGTTATCTTCCAATATTATTTTACATAGTGCTACTTTTACTTTTTCTCCACCACTTAGTACTTTTACCTTTTTGTAGACATCATCACCATTAAATCCAAATAAATTTAAATTTATTCTTATAAAAGACTCATCAAATGAACTATTAACCTTAATGTTGTATAAAACACTATTTTCTTCATCTAAGATATTTTGATGTTGGTCGAAATAACCTATATTTACCTTGTTATTTATTTTTATACAGTCATTTTTATTACTTAATATTTCTTTTATCAGAGTACTTTTTCCACATCCATTCTCACCTAATAAAGCTATTTTTTTGCCTCTTTTTATTTTAAAAGAAACATTATCTAGTAGACATTTATTTCCTAGATTTAAAGTCATATCTTTTATCTCTACTAAGTTTTTGCTAATTATCTCCATACCATCTTGAATCTTAATCTTCATTTCAGTGGAGACCTTAGGTTTATTCTTTATCTCAAGATTATCAATTCTACTTTTTATAGCCTTCACATTTGAGTCTAATTTTTTCTTATTAGTTTGCCCACCCATTTTGTGTAATCTGGCCTCTGAATTACCCATTCGTTTTGGAGTTTTTCTTACACCATCACTTAAAGCTTTTTTGTATAAAAGAGCTTTTTCAAGTCTTTTTTTCTCTTTAACATATTCCTGATACTCAAAATCAGCTCTTTTTACTTCTTCATCTTTTTGCATTAAATAATCAGTGTAATTACCTTTGTAAGCTTTTAATTTTCCATCCTCTAACTCCACTATAGTTGTACATAACTCATCTAAGAAACGTCTGTCATGAGATATTAATAATAATGCACCTTCATACCTTTTAAACATATTTTCTAAAATACCAATACTTTTTTTATCTAAGTTTGAAGTTGGTTCATCAGCTATTAATATACTTTTCTTATCACTTAGCGCATCTGCTATCTTTAGCTTGATTTTTTCACCTCCTGATAAGTACTCTTCAAATCTATCTGGAGCATTTAAAATACTCTTTTCTTTACTATTACTACACATTTCAATGTTATTCTCACTTTGACTTATATAAGAATAGCTATCTGTAAGATGAATATGACCTTCATCTATTTCTATTTCACCTAATATTGCCTTTAATAAAGTTGTTTTTCCTTGACCATTTGAACCAACTAGACCTATTTTCTCACCTTCTGACACTTCAAACTTATCTATATCTAAAATTAATCTATCAGAATAATATTTCTTTAAATTTTCTACTTTTACTAACAACATAAAAAAATCCCTCCTTAACACACTTAAATATAAGGAGAGATTTACATAAATAGGCATAACAAACAAACGTATAGACTATAATCTACTCTCCTTAATTTAAGCATCGTAAATAAAGCCACCAAAATAGACTTTTCAAAAATTACAATACTTTAAATTATAAAAAATAGATTATATTCTCATTGTCCCAGTTACCTTGCCCTTTCTTTCATTTATTTTTAACCATTATATCAACATTAATTATAAATGTCTATATAAATTTAATTATTTAAAATTACACAAGTCATTATTTACTATTCTTCAACTTTAAAATCCTTATTATTTAAAATTCTATTTAATACAATTCCAACAATTGCAGCTAAGCTAAGACCTGTTATCTTTACTGTACTTGTTATTGGTATCCCTATGGATATACCTTTATTAGACAGGTATGTTGTTCCAAGACCTATTAGTAATATAACTGCTATTATTAACAAATTGATTTTACTTTCTACACAAGAACTATCTCTTATAGTTTTTAATCCCACATAAGTTATCATTGAAAATAGCATTATACTAATTCCACCCATAACTGAGCTTGGTATACTTTGAAGAAATCCTCCAAACTTACCTACACAAGCAAGTAATATAGCAAAGACTGCTGTACGTCTAAGTATTGAAGGGTCATAGTTTTTAGTTATAGCAAGTACAGCTGTATTTTCTCCATAAGTTGTATTAGCTGGTCCACCTAAACAACCTGCAACTATAGTTGCAAATCCATCTCCAAGTAAAGTTCTGTTTAAACCTGGATTTTCTATAAAGTTTTTACCAACTACAGCTCCATTAGTAGTCATATCTCCTATATGTTCCATAAATACAGCTAATACAACTGGAGATATAATTACAATTGCTCCCAAGCTAAACTTAGGTATTGTAAAATTAGGTATTGCAAATAAACTTGCTTCTGTAATTGTAGTTACATCTACTAAATTTAATATTAAACATATTATATAGCCAGAAAAAACAGCTATTAATATTCCTAATTGCTTTATAAATCCTCTACCAAATTTATTAGTTAAAATTGCTATTGCTAAAGTTATAAATGCTATTACAAAATTTGCTGAAGCCATACTAAAAGCTGTTGGCAATAAATTTAATCCTATAACTACTATCATAGCTCCTGTAACTTGTGCTGGAAAATACAATTTAATTTTATTTACTCCAACTACTTTTACTATAATTGACATTATAATATAAATTAATCCTGCTACTATTATACCACCTTGAGCATATGCTAAGTCTCCACCATATGCCTCTTTAGCAGCCAGTATAACTGGTATAAATGCAAAACTTGAACCTAAAAAGGCAGGTACTTTTCCTTCTGTACAAAAATGAAATATCAATGTACCAACACCAGCACAGAAAATCGCAACTGACGGATTGAAGCCTGTCAAAATGGGAACTAATACCGTCGCTCCAAACATGGCTAATAGATGCTGTAAAGACATTATCGTTTTTTTCATAAAAACCTCCAAAATTATTATATATAAATAAATCCTCTGTTTAATTAATATCTTTTAATTAATTATCATTCCCTAGATTCTATTTTTTAATCTCTATATACTTATCATAAAACTTATCTTTTTTTACATTTTACGACATTTAAAACTCAAATAAAGGAGAATAAAGACTACATTAAGACACACATACATAAAATTATAATATTTATTTTGTGCAATCTATGTAAGCTTTATCCTCCTCCCTGACTATTCAATGCTAAGCTTTTATACAATATATTAAAATTATTATTCTTTGATTGTAACTGAATCTTCTCCATCAATTTCTAGTAAACTAACAGATATAATTTCATGTCTAGAAGTAGGTACATTTTTTCCTACATAATCTGCTCTTATAGGCAACTCTCTATGTCCTCTATCCACTAATACTGCCAATTGTATTGACTTAGGTCTTCCTATATCAATAATAGCATCCAGCGCTGCTCTCACAGTTCTTCCTGTATACAAAACATCATCAACTAGAACCACAGTCTTATCATTTACATTAAAGTCTAAATACGTTCCCTTAACTACAGGTTCCACATCAATTTTTTCCAAATCATCTCTATACAAGGTTATATCAATATCTCCTGTATCCACTTTTGTTCCTTCTATTTGTTCTATTCTTTTAGAAATTCTATTTGCAATTGGTACACCTCTGGTTTTTATTCCAACTAAAACTAGATTTTCTACACCTTTATTTCTTTCAATTATTTCATGACTTATCCTAGTAATTGCTCTTACTATTGCTTTTTCATCCATTAATTGAGCTTTTTCTACCATATCATAATTATTGTCAAATATATAATATATATTTTTGACAAGTCTACTCCTTTCTTTTAATTTTTATAATTTTATTCTTAATTAAAATTTCAATTTAAACAACAAAAAACTCCTCATCACAAGACAAGAAGCTCTTATATAAAAATATACAGTCTAATTTAGCAATTGTCTTACGATATCTCTGTATCGTTTAAAGATAATTTTTATAATCCATTAACTCAAATTATATATTTATATTTCAAATTTTTCAAGCTTTTTTAAGCAAAATACTTTAATATAAAATATTTTAGTTAAATTTCACTAAATTTATCACTTATACAAAAACAAATAAATGATTTATAGTACCACACAAACTCTTATTTAATTTTTCTAATAACTTCCTTGAAATACTCGGGTAATTCTGAATTAAATTCAATATACTCCTTTGTAGTAGGATGTATAAATCCTAACTTCTTGGCATGTAAAGTTTGTCCTTTTAATTTAAATTTATTTTCTTTTGGACCATATACACTATCACCTAAAAGCGGGTGATTTATAGATAAAGCATGAACTCTTATTTGATGAGTTCTACCAGTTTCAAGTCTAGCCCTCATATGAGTAAATTTATCAAATCTTTCTACTACTTCAAAATGCGTAGTTGCATTTCTACCATCTTTTACTATAGCCATTTTTAGCCTATCTTTAGGGTTTCTTCCTATAGGCTTGTCTACAGTTATTTTATCTTCTTTAACCACACCATAACATATAAATTCATACTCTCTAGTTATAGTATGTTCCTTTAATTGTTCTGCTAAAAAATTATGTGCATAATTATTCTTAGCTATCATAAGAAGACCAGAAGTATCTTTGTCTATCCTATGAACTATACCTGGTCTAATAACACCATTTATTGATGATAATTTATCTTTACAATGGTATAAAATCCCATTTACCAATGTATTTTCATAATTTCCAGGAGCCGGATGAACAACCATGTCTTGAGGTTTGTTTATTATCAAAACATCATCATCTTCATATACAATATCTATTGGAATATCTTGAGCTACAACTTCTAAAACTTTAGG
Organism: Clostridioides sp. ZZV14-6387; assembly: GCF_020657835.1. Lineage (NCBI taxonomy): Bacteria > Bacillati > Bacillota > Clostridia > Peptostreptococcales > Peptostreptococcaceae > Clostridioides > Clostridioides sp. ZZV14-6387. The sequence goes on from NZ_JAGWCW010000006.1 coordinate 83,364, forward strand.
TTCTGGTATCTCTATAACAATATTATCGTCTTCTTTAACTAGATACTTAGCCTTTTCTACCTTATCATTAACCTTTACTTTACCATCTTTTATAATTTTTTGTATATAACTTCGTGACATATCACCTAGTTGCTCTGCTAGATAAACATCAAGTCTAATCTCTTCTTCTTCTTCAAGTACCAAAAACTCTTTTACTTCATCCATTAAATCACCTACTTTTACTTTCAAAAAATAAAACATATATGCATAAAAATACAGTTCCTACAACTACAAATACATCTGCTATATTAAATACATATTCCCATATAATCCTAAAGTCGAAATAATCTACTACAAAACCCAGTCTAACTCTATCAACTAGATTTCCTAATGCTCCTGATATTATTAATATAATACCCAGCTTACCAAATATATGTACTTTTCTTGTATTAAGATAATATAATCCAAATACTGTTGCAAGTAATGCAACTATTATAAATATCCATTGGTTATTTTGTAGTAATCCAAATGCTGCACCTCTATTTTCTACATAAGTTAAATGAAATACATTATTTATTATTGGTATTGTTGATACATCTACCAAATTATTCAATACCCATATTTTAGACAGTTGGTCTAATCCTATAAGTAGAATTATTATTAATACATATAGCAATTATTTTTCCCCCTATAAATTATTTAAAAATCAATTTTATTTGAAACACGCTATTACTATTATACAAAAAAAATACTCCAAAGAGCAACTATCTTAAAATATTAATGATGCTTGTAAATTTGCAATACAAACATCATTAATATTTTAATAAGTATTTTTTATTTTTGTACTTGTTCATTTTTATCTAAGTGAGCTATAAGTTCTGATATTGTTACAAATTTATATCCTTTTTCTTTTAATTTAGGTATTACTACTTCTAAGGCTTGTATAGTTTGTGACTTATCATTTCTTTTATTATTATAATCATGTAAAAGTATTATATTACCATTTTGAACTTTTGTAAGAATAGTATTTATAATACTTCCCACCCCGGGATTAGACCAATCTCTAGGGTCTAAGTTTGACCATAGAATTATGTTCATACGCTTAGAAACTATAATATCACAAACACTCTTACTCATGGCTCTATATGGAGGTCTAAATATTTTGGGTTCTACTCCAATTACATTTTTTACAGCATTTTGTGTGTCTGTTATTTCTTTTTCTACCTTACCATAACTATTTTTTGCAACATTTATATGTGTGAACGTATGATTCCCTATCTCGTGTCCCTCATCATACTGTCTTTTTAATAATTTTTTATTATATTCTACCTTTTCTCCAACCACAAAAAAAGTTGCCTTCACATCATTTTTCTTTAGTATATCAAGTACTTGTGGTGTAAAGACCTCATCTGGACCATCATCAAAGGTCAAAGCTATAACCTTTTCATCATCATTTCCTTTTTTTATTATCACATCTTCATAATCACTGATTTTACTATCACTCAAACTATAAGTTTCTTTTAAGTTATCTTGATTATGATTATATGTATACACACCTACTAGTGATAATAAACATATACATATACCCCATATTACCTTTTTCATGTCATTACCTCTTTTCCAATTCACTTGAATAATATGTGATGTCAGTTTTTAGTCTTTCAATAATTCATTTTTATTTAAATCAGTCAAATCAGTCAAGTATTCAGAATAAAAATTAGTATTTTCAACTTCAGGATTTTCACTTGCATCTCCTAATAAATCATCATTCTTATTAGCACAACTATTACATAAATTTGTATCTGGTAATATATCCAATCTTTCTAAATCTATTTTTTTATGACATAAGTCACAAATCCCATACGTTCCATCTTCTATTTTAGATAAGGCTAAATCTATTTGATACATTCTTCCTTCTTCATGATTTATTAAGCTATTTTGCATATTTTGCATATATACATCTGTTCCCATATCTCCTATATGATTATCATAACTAGATAGCTCTCCTGATGAATACTTTTCGCTTGTATGTTTAGTCGTATCTCCAAATAAAGTATTGTCTTTCATATCTACTACTAAATTAGTTAATTTTTCTTTTTCCTTTAATAATCTATCTTTATATTTTTTAGTATCCATTTTCAACACCTCTATTTTCATATTTATATCATAAAAATAGTATGTGGAAAACTAAATTAAACATACAGTAAAAAATAAGATTTGATAAAAAAAATTGTAGGTAAATTTTAAATTTACCTACAATTTTTTGAACATAATTTAAATATAAATTTTTAATTTTTTATAATAAACATTTCTCTAACTTGCCAATTTATGACTATTTTGTTCTTTGATATCTTTAGCCTTTTTAAAGAATAAAAGTCCCAGGATTATTGCAACAACAATACCTATTCCATTAGATATATTAACTGGCAATCTAAAACCTTCTTTTGCCTGCATTATGTAACTAAATGTAACTACAGTCATAAAAAGTGCTGGTAATGTAGTTATATAATGATTTTTATTTGCTTTAACCAAATATGCAGAACCAGTCCACAACATTATCATAGCTAGTGTCTGATTTGCCCAAGAGAAATATCTCCAAATTATATTAAAATCTATAAATGTAAGAGCAACACCAACTGCAAACAATGGTAAAGCTATTAAAAATCTATTTTTAACTGCATCTTGATTATAATTCATTGCATCTGCTATTGTTAATCTAGCACTTCTAAATGCTGTATCTCCAGAAGTTATAGGACATGCTACAACTCCAAGTATAGCCAAAGCCCCTCCAATAGGACCCATCAATCCAACAGACACTGTATTTACAACTGTTGCTGCTCCACCATCATTAAATATTACATTAAGTTGAGGTATACCATGGAAATATGACATAGCTGCTGCTGCCCAAACTAAAGCTATTATACCTTCTGCAACCATTGACCCATAAAATACAGGTCTTGCTTCACTCTCTTTTTCAACACATCTTGCCATAAGTGGTGATTGTGTTGCATGGAAACCTGATATTGCTCCACATGCTATTGTTATAAATAAGTATGGAAATAAAGGTGTTCCATTTGGATTCATATTTTGTAAATTTATATTTGGTATGTTATATCCCTTTATTATTAATCCTCCTGCTACACCTACTGCCATAATTAACAAAGCAGCTCCAAATACAGGATATATTTTACCAATTAATTTGTCTATTGGTAAAACAGTAGCCATAATATAATAAAGAATTATCACCCCAACCCATATTTGCGTATTTATACCTGTCAATGTTTTTAATAATCCTGCTGGACCTGTTACAAACACAACTCCAACCAGTACTAGAAGAATAACACTAAATATTCTCATTGCTATTTTTGCACCATTACCTAAATAAAGACCTACCAGCTCTGATGCAGATGTACCTTTATTCTTCATTGATAAATATCCAGAAGCAAAATCATGTACTCCACCTGCAAAGATTGTTCCAAATACAATCCATAAAAATGCTGATGGTCCAAATAATGCTCCTTGTATAGCACCAAATATAGGTCCTAATCCTGCGATATTTAAAAATTGAATTAAAAAGATTCTCTTCCATTTCATTGGAACATAATCTACTCCATCTCTACAAGCTATAGCTGGAGTTTGATTTTTATCATTGATTCCAAAAACCTTTTCTACAAATGTACCATAGATAAAATACCCTGCTATAAGTACTACTATTGAACCTAAAAAACTTACCATAAATTCATCCCCTTAGTTTTTTGTATAATTGCTTTATAAATTTTTATAAGTTTAAGAAAACTATTTCCAGTTCAAATAGTAATACTTTTTTATGCTAATATAAATGTTAATTACATTAAGTGCATATTTAAGTACATGAAATGACTTTATATATGCATCAATAACCTAAATTCTTTTACTTTGCTTCTACTTACAGTTACCTCATAATCACTATTTTTTAATTTTAATATGTATGTATTATTAAACCATGGTATAATTTCTTTTACTTTGCTTAAATTTACGATATAAGACCTATGTGTTCTAAAAAAAGCTTTATCATTTACCATAGTTTCTACTTCTGAAATTCCTTCTTTTAATATAAACTTTTCTTTCTCTGTATATATGAATGTCTGCCTTTCATTGGCTTCACAATAATATATATCATCAATATCTATTACAACCAGTTTGTCACCTTTCCAAAGACTAATTTTATGTGTTATTTCTTCTATATTTTGATTTATTATGTCTTTCCTGTCATTGGATAAATTATTATTATCATTAGATAGTTCAGAACTATTCATTTCACTTTTTTCTAACTTATTCAGCATAGAAATTATTCGCTCTTCAGAATATGGCTTAAGCACATAATCAAATACACCCAAAGAAAAAGCATCAACTGCATAATTTTCATACGCTGTTATAAAAATAATTTTAGGTCTCGATTTAAATTGATTCAATGTTTTTGCAAGCAATATACCATCAAGATGAGGTATATTTATATCCAAGAAAATTACATCTATTTTATTTTCCTGAATAAAATCTAACACCTCTATACCATTAGTAAATTCACTCACTACCTCAATGCTACTTTTATTTTCAATAAAATATCTCAATTCCTTTCTTGCTGGAAACTCATCTTCCACTATTATAGCTCTCATCCTACTACTCCTTTACATAAAATACTATCAAAGTCCCATTGTCAGTTCTTCTCATATTAAGCCCATTTCCATACATTAATTTGAGTCTTAAATGCACATTATAAAGCCCAATCTTATTTTCAGGCATATTATCTTGATATACATTATTTATGATTTCCTCACTTATACCTATACCATCATCTTCAATTGATATTCTTACAGTATTTTCTAATGAATATTGTAATTTTTTTATAGATATTTTTACTGTACCAGCTCTACCACTTTCTAAAATCCCATGTATTATTGCATTTTCCACCAATGGTTGTATAATCAAACTTGGAATCTTTATATTTACATCATCTATATCATAAGATACAGTTAATAATTCTCCAAATCTAGCCTTTTCTATCTCTACAAAAGATTTGACCTGCTCAACTTCTTTATTTATATCTATTAAATTATCACTATATTCCAGATTATATCTTAAATAAGTTGATAAATTTATTATTAGTTCTCTGGCTTTATCTGGACTGAATCTTATAAATGAAGCTATTGTGTTTAAGGAATTAAATAAAAAATGAGGATTAATCTGTCTTTGAAGTGCCTTTATTTCTGCTTTATTTCTTGCTTCTATATCCTTTTTATCTTTTTCAATCCCCTCAACTATGGATATAACAAATCCTATTCCAATCTGTCCAACAATTAAAGGCAAATATATTCCACCAATTATTTGAATCGCTAAAGAATGTGGATGCGATATTAAATATATAAGTAGTATAGTAAAACTTTCAGAAACCATACCTACCAGTATGCCATATATTACTCTATGTTGTTTTGGTATCCTCTTGTATAGAAATCCAGACAATACACCTGCTAGGATACTTGATAAAAGACATGGGACAGATGTTATACCTCCAATATCCATAAAGTATCTATGAATACCAGAAAGAACCCCTGCTGTAATACCTACCATTGGTCCAAATAAAACACCTCCTGATACTATAGATATTATTCTGGTATTTACTATTGAACCCATATAATTTATACCATTGTAAGTACCAAATATAGCCAAAAAGGTAAAAACTAATGCTATACATACCAAATCATTAAAACTGTATTCTTCTTTTTGAAATATTTGCTTAAACGTTTTTGACTTTGTTATCAGAAGAAATAATACAACAATAAGACTTGTTTTTTCTATTAATGCTATTAAAATTGATGTTTTCATATTTTCCCTCTTAAAAAGTAACTATTCATACACTTTAAATTTATTATTTTTACTGTAAGTTAAATACATAAAAATAAATTCCATAGTTATTGTATCATATCATCTATATAGAAACATAAATCTGTTTAATTATATAAATTTAAAAAATGTTTTTTTGATATATTATTGACAATTTTTATTATAAGAGTTAAAATTAACTCATAAATTACATATTGGGTATAAAGTACATATTTAAAGTTAGTTCAGAAGGCTATGGTTTTCTGATTTTTTTATGCTCAGTAGTGATATGCAAAAAAGACAAAGTTAACGTTAGTTAACTTTTACCTTTATTCTACTTTCCCCAAAGTAAGAATAATCTAACCCCTTTGAGATGAGCAGAAGCTCATCTTTTTTTATGTATATTTCTATATATGTAAAATTAAGTTTATCAACATTTACATATAAATAGGGGCTAATCTCTGTTTGATATGCCCCCATTTTATATTTATCTTAATTTTTTATAACAACTTTAATAGTTGGATGAGATATCTAAAACAACTTTAGAGTATAACATGGCAGAGATTGGTATAATATCCTCATTATAATCAAAATTTCTATTATGATGTTTTTCAGTTAATTCAGCATCAAGTAGAAGATATGTCGCTTTTCCACCATGCTTATGAACATCATTCATCATAAATGTAAAATCTTCTCCTGCACCCAAATCAGCATAATCAACTATTTCTCTAATCCCATCAATACATTTACCTGATTTTGCTACAAACTCTACAAAATCTTTATCACAATAAGAATCAGCAGATTTTCCTTTAAAATTTAGACTATATTTACACTTATACATTAATGCAGAAGATTCACATACTCTAATTGCACTTTCAAGCATATATTCATTAATTTCATTTGTAATACCTCTTGTTTCAGCTTTCAAAATAGCATTATCAGGGATAACATTACGCCCTGTACCTGCTTGCAACACTCCAATATTAATACGACTTGCACCTTTTCCAGTTCTAGGTATAGCAAGCATATTTAGTGTTGCTGTTGCTGCTGCAGCAAGGGCATTATGACCAACCTCTGGACAATTACCTGCATGAGCTGATTTTCCCTCAAAACAGACATCAAATTTACTACTAACAAGATATCCATAACTACCAGCTGCTATTGCTCCTAAATTACCTGTTACATTTGCAATATGACCACCAAATATGTAATCAACCTCATGTAGAATTCCTTTTTCTACTAAAGAAATTGCACCTCTTCCACCTTCTTCAGCAGGTTGAAATATAAGCATAACTTTTCCTTTAATCTTGTCTTTGTATTTTGATAAAATCTTTGCTGTCCCAAATCCAATAGCAGTATGTGCATCATGACCACAGGCATGCATACATCCATGATGCTCTGAATTGAAACCTTCCTTTACAGGAACATGTCCAGGTTCATCACTTTCTATCAAATCATTACAATCAATATCAAAACGAATTGCAACAGTAGGACCAGTTTGTTCTCCTTCAATAATACCAACTACTCCTGTAAATCCTCCAGCAATTTTATTGATTAAATCTTCTCTTCCAGTTTCTTTGATAGCACGTTTAATGCACTCTTCTTGAATGTCTATATCAGGCTTTCCAAGCATATGTTCAGGTGAATGAATTTCAGTTCCATACATATAAGTAATTTTTAATTCTTCAAACATTTCAATTATTTTTACAGTAGTACGATACTCAGTCCATGCTGATTCTGGATATTTATGTAAGTCTCTGCGAACCTTAATAAGCTCTTTCTTAAATTCTACTTCATCAATTCTTTCAAAATTATAATACATAATACACACTCCCTTTATAAATATTATTCATTCCAAATATTAAAAAACCTTATTCACTACAAATTCTGCTCATTCATGTTTTTTTCAGCTTGTTCACGTGTATTAATTGTAGCTGCAAGAAATATACATAATATAAGTATAACTATAATCATTCCGAAAACTGCTATATAAGACCCTTTAAGAAGAGTAATTGAAAGACCCATTATTAATGGTGCAATAATTCCAGCAACAGATGACCCAAAAGCTATAAATCCAGTTGCTGTACCAACTAAATCCTTTCGAACATATTTTAACACTAATGTATAAAATGCTGGGCTCAGACAACATACTCCCAAATTAGCAATCGTTTGATATATAAATCCTAAAACAATACTTCCAGTATTATACATTAAGAAAACAGAAATGCACATTATGATTAGAGAAGCAATAATAGCTATTTTCTCACGTCCAACAAAATATTTGTCAATAATCCATCCTGATATATTTACAAAAACAAATGATGCAAGTGCTGGTATCATTGAATAAGTAGCCATAGTTTTAATATCTAAATGTTTGACATTCACCCAGTATTGTGGCAACCAAGAGTTTAATCCCCACATTAAAAATCCTACGCCAAATTGAATAATTGGTGTCTTCCACACAATAGGATTTTTAAAAGCTTCTTTAAGAGGAACTTTTTTTGATTTTGTTTTTTGTGTACTCTTACCTGTATTTTTTTCATTTTTATTTAATAAGTACAAAGACAAAGCAATTATTAAGTCAGCTATGGCAAAAATGAAAAATGCTTTTCTCCATCCATAAGAAAATGCCAAATACGCTATAATTAAACCCGCAAAAGCAGTCCCTAACTGACCTGCTGATATAAGAAAAGACTTTGCTCTTCCAAATTGCTCTTTTTTAAAATTCTCTGCTATTGTAACTGAACTTGCTGGTGGAAATATTCCTTCTGCACATCCATACATAAACCTTATCACCATAAGAGAAACAAATGACCATGACATACCTGTAAGTGTAGAAAATATAGCCCATATAGATACTATTACTATAATCAATTTTTTAGATTCATATTTATCAGCAAAGTATCCTCCAAAAAGGGACATAATGGCCATACCAAAAGAAAATGAACTAATTAAAAAACCCACTTGTGTTGGATTTAGACCATACTCTTTACTTATTGGTATTGCAGCAACATTAATTGCCATCTTATCACAATACCCTACAAACCAAGCAATAAATAGTATACCTAAAATAATATATTTTTTATTATTATCTACCTTTTCCATAAAACTTGCCACCCCTTTATACGTTTTTTAATAACTTTTATAAACACTAATCTTTTTTATAACTTTTTATATTTCATTTAAAACTTGTTTTATGATTTTCACAGCTTGCTTTACATTTTCAGTAGTAATTCCTTTATAAAATACTAATCTAATCTCTCCAGATGGCAATACTGTGACCTTCAAACCATTCTGTAATAATTTATTACAAAACTCCTCTTGAGCTACTCTAGATTTGCCTATATTTATAATGACAATATTACTTTGAACATTATGGTCTATATTTATATCCTTAATATCTTTTAAATTATCGGCTAAATATTTTGCATTTTTATGGTCAATAGCTAATCTTTCTACATTATGCTTTAGAGCATAGATTCCAGTAGCAGCTATTATGCCAGCTTGTCTCATATTACCACCTAATAGCTTTCTAAGTTTTCTAGCTTCACCTATGAAATCTTTACTCCCAGATAAAATTGAACCTATAGGTCCACCTAAACCTTTAGAAATACAAAACATAACTGAATCCACATTCTTACAAATATCTTTTACATCAACCCCTGTTGCAATAGATGCATTAAATAGTCTAGCTCCATCCATATGAATAGGAATATTATGTTTTATAGATACTTTTCTTAATTCTTTTAAATCTTCCAAAGGTATACATTTACCACCTGCAAAATTGTGTGTATTTTCAATACTTATCAATTTGATATTATTTGTTTTAATTAGTCTAATGATATCACTTTTATCAGGAATACCATCTTCTGCTAATTTAAATTTAATTGGCAACAACTGTCCAAAACGTGAATCAAAAACCACTTTTTCGCTAAGTAAAATATGTTGTTTTTCATCTACAAGTACCTTATCTCTAGGCTTACAATATGTAAGGATTGCTGTAGTATTTGCCAATGTTCCTGAAGGAAAAAATGCAGCAGATTCTTTTCCAGTTAATTGTGCTGCAAAATCTTCTAATTCATTAACTGTTTTATCTTCTCCTCTACCATACTCATCTTCTCTACCCGCATCTCCAGTTTGTGCTAAAAGAATCATTTTTAACATTTCTTCTGATGGTTGTGTAAGTGTATCACTTCTTAAATCAATCATATTATATTTCTCCTATCTAAATGTAATTAAGTCTTTCAACAGTATAATAAGCAACAAGTATGCCAAATAATTTTTTAAAAAATCGTTTTCTTGCTCATCAATGCTATTCCAGCTCTTTGAAATAGATTCAAATGGGTATTCTATGTTTAATATTTATTATAGTTATAAATCAATAATGTTTATTTATATAATCTTATAAAACATTTTGTTGAATAATTAAACAAACATATATATAATGATTGTTAATAGATACACTTTAAAGACTTGATTTAGACATATTATTACGATTTGAAGGTGATTAAATTGAAAATAACTAATTCAGAAACAAACAATTTAGAAAAAGATTTGGTGATTTTATCTCCTTATGAGGGATTTGAATCCCAATTATCTGAGATACTTAATGAAATGAATTTATATCCAACTGTAATTGAGGGATACAATATAAATGATTATTTAATAAGTAAATTAAACAATCTTTTTACAGAGTATTCATATCCTGAAGTAATAATTAGTAGAGGTGGTGTGGCAAGTCACATAAGTAAAATATTTAAAAATACAGTTATAATTAGAATGGAGCCTGATTACTTTGATATTATAAATGCGGTTAATTCTGCAAAGATATATGGTGATAATATAGGTATTATAATGCATTCAGAAACAATAGAATTGATAACAGACAAAGTTGACATAATTAAAAATATCCTTAATCTACATAAACTTAAAATATATGCTTTTGAAACTATAGATGACATTCATAACCAAGTAATTTGTGGAAAATCCGATGGTATGGATGCAATGGTGGGCGGAGGAATAGCCGCATTAGAAAGTGGTACATCAAATAAAATGCCTGTAGTATTTGTTAAATCAAGTAAAACTTCTGTAATTGAAGCTATAAAACAAGCTCTTTCTATAATTAAAGTAAGAAAAAAAGAAAGAAAACAATTAGAAAGTCTAAAATTAATTGTAAACTATATATCAGAAGGTGTCATGGCAATTAATGGTGATAAAGTGGTACTGATTAACTCAACCTTAGAAGATATCTTAGGTATTAAAAATATTCAGGTGTTTAATAAAAAAATTGTTGACATAAACAACACAATAGCTGATTTTTTAAATAAAGAAGGTAAGGACAAAGAAATAATCAAAATTGATAAGTCAAATTTTCTGATAGAAAAATCCAATCTTAATGAAAGTGGTTTTGCAGAAAAGATATTACGTTTCCATAACGTTGAAAAAATTCAAGAGCAAGAACAGAAAATTAGGTCAAAATTGAATGCTAAAGGATTTGTAGCAAAGTATAATTTTGATGATATAATAGGAAAAAGTAATGCTATTAAAAATGTTATTAATTCTGCACGCATCTATGCTTCAACAGATGCAAGCATTCTAATATCTGGAAATAGTGGTACTGGAAAAGAATTATTAGCACAAAGTATACATAATGAAAGTAACAGAAAAAATGGACCTTTTGTACCTATAAATTGTGGAGCAATTCCTGAAAATCTTCTTGAAAGTGAATTTTTTGGTTATGAAGAAGGAGCATTCTCAGGTGCAAAAAAAAATGGAAAAAAAGGCTTATTTGAACTAGCTCATACAGGAACAATTTTTTTAGATGAAATTAATTCTCTACCAATTTCTCTCCAGAGTAAATTGTTAAGGGTAATACAAGAAAAAGAATTTAATAGAATAGGTTCAGATTCTATAATTTCAGTTGATGTTAGAATAATAGCAGCTACAAATCAAGATATGAATAAATTAACTCGCAATAATAAATTCAGAACTGACTTGTATTATCGTTTAAATATATTAAATTTGAACTTACCTACTCTCTCTGATAGAAAGGGAGATATTGAGATTTTATCCATTCATTTTTTAAATTACTATTCAAAAAAATACAAAGTAAACATTCCATATTTAGAAAAACATGAGTTGGATATATTAACAAATTATAATTGGCCAGGTAATGTTAGAGAATTAGAGAATACTATTCATAGATTTGTACTTCTTTATGGCAAAGAAAATAATAATAATAATTTGATTTATAATTGTTTAGAAAATACAACTGATGTTATGGAAAATAATGTTGTAGAAGACAAAAAAGAAAGTAAGGAGATTATTAAGATACACAGAGATACCCTTGAAGTAATGGAAAGAGAAATTATTTTATCTTATTTAAATGAATGTAAATGGAATAAACAAATAGTGGCTGATAAGCTTGGGATATGCAGAAGTACTTTATGGAGAAAATTAAAAGAATCTAAGTAAATCTTCTAATAATTATTAAACTTATTTGATAAGAAAAGGTCGTATGTAAATGTATTTTTATACAAATCTACTTACAACCTTTTCATAAATAAATATTATTTTTAATTTATTATTATAATTTATTTAACTAAAAAGATAAATGTTTATCTATAGTTAATCATTAATATCTTCTTTCTATAAAACCAACTTTTTTATAAACTTTTCTAAGAGTCTTTCTAGCTTGTTTTTCAGCTTTTTCTGCTCCCATACTATATATTTTTTCTAAATAATCTTTATTATTAAGAAGGTCCACATATCTTTCTCTTATAGGTCTTAAACTTTCTGCTACTACTTCAGCCACATCTTCTTTAAATACTCCATAACCTTTACCTTCATACATGTTTACAATCTCTTCCACACTCTTTTTGCTTAAATTAGAGTATATATCAAGTAGATTTTTAATACCAGGTTGCTCATCAGTATATTTTACAACACCTAAAGAATCAGTAACACTTCTCTTTATCTTTCTCTTTATAGTATCTGAATCATCTGCTAATAATATAAAGGCATTTTCATTTGAATCAGATTTACTCATTTTCTTAGTTGGCTCTTGTAAACTCATTACTCTTGCTCCACCTTTTGGATAGTATCCTTCTGGAACCACAAATGTAGGTGAGAATCTATTATTAAATCTATTTGCTAAATCACGAGATAACTCTAAATGTTGTTTTTGGTCATCTCCAACTGGAACCAAATCAGTTTGATATAATAATATGTCAGCAGCCATAAGGACTGGATAAGTAAACAAACCTGCATTTAGATTTGCTTCACTTTTTTGTGATTTATCCTTAAACTGAGTCATTCTGCTTAATTCTCCCATATAAGTCATTGTACTTAATACCCACATAAGTTCAACATGCTCTTTAACATGAGATTGAATAAATATAGTATTTTTTTCTGGGTCTAATCCACAAGCTATATATTGAGCAAGCAATTCTATAGCATTAGCTCTCAAAACTTTAGGGTCTTGAGGTACTGTTATTGCATGTAAATCAACTATACTATAATAGCAATCATAATTATCTTGAAGTTCAGTCCAGTTTTTTATAGCTCCTATATAATTTCCTAAAGTCATTTTTCCTGATGGTTGTGCACCACTAAATATAACTTTTTTTTCACTCATTTTACTTGTACCTCCTTATATTTATATTGATTTTAACATATTTAAAACTATATCCTTAGAATTGTTGGCAGCATCGTGTACAAATACATCATACGTAACATCAGCACTTCCATCTGCCTTATCAGACATTGCTCTTATTATTACGAATGGAGTATTATTTAGATAACATACATGAGCTATAGCTCCACCTTCCATTTCTCCACAATACCCACCAAAATCATTTACTAATTCATCTTTTAATTCTTTAGAATTTATAAATTTATCTCCTGTAACAACTCTTCCTTTCAGTACTTTGTGAGTCTTTACTTCCTCTACAGAAGATTTGTAAGCAGCATCTATAAGTCTTTCATCTGCTTTAAATACAGAAGTCTTCATTCTTGGTATAACTCCCTTAGGGTCTCCAAATGCTGTAGTATCTATATCATATTGTATAGCATCAGTCGATATCACTATGTCATTAACATCAAGATTTTCGTTCAAAGCACCTGCTACACCTGTATTAACAATAGCATCAACTTTAAATTCACTTATTAGTATCTGTGCACAAAGAGCAGAATTAACTTTACCTATACCACATTTTACTAATACTACATTTTTTCCTTCTAATGTTCCTTGATGAAACTCTAAACTAGCTTTTTTTACAGTTTCTTTAATATCCATTAAATTAACTAAAATACTTACTTCTTCATCCATTGCACCTATAATTCCTATTACGTTCATTTTTCCTCCTAAATTTTCTATATTAAAAAATCCGTCCTAAATCAATAGGACGGATATATTTTCCGTGGTACCACCTAAATTTATATATACTCAAAGTTGAATATATATATCTCAATATATGCTGTAACGTGCACACACGATATCAGATACTCTGTAGCCTTAAACTACATTTCACCTTACTCCTTAAAGACCCATTCAATAAACACTTTTTATTAAGTTCTCAGCACCCTTAACTCTCTGTACAAAAGTATATTTATTTACTATTTCTTATCACAGGATTAAATTTATTAATTTCTTTATTTTATAATATTCCTTACACTATAAATTGTCAACTATATATTATAATATCCAAAAGAAATTATTAAAATACATTTTTATTTAGCTGTTTTCTTTTCATATCTATTCCACAACCATATACCAGATAGTATAACTAGAAGACCTCCACCAATCATCTCTATCTCATATATGATATTTTCAACAAATGTAGGCATAACTGGTGCTGCAGATAATAGTATACCAACTACAGTTACTACTAGAACCATTTTCGCTAAACCTATACAAGTACTTGTTGATTTTGCCATAGTATAAGGTCTAATTTCATCTGGTCTCTCTTTTCTTAATTTAATATAAGAAGCATATAATAACACATATGGGAATAAAGCAGTTAATGCTGTCATAGTTACAAGAACATTATATATAGCATCAACAGAAGGCATTAATGTAGTCACTAATAATATTATAGTAACTATTATTGCTTGAAGTATAACAGCTTTAGAAGGTATTTTATGTTCATTTACTTCTACTAAGCTATCTGGGAATACTCCTTTTTTGACACTACCAAATAACATTTTTATTGGTGATGCTATGTAAAGAACTATTGCTCCTAGTATTGAGAAAGCTATACCAAAAGCTATTAATTGAACCAACCAAGAGCCTATTCCTAAAGATTGACAAACAGCTGCAAGTGCATCCAATACACCTTTAGAAGCAGTAATTTGGTCTGGTGGTATTATCATTGTTATTGCAATTGAACCTAATACATATAATGAAGCTACTATCCCAGCTGATATTAATATAGCTTTAGGGAAGTTCTTTTCAGGCTTATCTATCTCTGTTATAAAGTTAGCTGCAGTTTCTGCTCCTGCTAAACCAAACATTATAGCTGATATAGCGACAAATGCATCCATGTTAAGCTTTGGAGTCATTGAAGCTATTGTATATGTTGAAGCTATATCATGTTTTTTCAATACAAATACTGCTACAAATGAAAATATTATAAGTATAGCACTTGGTATTGTTGAACCTAATGCACCTGTATTAGTAAATATCTTTGTAAAACTTATTCCTTTAGTTGCTATAAGAGATAATGCCCAGAATATTACTAAAGATAATATAAGTACAAACATCTTATTATCTGCAAGTGCTGGATTTCCTATTGTATAAGAAACATTTACTGCTAAAAAAGTTAAGAATGAAGAATACCAAAATATTTTAGCTGTCCAATTTAGCCAAGAAACTAAAAATCCATATTTTTCTCCAAAGGCTTCCTTAACCCAATCATATAAACCTCCATCGCCTTTTTGATATGTAGAAGCTAATTCAGCACAAATTAAAGCTCCTGGTACAAAATATATAAATGAGAATAATAACCACATAGGTATTGCACCTAATCCTAAACCAAAGCTTGATGCTGTAGATTTAGCTATCCATCTGATACCATATAAAGCTGATACATTCATAAATACCAAACTCCACAGGCCTATTTTTTTCTTTTCCATCCTAATTTAAATTCTCCTCTCTATTAATTAGTTAAAAGTTGATTTCAAAATTGATAAAACAGATTCACTGTCATTAAATCAATAGCATTCAGAGTTTTTAAATTATTAAGGTCTTTTATTAAAAAAATCTAAATACTTTGAAATCAAATTTTATTAAAAGTGGTAAATCTCAAAAGCTCTGCCACTTTAATTCTAATCATACTAAATTTTTAAAATTGTTTCAATATTATTTTAATATAAAATTTTATTTGTTATTTTTCATGATGATATAAAAAACTTAAAATCACAAATTTATAAATTTTATTTATTATTTTTATAAATTTTTCACAATAAAAAATAATTTACCTCTATATTTAATGTAAAAGTGATGATTAAATTTAATATAAAAAATATATAACAAAAATTTTTTATATTTCTAAAAGAAAAGTATACTCTTTTTTGTTTAATAATGCTAAAATTGATTTGTATTAAATTTTGATTAGGAGGAAATTATTATGAAGACTCAAAGATTGAATGCTGTACTTGAACAAATGAAAAAAGATGATATTTCTCAAATGTTGGTAAGTGACCCTACTTCGATATTTTATCTAACAGGAGCACTAATCCACCCAGGCGAAAGATTATTAGCATTATACCTAAATTTAAATGGAAATAATAAATTATTTATAAATGAATTATTCCCTGTTACAGAAGATTTAGGTGTTGAAATGATTTGGTTTAATGATACTCAAAATCCAGTAGAAATAATAACTGAACATATAGACAAAAATGCTACTATGGGTGTTGATAAAAACTGGCCAGCTAGATTCTTATTAAGCTTAATGGAATTAGGTGGAGGAAGCAAATTTGTAAATTCATCTTATATAATAGATACTTTAAGAATGTGTAAAGATGAAGAAGAAAAAGAATTAATGAGAATAGCTTCAAGATTAAATGACAAGGGTATGGAGCAACTTAAAGCTACTGTTTCTGGTGAACTTACAGAGAAACAACTTGTTGGTAAATTATCTAAAATATATGAAGATTTAGGTGCTGATGGATTTTCATTTGACCCTATTATAGGATTTGGACCTAATGGAGCTAACCCACATGGTGAGCCTGGAAACGCACTTGTAAAACCAGGAGATGCAAT
Organism: Clostridioides sp. ZZV14-6387; assembly: GCF_020657835.1. Lineage (NCBI taxonomy): Bacteria > Bacillati > Bacillota > Clostridia > Peptostreptococcales > Peptostreptococcaceae > Clostridioides > Clostridioides sp. ZZV14-6387. Next base: position 100,465 of record NZ_JAGWCW010000006.1, read on the forward strand.
AATATTAGACATAGGTTGTATAAAAGACAATTATTGTGCTGATATGACAAGAACTGTATTCTATAAAGAAATACCTGAAAAAGGTAGAGAGATATTTGAAATAGTTCTTGAAGCTAATAAGAGAGCTGAAGCTATTGTAAAACCAGGAGTTAGATTCTGTGATATAGATGCTGCTGCTCGTGATTACATAACTGAAAAAGGATATGGACAATACTTCACTCATAGAACAGGTCACTCTATAGGACTTGAAGTTCATGATAAGGGAGATGTATCTTCTATAAATACAGATACTGTACAACCAGGAATGATATTCTCTATAGAACCAGGTATATATTTACCAGGTGAATTCGGAGTTAGAATAGAAGATTTAGTACTTGTTACTGAAGATGGTTGTGAGATATTAAATAAATATGATAAAGAAATATGTGTAGTTGGTTAATTATAAAATTAACTTACTAAAATTAAAACAAGCCATATAAAAATGCTTTAAGCATTTTTATATGGCTTCAATTTTTCACATCATGATTTATATAGCAGTAATTAAAATTGCACCTTTTGAAGTATATGTACCCATAACTGAGCCAACTTCACAGATTACAACATCTTTATATTTTACATCTTTCTCCATAACTTCCCTTACTTTTTGAGCCTTCTCAGGACAGTTTGCATGTCCTATAAATAAGACCTTTTCTTCTCTGTCTTTAATCTTGGATTCTACTAAATTAATCAACTTTTTCAAGCTATTCCCTTCACCTCTTGCCTTATCTATTGGAGTTACAATACCATCTGCAACTTGTATTATAGCCTTAAAATTCAATGTATTTATAATTTTTCCTGCTATAGGGTTTATTCTTCCACCCTTGATAGCATTTTCTAATGTCTCTAAAGTCCCCAAAAATGGTGGATTATCTTTGTATTTATCTATTATTGAAACAACTTCTTCGATTTCTTTTCCTTCTTTGATTAATATTGCTGCTTTTAACACAAGTTGTCCTATTCCAATTGACCCACTAAGTGAGTCTATAACCTCAATTTTTTTATTGTTCCCTTCCTTTTCAAACATATCTTTTGCCAAAAGTGCACTATTATAAGTCCCAGATAGTCTTGAACTTATATTAATCACCAATATACTTTCTTCCTGACAATGATATGCTTCTAAAAATTTATCAGGTGAAGGACATGATGTTTTTGGTAGTACTTTGCTTTCACTCATTTTTCTATAGAAAGTTTCATTATCTATTTCCTTTCCAGATATATAACTTTCTTCTCCAAAAGATACATTTAAACCAACAACTTCAATGTTGTATTTTTCTATTATATCATTAGGTAAGTCACATGCACTATCCACTATCAATTTTATTTTATCCATATTAACCTCACTATAAGATATTGTTTTTATTTATTCAGTCGGTCGTACGACCGATTTAATTACTATTTTATATTTTGAATGAAAAAAAGTCAATAGATATAGATTCTTGCTTTATTGACAATAAATATCCATAAGCTTATAATGTTATTAATTTGTTATAAATATACATAGAAAGGTAGGTTTTATGAAAACAAACAATATGAAACAGGCTATTTTATCATCTGCAACTAATTTAATAGCCAAAAATGGAGTTCAAAATACTAGTCTTGCTGATATTGCAAAAGATGTAAATATAAGTAAAGGTACTTTGTATTATCACTACGCATCTAAAAATGATATTATATATGATATTGCAGACACTCATTTAGAAGTTATAACCAGTGCTATATTAAACTGTGTAAAAAACGTCAAATCAAAAAATTCTCAAATAGAAATGGTTAATTTAATCTTAGAGAAAATATCTACTATAGAAAGTCGTGGTAGAGTACATATGTATCTTATTTGTGAAGCAATTACTTCAAATGATGATTTGAAAGAAAGAATGAGATTAAAATATATTGAATGGAGAACTACTCTTAAATCTGAAATTGTTGAGTCCTTAGAAAAATACAGTAGAAGTGAAAATGAACAAGATGCTGAATCATTTTCCTTCTTACTTATGTCTATAGTAGATGGTTTAGTTGTCCAAAGCTTATTAAGGACAGAAAAAATACCTTATGAAAATATAGCTTCTTTTTTAGTTAACCATTGGATTTAAATTTAATGCTTAATATGTAACAAAAGTGAACTATTAAATTCTTTGAATTTAACAGTTCACTTTCTTATTTATTATTAATAATTTTATTTAAAACATTTAATTTTTATTTAAACCTTCATGGAATCACAAAATAAAAATCTTTTATAAATTTTAAATATCTCTATTTATGTTCATGCGTATGTCCATCTGAGTGTTCATGCCCATGTGTATGTGCATGCTCATGACTATGCTCATGAGTCCCTGAGAAACCATCCTCATGATTATGGTCGTGACCTACACCATTTACATGTTCATGTCCATGCCCATGACTATGAGAATGTTGATGTGAATGCTCATGATTATCTCCTCCACAACAGCCTTCTCCCCCAGTTCCACAACATCCACTTGTGTGTGGATTATGGTGATTTCTTACTACAAATCTCTCTCTTAACATATTCTTATACCTCCTAGTATATTATTGAGTACTTCATGTACCCCATTAATTATAGTATACATCTAACTAGGTGCAATCACAATACATATGGTATTTTTTAACATTGCCATTTTAAAGAAACTTATCTTTAAAACCTCCTCCTTTTACTTCTTCCACATTATTAACAGAAATAAAGGCTTCACTATCCATATCATAAATCAAATCTTTAAATTTACCTATCTCATTTGCAGATATTATACAATAAATCATTTTTTTCTTATTTTGTGTATATGCTCCTTCTGCCTCTAGAAAAGTTACTCCTCTTCCCATCTTATTCATTATTACTTTGGATATTTCATCATATTTATTAGATATTAGAAGTATAGATTTTTTTCTATCAAAACAATCCTTTGCTATGTCCATTGTAAAAGAAATTATATACATAGCAATTAAAGTATACATTACCAACTTAGCTCCAAATAAAAATGCACCTGCACATACTACAAAGAAATTTATAAATAAAAATGTATTTTTCATAGGTATATCGTACTTTCTTTTCATTATAGCTGCTATTATGTCAAGACCTCCAGCAGTAGCTCTTGCTTTAAAAGTCAACCCCATACCTATTCCAGTTAAGGCACCACCATAAATACACTGTAGCATAGTGTCATCTATTGGAAAATATTTAGCAATATCCTGTGTTAATCCAAGAGCAACAGAAAATAACAGCATATTAACAAAGCTTATTAACAAAAATTTATTATCAAAATACTTTTTAGCTATAATAAATATTGGTATATTCATCAAAAAACTGGATATTCCTTGATTTATACCAAATAACTTATATAATATAACACAAATCCCAGCTACTCCTCCACTTAATAACTTGGCTGGTGCTAGATATAAATTTATTCCTATGGTTGATAGAATCATCCCCAATATAATAAGACCATATTGTAAAAATATGTTATTATCAATACTTAGCTTTTTACTTTCACCATACATCAAAACGCACCCCTTTGCATAATAAATAAACCACCCTGCATTATACACAATAAATTTATAAATAAATTTATTAGAAGTAGTTTACTCTAAAATATTATTCATCCTCACTTAAACGTTTATTCACTAATATTCTATCACATACTATAAATAATTTATATGATTTATATAGATTTATTTACTGTAAATTTTGGAATATTTCAACATTTTATTGAATAGATAATTATACTGTATTAAAAAATCCCTATAGAAATTTATAAACTAATTTCTATAGGGATTTTAATTAACTAACTATTATTTTTATTTTTTTGTAACTTTTATACCTGTCATATGGTCATTTAAGTTTTGTTCTTCTAAAGATTTATCATCCACTCTGTTTATTTCTAAAGCTAAAGTCTCAGACTTGATATATTCATCGAAATGGTCAACAGCCTTAGCAATTTCATCATCACCACAGTAATCTATCACTATATTATCTAATACTTCAAAGTTATTAGATTTTCTTAATTGCTGTACTTTAGATATAAATTCTCTAGCATAACCTTCATCAACCAATTCTTCAGTTAACTTAGTATCTAGTATAACGAAAAGATTGTTTTCAACAGATACATTAAATCCTTCTTTAGCAGTTATACCTATTAACACTAAATCCTTATTAAACTCAAACGCTTCACCATCTAAATCAACTGTTAAACTTTCACCATTTTCAAGTTTATTAACAGCTTCATGTGCATTTAATTTATTTAATGCTCCTACAAATAAATTCATCTTAGCACCTAGTAATGGTCCTGCTGCCTTAAAGTTTGGTTTTAGACTAAAGTTCATGTACTCATCTAAGTCTTTAGCAAATACTACCTCTTTAACATTAAGTTCTTCTTTTATTAAATCAACTACATCACTTATTGTATCTTCAAACTTACCATCTACTAATACTTTTTGTAATGGTTGACGAACTTTTATTCTTTCAACTTCTCTTGAAGCTCTACCTAAAGTAACTAGATTTTTAGCTAAATCCATTTTTTCTTCTAATTTAGCATCCATTAATTCTTCATTAGGCTTAGGATATTCAGCTAAGTGAACAGATACTTCTCCTGTTAGATTTCTGTACATTTCTTCTGACATATATGGTGCAAATGGAGCTATAGCTCTGCAAAGACCATGTAATAATTCATAAGTTGTATTATATACTGCTTTTTTATCTTCTGTTAACTCAGTTGCCCAGAATCTTCTTCTTGAACGTCTGATATACCAGTTAGATAAATCATCGTTTATGAAATCTTGTATCATTCTTAAAGTCTTATTTAATTCAAATATAGCTAAATTTTCTTCTACATCTTTCATTAAATTATTAAACTTAGATAGTATCCATCTATCAAGTTCTGGTCTATCTTTATATTCTACAAAGAATTCAGTTGGATTTATATCATCTGTATTTGCATATAAAGTGAAGAAGTTATATACATTCTTCATAGTTCCTATAAATTTACTTTGTATTTCTTTTAATCCATCCATATCAAATTTAGTTGGAGTCCATGGTGGAGAAACATATAGTAGATACCATCTTAATGCATCTGCTCCATATTGGTCAAATAACTCCATTGGATTTACTGTATTTCCTCTTGATTTACTCATTTTCTTTCCTTCTTTATCAAGTACAAGGTCTGGAACTAACACACTCTTATATGGTGCTTTACCTAATACAAATGTTGATACTGCAAGTAATGAGTAGAACCAACCTCTAGTCTGGTCTATACCTTCTGATATATAATCAGCTGGGAATAATTGGTCAAAGTTCTCTTTATTTTCAAATGGATAGTGATGTTGAGCAAATGGCATAGCCCCACTATCAAACCAACAGTCTATAACTTCTGTTACTCTTGTCATTGGTTTTCCACATTTTTCACATTTTAAATGTATATCATCTACATATGGTCTATGAAGTTCAACTGTCTCTGGATTTACATCTTCTATAGCTTTTTGAGCTAATTCAGCTCTTGAACCTACTGAATCTGTATGACCACATTCACATCTCCATATAGGAAGTGGAGTTCCCCAATATCTAGTTCTTGATATTGCCCAGTCATTTAGATTTTCTAACCAGTTTCCAAATCTCTTTTCACCTACAAAGCTTGGGAACCATTTTACACCATTGTTATTTTCTATTAATTTATCTTTAAGTTTAGTCATCTCTATATACCAGCTTGGTTTTGCATAGTATACTAGTGGAGTTTGACATCTCCAACAATGCGGATAGTTATGAACTACTTTTTCTTTACTATATAATTTATTTTCAGAAGCCAGCCATTTTATTATTTCAACATCTAGCCCATCTTCCATTACAAATTTACCTTCCCAAGGAGTAGCTGTAAATTTACCAGTTTCATCTACTGGTTGTACAACTGGTAAATCATATCTTTTACCTGTATTATAGTCATCTTCACCAAATGCTGGTGCTGTATGAACTATTCCAGTACCATCTTCAGTAGTTACATAATCTCCTACTGTAATGAAAAATGCTTTTTTGTCAACTTCTACAAAAGGCATTAATTGTTCATATTCTAATCCTTCTAGGTCTTTACCCTTCATTTCTTCTAAAACTTCATAATCTTCACCTAGTACTTTATTAGCTAAAGGTTTAGATACATAATATACCTCGTCACCTTTCTTAACTTTTAAGTAATCAACATCAGCATTTACTGTTAATGAAACATTTGATGGTAAAGTCCATGGAGTTGTTGTCCATGCTAGGAAATATTCATCAGCATCTTTTTTCTTAAATTTAGCTATAACTGTATTAGTTTTTACTTCTTTATATCCTTGTGCAACCTCATGACTAGCAAGACCAGTTCCACATCTTGGGCAATAAGGAAGTATTTTATGCCCTTCATAGATATATCCTTCTTTGTTGAATTTATTAAGTATCCACCATACAGACTCTATATAGTTATTGTCTAAAGTTATATATGGATTATCTAAATCAACTTCATAAGCCATTCTCTCAGTCATTATTCTCCATTGTTTTTCAAATGAGAAAACTGATTCTCTACATTTTTGGTTGAACTCAGCTATTCCATACTCTTCTATTTGTTGCTTACTAGTAAGACCTAATTCTTTCTCTACTTGTATTTCAACTGGTAATCCGTGTGTATCCCAACCAGCTTTTCTCTTTACTTGATAACCAGACATTGTTTTATATCTACAAACTGAATCTTTAAGTGTTCTAGATAAAACATGGTGTACTCCAGGATTTCCATTGGCTGTAGGAGGTCCCTCATAGAATACAAAACTTGGGTCATTTTCCCCTTTTTCTAAAGTTTTTTCAAGTATATTTATATCTTTCCAATAATCAAAAACTTGTGCTTCTGCTTGTTTTACTGAACTGTCTACTAATGGCTTAAATTTCGCCATATAAATCACCCTTTCCTATAAATATTATAATTCCAAAATTTTTTATTCTTTCACATAAATTTAAATACTAAAAAACTCGTCCCCTTTAAACAAAGGGACGAGTTATAAATCGCGTTACCACCCTAATTCTATATGTGAATTTAATTCTATCCACATATAACACTCTAATAGTATAACGGTACTAACCGGCACAGCTTAATAGAATTTAATCGTTCAGCCTGCAGCTCAAGAGTGATTTTTACCTTTATAAATTCATTGGTTCTCAGCATACCCAATTCTCTGTAAAATTATCTAAAGATAATTGTCTCTATCAACGCTTTTAAAAATTTATCTGTGTTTATATGAAATTCTATAACAAATAATTTGAATAGTCAATATATTTTTGAAAAATATAATAATTTCTATTTTTCTTACATTTTTATCCTATTTTAAATTTTTGTTATAGATTTCTCAAACTTCTACAATAATTTCACCTAAAAATCCAATAAATCATAGCTTTATTCTAGAGTTGTAGCAGCTTCATCATTACTATAATTATACACTGTTGTTCCTTCAAATGCATTTACACATTTTTCATCTACATCATAAAAAATTTCATCAACACTTCTTATCTCATCTTCTAATAGTGATTTAAATTTATTTCTAAATATCTTAAATTCTTTAACTAAAGCATCATACTCTTTTCTTATCTCTATAACACGATTATTGGCTTGTTCTATAATTTGTCTAGCTTTTAAGTCTGCCTCTTCAACAATTATTTTAGCTTTTTTATTAGCCGCGCTACAAGTGTCTTCTGCTGCACTTTGAGCAGTTATTAGAGTAGCTTTTAATGTCTCTTCAATATTTTCATACTTGTTTACTTGGTCTTGATATAATCCTAATTTTTCTTTAAGAGCTGTATTTTCTCTACATAGAGATTCATAATCTTCTTTAATGATGTCTAAAAATTCATCAACCTCTTCATCTCTATACCCTCTTAAACCTTTTTTAAACTCTTTATTTTCTATCTCAATTGGAGTTAGCATTACATTTCCTCCCAGCTATAATTTAAATTAGTCCTTATACAATTAATCTTGCTTGAACTTTTATTTTACCTTTTTTAGTAATATCTCCTATTTGTGTTACATTAGCTCTTCCTTTGCCTCTAACAGAAATCAAATCATCATTTTTAACTATTTTAGAGGTTGAAGTTATCTTTTCATAATTGACATGGACTTTTTCTCCATTTATGTATTTTGCACTATCTTGTCTAGATATATTGTAAAGACCACTTATGACACAATCTAACCTATCTGAAGATACTGTAAATGATACTTCCTTATATTTTGAAGAACTATTAACAATGTTTTCTCTGGAAATTTCCTTTACAATTACATTATTTCTTGAAACTTTCTCCAAATTCACGATTATAAAATCGCAAATATCACTACTTACAATTACTTGACAAAAGCTATCATGTATAATTATATCTCCAATTTTTTCTCTTTTTATACCTAGACTCATAATTGCACCTAAATAATCTTTATGAGATATATTCTTAAATTTGAAATTCCCTTCTATCTGTAAAAATCTAAGAGTATCTTCTATATCCTCATATTCCATGTAAAATGGATAAATAAATACAGTGCTTCTTTCAGCTTGTTCATAACCTCCATCCACACTGTATTTTATTTCATTTGTAGAATTTAATATCGCTACAGCATTTTTCACTTCATATGGATTAAGAAACTCAGTAAACTTAACATCATAGTTTTTTATACAACTATTAGCCTTGTCTATTACTTTAAACATTTTATTTTTCAAGTCTATATCCTTTATGTGATTTGTTAATTTTAATTTATCCATTCTATCACCTTAGAATATAACCAATACTAATTGTCTTAGGAACATCAATAATACTATTGCAATTAAAGGAGAAAAATCTATAGGTCCGTTTGTGTATCTGTACATTATTGACCTTATTGGTCCTTCTATTGGCTCTGTAAGATTTTCTAAAATCTCGAAAATTTTGCTTTGTCTTCCATTTGGAAACCAAGTCATCAAGCTTTTTATAACTATCATCCATGCTATTATATCCAAAAGATAATAAAGTGCAATTCTTATTGTTCCCATATATTAACCGCCTTTTTACTATTTATTTTGCCAAGGGAAGAATGCTTTACTTTCTAATTCTTTTTTCATATTTGCATCTATATCCACATTGTTAGGAGCTAATATAAATATTGATTTAGAAACCTTTTGTATACTTCCATCTAAAACATAAACTGCTCCATTCATAAAGTTAAATATAGATTTACGAACTTCAGAATTAGTCAACCCTTCCAAATTCACTATAACTGCCCTTCTTTGTTTTAGATGGTCTGCTATAGTTGCAGCTTCATCATAAACTTTAGGTTCAACTATTACAACTTTCATTTGACTTGTTGTATGTAAATTTACAATTTTATTTGCTTTTGCAGTACTAAATCCACTATTTATTTCTTCTTCTTGAACTATATCGTCCATACCACCTTCATATTCTTCTTCAATGTAATCTTCTTCTTCGTCAACTATCCAGTTCTTAAATTTAGATATTATTCCATTTGACATTATTAACTTCCTCCTTAGAATTTATTCAGATTTGAGTAATTATTTTTTATTGTAGTTTCTTTCTCCAAAGATTGATGTTCCAACCCTAACAATGGTAGCCCCTTCCTCTATAGCAATCTCATAATCATGACTCATTCCCATTGACAAAGCATCCATTTCTACATTAGGTATATTTAGCTCTTTTATTTGTGTTGATAAATCTTTAAGACCTTTGAATACACCTCTTATTTCATTTTCATCTTCTATAAAAGGTGCCATTGTCATTAGACCTTTTATCTTTATATTTTTATATTTTTCTGACACTTCTTTGACAAAATCTATAACTTCATCTTTATCAAGTCCATGCTTAGATTCTTCTTTAGATATATTCACTTGTATTAAGCAATCTATCTCTCTATTTATTTGCTCTGCACGTTTTTGAATCTCTTCACATAATGCAATTCTATCTAAAGAATGTATCATACAAACTTTATCTATTATGTACTTAACTTTATTCGTTTGCAAAGTTCCTATCAAGTGCCAGTTTAATTTGTCACCTATAATATCATACTTTCTAGCCAATTCTTGAGGTTTATTTTCACCAACAGAAGTAATTCCTTCATTCATTGCCTCATTAACTAAATCCACATCCACAGTTTTTGTGACTGCTAAAAGGGTTATTTCTTTGCTATCTCGATTTACCTTTTTTGCAGCCTTTTCAATTTTACTTCTTATTTCAGATAAATTATCTTTAATAGAACCCATTACTATCACCTACTTTATCCTTATATTTGTGTTTATACAATTAGGTCTTAAAATTATTTTGTCATATAGATTAACACTTGTCACCCCATTTATGTCATTTTTATAATAATCCACAAATACAGAAGATTCATTTTCATAAGTTATTCCTTCTAATATGACAAATTTTACACTTTGTGATTGTTCATCAATTACATATACACCACGTTTATTGTCTTTTGTTTTTATAGAAGTTTTAGGTATTTTTAAACACTCCATCTGATTATATATTATATCAAATTCTTCGACACTTGTATCCTGATTTGAAACAATTTGGTTACTTATTTTTAATTTTAGCATTATTTTATTATTATTTTTATATATTTTGTAAACTTTTGCATCTATTTTTTGCTCACGATATTCAATTGCTACATTTTGATTTTTTTCAAAGTTCTTAGAATCTTCTTTACTTATGTATGCTGATAGATAATTGCTTTGGTCATTAGCATCTTTTTCTATATTTCCTTCTACATGAATCTTTGCATCAAATTTTTCTACTTTTAATACCAATGTATCTACATTTTTGCTAATAATCATTACTAAAACATTAAATACTAAATATATAAGAATACCAAGTATCATCAATCTGGTATATTTAATCTTTTTCAAAAACTCTCCCCCTATAAAATTTCTATCATTATAAGTACTTCTTCTAAAAAATGTTTATTCCTTTTTTATAGACTAATATTTTATGTATTAATAATTGTTTTTTTCATATTAAATTTATTTTTTATCAATCTTCCTATACAAGACTGTATTATTTATATATAATTATATTATAAAGTATAAGTTTAATTTACATTTTACATCTCAAACTTACTTTATATTCTTTTATAGTTATTTTTATTTTTAGATGCAATATAAAACCAATTAAAATTTAAAATGACTTTTGTTTTGTTGATATTAATTCATTTAGGCATTCATGCATTAGGATAACGTTATCACAGCAAAGGTTTATGTCCTAAAAAAAATACAAGGAGGATTTTCTTATGTCAGAAATTTTATTAGGAACAGGTTTACTTTTATTGGTTCTATGTTGTTTCACAATTTTTAGTTACAAAGCTCCATATGGTATGAAAGCTATGGGAGCCTTAGCAAATGCTGCATGTGCTACTTTTTTAGTAGAGGCATTCAACCTTTCTTTACTTGGTGATGTTCTAGGTATGGAATTTTTTAGAAGTGTTGGTGCTGCTAATGGTAGTCTTGGTGGAGTTGCTGCTGCTATACTTGTACCTTTAGCTTTAGGAGTATCCCCAGTTTATGCAGTTTTAATAGGATTATCATGTTTAGATTTCTCTATATTATCTGGATTCGTTGCTGGATACTTTGTTTCTTTCTTAATTAAGTTTATAGAGAAAAAAGTACCACCTGGAGTAGATTTAGTAGTTGTAATACTTTTATGTGCTCCACTATCTCGTTTTATAGCATCAAATGTAGACCCATTAGTTAATAGTACACTATTACAAATTGGACAAGTTCTAATAGAGGCTACTAATATTAGCCCTATAATAATGGGAATTATATTAGGAGGTCTGATAACAGTGGTTGGAACATCCCCACTTAGTTCAATGGCTCTTACATCTATAATCGGTCTTACTGGTCTTCCTATGGCAATAGGAGCATTAGGAGCTTTTGGTTCAGCTTTTATGAACTCAACACTATTCGCAAGATTAAAGTTAGGTTCTAAAAAAGATATTATATCTGTTGCTATTGAACCCCTGACTCAATCAGACATAATTTCAGCTAATCCAATACCAATATATTCTACTAATTTCTTTGGAGGAGCTTTTTCTGGTATCATTGTAGCTTTGATGGGTCTTGTAAACATGACACCAGGTACAGCTACACCTGTGGCTGGATTTGCTATAATGTTTGCCTATAATCCAGTTAATCAGGTTCTTATAACAGCTGGGCTATGTGCTTTATTTAATGTAATTGCAGGATTTGTAGGCTCAAAAATATTCAGTACCTTTAAAGTTCTTACTGCTGACAAAATACGTGGTACTGATGTAGAAGAAGAAATTGCTTAAATTTATAAGACTTATAAATTTATATTTTAAGTCAATATTTTAAATAGTAGAGTTTTATATTGTAGCAATTTTATTTATTGCAAGCGTTTTATTTTTTATTTATATTTATAATTATTATGTGTGTTGAATATTTAGATAAATTTTTATTTTTTAACTTTTTTATTTTTTAATTTAGTTTTTTATTTAGTTGATATACCAAACATCAAAAATTAGTATAATTACTATTAGATAACATAACTTTTAAAATACATAAAAAATTTTATATTAATTAGATAGTATTAAAATAAAGCGATATATGACCATTTTACTAGGTTATATATCGCTTTATTATTATCATAATTTTAATAAATAATTTTTAGAATTATTGTTTTAATTATAATTTTTTAATATATGAATATCTTTAATCAGTTTTATAAATATTACTATATGTAAACATACTTAGTTTTTAAATGAATGTATAGGAGCTGGAATTCTTCCTCCTCTTTGAGTAAATAACTCAGACGAATTTGTATTTATAGGCATTACTGGTGCTCGCCCTAAAAGACCTCCAAATTCCACCATATCACCTACGTCACATCCTGGAGCTGGTATAATTCTAACTGCTGTAGTTTTATTATTAATCATACCTATTGCTGCCTCATCAGCTATCATAGCTCCCAGTGTACCTGCTGTAGTACTTCCTGGAACAGCTATCATATCAAGACCTACAGAACAAATAGCAGTCATTGCTTCAAGCTTATCTATACTCAAAGCACCTTTGATAACAGCATCAATCATACCCGCATCTTCTGATACTGGTATAAATGCACCACTTAGACCTCCAACATGTGAGCACGCCATGACTCCACCTTTTTTAACAGCATCATTTAAAAGAGCCAACGCTGCTGTAGTACCATGAGTACCAACAACTTCAAGACCCATTTCTTCTAATATATTTGCCACTGAGTCTCCAATAGCTGGTGTAGGTGCTAATGATAGGTCTATTATTCCAAATGGTACATCCAGTCTACTAGAAGCTTCTTTTGCTACCAATTGTCCAACTCTTGTAATTTTAAAGGCAGTCTTCTTAACTGTCTCTGCTACAACATCAAATGGCTCTCCTTTTACCTTTTCTAAGGCTCTTTTAACAACCCCAGGACCACTTACACCGACATTTATTATCCTATCAGCTTCACCAACACCATGGAAAGCTCCTGCCATAAATGGATTATCTTCAACTGCGTTACAGAATACTACTAGTTTTGCACAACCAAATCCCTTTGCATCTTTCGTTAATTCTGCAGTTTCTTTTATAATTTCTCCCATTTCTTTTACTGCATCCATATTTATACCACATCTTGTAGAACCTACATTTACTGAAGCACATACCTTGTTTGTACTTGCCAAGGCTTTTGGAATTGATTTAATTAATATCTTATCACCCTTTGTATACCCTTTTTGAACCAATGCTGAGAATCCACCTATAAAATCTATACCTAAATCCTCTGCAGCTTTATCTAATGTCTGTGCAAACTTTACATAGTCACTTTCATCTGTTGCACCTGCAATAATAGATATTGGAGTTACTGATACTCTCTTATTTACAATTGGAATACCATATTCACGCTCTATATCTTTTCCAACTTTTACTAAGTCTTTAGCAGAATTCATAATCTTGTTATATATTTTCTCTCTAGCCTTATCTCCATCAGGGTCTATACAATCTAATAAAGAAATCCCCATAGTTATAGTTCTTATATCTAATTGTTCTTCATCTATCATTTTGATTGTCTCAAGTATATTTCCTACATTCACTATTATCACCTCCCTATTACTGTTTTTTACAGATTATGCATTGAGTTAAATATTTCTTCTCTTTGAATTTTTACATCTACTGATAATTCTTTTCCTCTTTTTATTAAGTCTTCAACCGTTTGCTCAAAAGAGTTTAATGCTTTCTCTAAATCAACTATCATAATCATTGTAAAATACTCTTGTAATATCTTTTGTGAAATATCTACTATGTTAATATTTTGCTTGAATAACTCATCACTGATTCCTGCTACTATACCTGGTTTGTCCTTCCCAATTACTGTTAAAATTGCTCTCATGATAATATCCTCCCTTATTTTTTTATAAATCTTACATTTTTACAAATTGAACCTTTTATTAGCATATATTTCATTTATTTGTTAGTAAATCACTTTTTATGTATATATTTAATATATTTTAATACCTATACCTTCATTTGTCAATTTTTTTTCAATATTCTATTATTTTTATACTATTTAGTCAAATTATATGTATTGTACATTTTATTGATAACAATATATAGTTTTCATAATAATGAAAGGTATCACTTAACAAACTCATAATTTGATAAGCAATACCTTTCTAAAAATTATTTTTTTATTTTTATGAATCTAATTATATTTTTTCTTGTGCCAGGATTTACAATCAATATAGAGCAAAACATAGTTAAACTTAACACTCCAATTAAAATGAAACTCTCTTTCCCAATGCTATATTTTTTAGGTGATAATTTAGTATTAATTTCATCTTTATTTTCATTATTGTGATTTACTTGATTATTTATTTTTGATTGATTATTATTCATATCTAAATTGTCATTATAAAAATCTTCATTATAAAAATATGATTGATTATTAGTGCTAAATACAGTTTTTTGTTTTAAGCCTTTATTATCATTTTTTAAGATAAAACTTTTGTTAGATTTATCCTCATTTTTTAACTCATCTTCATTTTTTAAAATCTCATCTTTTTCTTTATCATTAGTTATATTATTATCATCGTTATCTTTTGGAGGATTCTTACTTGTAGTACTGCTAGAATCAGATTCTATATTGTTGTCATTTGGAGTATTAGGAGTTTTTTCATCATTACTACTATTATTATCTTTATTGTCATTATTTAGATTACCATTATTATCTTCTTCTCTATCTGGGTCATCTCTTCCTCCTCCTCCACGGTCACCACCAGCATTTTCATTTTCTTGTTCATCATCTGGTGTAATCTGATTATTACCCCCTCCTAATACAAATCCAGGTTTTAAAAATATATTTGAATACCCATCTCTTAATCCACCTTCCACTTTTACTCTAAAACATCTCAACTTAAAATCTTCAAAATCAATTGTGGCTTGATTTGTAATATACTCTAGTTCACTGCTTATCCAATTTATACCATCATCAGAATATTCCACAAATACCTTTTTTGCATTATATGGCATGTCATAATCTAAAGCAGCTGTATAACCATATTCCCGGTTTCTAAAATACACAACTAAATTATTTATAGGCTCCTTATTTCTAATAGAGATATTTATAACTGGAAAAACATCTTGATTTAATACTATATTTTTTTCATTTAGAATATTTTCATCAAATTTACCTCTTATAATAAACTCTAGATTTTTATTTAAATCAGTATAGTAATTTGATAAATCCCACTCCACATTTATATTTGGAATTTTTCCACTTGAAGTTTTTAGACTTACTTCTTTTGGGAGTTCTACATCCTCAATTTTATCATCTTTTGTTAATATCAATTCCTCTTCAAATACACTAATGCCTCTAAGATTACATCTTATAATATTATAATCTTCATCTTGTGGTATGTCTGGCATTATTACATTCCCATCACCAATGATATAAACAATCTTAGTTTTTGATACAATTGATTCGCCTTTTGTATTATTTGCTATTGTATTTTGTTGGTTATTCTTATTAACAATTACTGATGTATCCTCTATTTCCACCTCTCCATTACAGTAAATACCTACAGCATCTTTTCCATTAACCTCAATTATTCTAGATTCTACTTTAATATCATTTTCTGAATAAATTCCTATTGCATTATCTCCACTTGCACGTATATTACCAGTTTTTCCATAATATGTAGCTAGAACTAGTTCAGCTTCTTTCTCTATATATAAAGCAGTTCCATTCAGTGCAACTATATTATCTATTCCTATATTTAATTTTCCTCCCCGTTCTACATGTATTACACCTTCATTCCCTCCTTCTCCAATTATATTTAACTTATTACCACTAATATTAAAATTACCTTTATCTTTTATAAGTATTTTATATTGGTTTGTATCTATTGTGACATTAGCTCCATTTGGAACACTAAATCCAAAATAATTATCTATTACCATATCACATGTAAGAGTATAAACTATGTCTCCCTTATTATCTTCATTTTTTACAATCCAATTTTTAAAATCATCCAAACAATTGTTTTCTTGCGAAAAGCTCTTCTTTGGTAAAATTATAAAAATACTTACTAATAAAGTTATAAGAAGAAATATCTTATTTTTTTTATTCATTTTTTTCTCCTATTTGATTATTCTGTCAAGTAAAATTATGTCTCTTTAATGTATTTTATTTATTAATTCTTAATCTTATAATTTTATCTATATATTTTATAATATCCCTATTTATTACTACTACTGAAAATAACATGGTTAAAACTATGATTTCAACTCCAATTATAAGCTCACTTTTAGAACTCTGAGTCTTATCATATGGCTTTGAAATAGATTTTAGTTTATCATTAGAATTATTTACTTCAATACCATCTGTCTTACTTAAAATTACTTTATCTTTATATGTATTTTTAGAAAGTTCATTATTTTCCTTATAACCTTCTTTTAGGTCTTGTTCTAAATTATTTTCAATTTTATTTTTTTCAATCAAATTATTATTTTTAACTTTATTATTGATATTCTCTTCACTCTTTTCTTTGTGTATTTCTTTATCTATTTCAGTATGTTTTTCATGTGACTTATCATTTTCTTCATCTTGTCGATTGTTATTTTTTTCTTCTCCATTATCTTCTGTGACCTTACTTGAATCTAATGGTCTTTGCTCATCAGTATTATTGTTATTTTTATTATTTACACCTGAATTAACCTTATTGTCTTCTCTATCTGGGTCATCTCTACCTCCCCCTCCACGGTCTCCACTATCATCATCGACTTCTTGTTCATCATCTGGTGTAATTTGATTACCTCCTCCTCCCATTACAAATCCAGGCTTTAAAAACACATTTGAATAACCTTCTTTCAATCCACCTTCTACCTTTATCCTAAAACATCGTAACTTGAAATCTCCAAAATCAAGCATAACCTGATTACTAATATTCTCTAATTCTTCACTTACCCAATTTACACCATCCTCTGAATATTCCACAAATACTTTTTTAGCACTATATGGCATACTATAATCTAGTATAGCTAGATAACCATTTTTAGAATTTAAGAAAGATACTTCTAAATCATCTATAGGTTCTTTATTAACAATATAGACATGTAAAACAGGAATAACATCATTGTTTATAATTATGTTCTTCTCATTTAAATCTTCTTCTTTAAATTTACCTATTATAATAAACTCTGTATTATTATTTAAATCATTATAATAGTTTGATAAATCCCACTCAACATCTAAATCTATAGAGTTCATACTAGAAGTTCTTAAACGTACTTTATCTGGTAATATTATATCTTCTACTTTATCCTCTTTTGATATGTTCATTTCTTTTTCAAAAGCTCTAATCCCTCTATAGTTACAATTTACTATCTCGTAATTCTTATTCTGAGGTATATCTGGAGTAATTGTATTCTGTTCTCCAATAATATAAATCTTATTTGCTTCTGATACAATCGACTTAACTTTTTTATTTTCCAATAATACATTTTGCTTCTTATTACCACTATGTATAATTATTGAGGTATCTTCTATTTCGACTTCTCCTTTACAATAAATTCCTATTGCATTTTCTCCATCAGCTTCAATTGTTTTAGAATCTACTCTAATATCATTTTCCGAATAAATTCCTATTGCATTTTCTCCATTTGCTTTTATATTTCCAATCTCCTCATAATATTTATCTATACTCAAATTTGCATCTTTTTCAACATATAACGCAGTTCCATTTAATGCAACTATATTATCTATTCCTATATTTAATTTGCCTCCCTTTTCTACATGTATTACTCCTTCACTTCCACCCTCTCCAATTATATTTAGCTTGTTTCCATTAATATTAAAATGTCCTTTATCTTTTATAAGTATCTTATATTTATTTGTATCTATTGTAATATTAGTTCCATATGGAATACTAAATTCAAAATAATTATCTACTATCATATCGCAAGGAAGAGTATAAACTATTTCTTTCCTATTATCTTCATTTTTTACAACCCAATTTTTAAAATCTTCTAAACAATCATTTTCTTGTGAGAAACTCTTACTTGGTAAAATTATAAAAATTATAGTTAATAAATTTATAAGAAGAAAAATTTTATTTATTTTATTCATATTGTTCTCCTATTAATTTTTTAATAAGCTTAAAATGCTTTAAACGATTCTGTCTATTTTTTATGTTTTATAAATTTATCTACATATTTTATGATACCAGGATTTACTACTACTATTGAAAATGACATAACTGATACTATAATTCCACCCCAAATAACACTCCTACCTTGAAATTTCTGAGTTTTACTATGTGAATTAGAAGTAGAGTTTGAGCTATTATTAAATTTATCTAATTTAAAAGTCTCTTTTTCATTTGATATTTTTTTATTATCAGTTGTATTTTTACCTTCCTGATTTTCTTCATAATCTCTTTTTAATATTTGAATTAAACTATTCTCATACTTATCTATAATAGTTAATTCATCATTCTTAATATCATTATCTCTGTTATTGATATTAGTCTTATTAGTTTCTTTATCTTTCTCTATAATATCTTCATTAGACTTATCATTTTTTTCATCCTCTTGGTGAATATTATCTTTTTCTTCATTATTGAAATTTGTTATATTGTTAGAATCTTCAGGTATTTCTTCAGTGGAATTATCATTTTTCTTATTATCATCTAAATCAAATTCATCATTTTCTCTATCTGGGTCATCTCTACCACCACCGCCACGGTCACCATCAATATCATCATTTCCCTTTTCATCATCTGGTGTCTCTTGATTGTCACCACCACCCATTATAAATCCTGGTTTAAAAACCATATTTGAATAACCTTCTTTTAATCCGCCTTCCACTCTTACTCTAAAACAACGTAGCTTAAAATCTTCAAAAAAAAGTATAGCTTGGTCTCTAATATCTTCCTGTTCCTCAGATGTCCAATTGATTCCATCTGCTGAATATTCAACAAAAACTTTATTTGCATTGTATGGCATATCAAAATACAAAATAGCTACATATCCATCTCTTGTGTTTTGATAATCTAATTCCAAATTATCTATTGTTTTTTTCTCTGCAACAGATATGTCCAAAATAGGAACAACATCATCATTTATTACAATTTTTTCTCTATTTAATGTTTCTATTTTAAACTTTCCTGTTATACTAAAAGTTTCTTCTTTTTTTAACTTTTCATAATAACCAGTAAAATCCCATTCTACATCTATATCAAGTTGATTACCACTAGATGTTTCTAATACCATATCTTTCGGAAATTTTATATCTTCTATTTTATCATCTTTACTTACTTTTATTTCTTCACTAAATACATCAATTCCCCTATGGCAACATGTTATAATATTATAGCCAGAATCTTCAGATATAGCTGGGATAAGCTCATTAGAGTTATCAATTATATAAACTTTCTTGCTTTCTGATACAATTGATTGTGCAGCCTTATTATTAGCTCTTAATAATCCATTTTCTTTGCTACTACTATAAGCTTTTATTGAAGATTCTTCTATCTCAACATCACCTTTAGAATAAACACCTATAGCACTCTCTCCATTCACTTCAATATCCTTATTTAATATTCTAATATCATTTTCAGTATAAATTCCTATTGCATCTTTTCCATTTGCCTTTATTTTTTCAACAGATTCATAGGATGATTTAATATATAAGTCTCCTCCTTCTTCAACGTATAAGGCTGTCCCATCAGTAGCAATTATGTTGTTTATACCGATACTTATACTTCCACCAGTTTCTATATGTATTACTCCTTCTTTTCCTCCTTCACCTATTATATTTAGTTCATTATCATCAATAATAAATCTTCCATGATTTTTTATCAGTATTTTATATTTGTTGGTATCTATTGTAAAATTACTGTCATGAGGAATATAAAATCTAAACTCTTCGTCTATTACCATATCACAAGGAAGAGTATAAACTATTTCTTCTTTGTTATTTTTATTTTCTTGAACCCACCTTTCAAAATCTTCAAAACAATTATCCTCTTGTCCAGACACCTTGTTTGGAGAAATTACAAAACAGAGTATTATTATGCTTACAAAAATAAATATTTCAGACTTCTTCATCTTTTACTCCTAATATTTTAATATAATAATGTTGAAAAATGTATCTTATATATATAATTTTTCCATAATTAGCACTTGTTGTCAATTTTTATAAATAAAAAGCTACTTAATAAAGTAAACAATCGTTTAACTTTAATAAGTAGCTTATATTCTTATAATAAAATAGTTATAATATTAGAGCTTCCTTCATTTACAATTTTTTGTAGAGTCTTTTGCATCTTAACTCTTATCTCTTCTGGCATAGTATACAATTTACTCTGTAATTGTTCTTTCACTAAATCATGAAGTGACTTACCAAACATATTTGATTCCCATAAATCTGCTGGTTGCTCTTCAAACACCTCCATAAGATATTTTATCATCTCTTCACCTTGATTCTGATTACCAACTATTGGAGAAACTTCTGTAGATATATCTGCCTTTATAATATGAAGTGATGGTGCATTAGCTCTTAGCTTGATACCATATTGTTTTCCTTGTTTCATTATTTCTGGTTCCTCTAAACTAAGTTCTTCTAGAGAAGGAGCTACTACTCCATATCCTTTTATCTTAGCATCTACTAAAGCACTTTCTATTTTATCATACTCATTCTTAACCTTAGATAATCTAGTTATTAGACTAAGCAATTGATAATCTCCCTCAATTTTAAATCCACTCTTTTCTTCAAGGACATTATAGAATAAATCTTGCTTTGTCTGTAAATCAATATTTATAACGCCTTCTCCTAACTCTACATTATCAACACCTGTATCCTCCAAAAACTCTAACTCAGAAAATCCTTGCATAATTCCTTCTATATCTCTTATTTTTCCTATATCTATGATACTTTGTTTTAATGTTGTTATTATGCTACTTTTTATCCAGTGATTTCTTTCTAGACCTTCAACCCATTTAGGTAAATTAATTCTTATTTCTGTAAGTGGGAAATCATACAATACAGCTTCCATAACTTCCTCTATATCATCTTCTTCCATTTCAACTACATTCATTGGAAGAACTGGAACTTCATACTTTTCTTCCAATTCATTTCTAAGCATACTTGTTTCCTCACTTTTTGGACTTAGTGTATTTAAAACAACAGCAAATGGTTTTTTAAGGCTTTTTAATTCTTGTATAACTCTTTCTTCTGGCTCTACATAACTTTTTCTGTCAATACCAGTAACTGAACCATCTGTCAACACAACTACTCCTATTGTAGAATGGTCTTTTATAACTTTTTTAGTTCCTATTTCTGCTGCCTTTTCAAATGTCATAGCTTCTTGTGACCAAGGAGTTGATACCAATCTTTGTTTTCCACCTTCCTCATGCCCTAAAGCTCCTTCAACTATGTATCCAACACAATCTACCATTCTTACTTTCAGAGATACTGTGTCTTTTATTTTAATTTCTACGCCATCTGCTGGTACAAATTTTGGTTCTACTGTCATTATAGTTTTACCTGAGCCACTTTGAGGTATCTCATCTCTTGTTCTATCCTTCTTAAACTCATTGTCTATGTTTGGTATAACCAACTTTTCCATAAATTTTCTTATAAAAGTTGATTTTCCTGTTCTTACAGGACCCACTACTCCAATATATATATCCCCCTGAGTCCTTTTGGATATATCTTCGTATATGTTATTATTCATATTATTCCTCCTATACATCTAATCTTATTAAATTATATTTAGAGTTAGGGGTTAATATTCTTAAAATAGAAAAATAAAGACTAGCAATATTAATTTCCCCTACATACAGAAACTGGTAAACTTTAAGGTGGATTAAATTTATTAAAATCCATTATATTAAAAAGATATAATGACAATCATGATAACTATAAATTGCATATAAAATAATTTATTATACTGTATATACATAGACTATGCTATATAAAATTAAAATAGCCCTCTTTATATTAAAGAGGGCTAAAACAAATTTATTATTTTTTTATTTTGTATTACAATGACTTATATCTCATCACCTAAAACGACTTCTTCCATTTCATGCTTTTTACTTCTCATCATTAGTTCTATTCCAACTTCCTTAGGATCTGAACCTTTGTTTATTACAGAATATATAGCATTAGTTATTGGCATGTCTATATTCAATTTTTCAGCTACATCGTGTGCTACTTCAGTGGCAGTTATACCTTCTACAACCATCTTTACTTCTTTTAAAGTATTTTCTAGGCTCATACCTTGACCTATAAGTATACCAGCTCTTCTATTTCTACTATGCATACTTGTACAAGTAACAATTAAATCTCCTATACCTGAAAGACCTGCAAATGTAGACACATTAGCTCCCATAGCAATTCCAAGTCTACTCATTTCACTAATACCTCTTGTCATAAGAGCAGCTTTTGCATTATCACCATATCCTAATCCATCACATATTCCGGCTCCAAAGGCTATAATATTTTTTAATGCTCCTCCAAGTTCTACTCCAACTATATCTGGATTTGTATAAACTCTAAGCTTAGGGCTCATAAATAAATCTTGTATCATCTGTGCTATTTTTAAATCTTCAGAAGCTACTACTACTGTAGTAGGGATTTCTCTTGCTACTTCTTCAGCATGAGATGGTCCAGATAGTATTACATATGGATTTTGTGGTAATTCTTCTTCACAGACTTGAGATAATCTAAGTCCAGTACCTTTTTCAAGACCTTTTGCCACATTAACAATAACTTGTCCCTCTTTTATAAATGGTTTTATTTTTTGGCAAGTACTCCTTACAGCCTGTGATGGAACTGCTAAAATTATCACTTTACAATCTTTTATAGTTTTGTCTATGTCAGTACTTATAGTTATATTATTTGGAAATAATACTCCTGGTAAATAGTCTGTATTTTCTTTAGTCCTATTTATTTTTTTAGCTTGTTCCTCTTTTCGAGTCCACATACTCACATCGTTACCTTTTTTTGCAAGACCTAAAGCTAATGCACTTCCCCAACTTCCAGTACCTAATACACATACTTTCTCCATGTTTAACACCACCTGAGTATAATATATTTACTATTCTTTCTTTTGACCAATCTTTCTCTCTGTCCCATTTAATAATCGCTTTATATTTGCTCTATGATTATATATTACTGATGCAGTTAAAAACAAAGCTACTATTAAACCAGCTTTATTTTTTACTATAATCATAAATATTGGTGAACATCCGATTCCTACGACAGAACCTAATGAAACATACTTTGTTATAACTACCACCAATATAAATACTGCTAGACACATTAGTGTTATTACTGGATTTACAGCAAGCATTGCCCCTAACGAAGTTGCAACACCTTTACCTCCTCTAAACCCTAAAACTGCTGGCCAATTATGACCTGCTACAACACATATAACTGCCAGATATCCAGCTAAAAGAGTATCTATACCAACTAATCTTGCTGCAAGCTCTGATATTAACACAGCCATTACACCTTTAAGAACATCTCCTAAAAATGTCATTGCTCCTGCTCTTTTTCCAAGTGTTCTAAGTACATTTGTTGAACCTGCATTACCTGAACCTTGAGTCCTTATATCAACTCCAGCAATTCGCTTTGCAACTATGTATGAAGTCGATATATTGCCTAAAAGATATGCAACAACAGCGATAATTATATAACTAAATATCTCCACTGAAATTCCCCCTTTTAGTTATATTTTAAATATTTATTTCTTATTTTTTTGTCTATACTCAAATTTTATGGAAGTTCCTTCAAATCCAAAGTTTTCTCTTATCTTATTTTCAAGATACCTTTGATATGAAAAATGAGTTAAGTCCTTATCATTTATAAACAATGTAATCTTAGGAGGTCTAATGTCTGTTTGAGTTCCATAGTAAATTTTTAACCTTCTACCTTTATCAGACGGTGGTTGATTTAACATTACTGCTTCTCCAATTACCTCATTTAATGCTGAAGTCGATATTCGCTTAGAATGTTCATTTGATACATACTCAACTGTATCCAATATCTTATTCATTCTCTGATTAGTCTTTGCAGAAACAAACACAATTGGAGCATACATCATAAATGGGAATTTTTCTTTTATATCTTTTGTGTAATTACTCATAGTCTTATTATCTTTTTCTATTAAATCCCATTTATTGATTACAAATATACATCCTTTACCTTCATCATGTGCTATACCAGCAACTTTTGTATCTTGTTCTGTTACACCTTCTAAGGCATCTATTACAATTAATACTACATCTGCTCTATCTACAGCACTCATGGCTCTTATTACACTGTATTTTTCTATTGTCTCATATATTTTACTTTTTCTTCTAAGCCCTGCTGTATCTATCAAAAGGAATTTCTGTCCATTCTTCTCAAAATAAGTATCAATTGCATCTCTAGTAGTACCTGCAATCGGACTTACAATTACTCTTTCTTCTCCAAGTATTTTGTTAAGTATAGAACTTTTACCTGCATTTGGTTTACCTGTTATAGCTACTCTTATTATATCTTCTTCATACTCTGTATCTAATCCTGCTGGAAAATTTTCAACTATCTCATCTAATAAATCTCCAAATCCCATACTATTAGCTCCTGAAACTGCAAAAGGAGTTCCAAATCCTAATTCATAAAAATCGTATATATTGTCAAATTGACTCTGACTATCAATCTTATTAACTACTAATATTACTGGTTTTTTTGTCTTTCTAAGTAACTGTGCAATTTCCTTATCAGCTGCTGTTATTCCAGCCTTACCATCAACTATAAAAAGTATTACATGTGACATGTCCATTGCAAGCATAGCTTGACTTCTCATTTGAGATAATATTATGTCTTCGCTATCAGGTTCAATTCCTCCTGTATCTACTAATGTAAAATACTTATCTAACCACTCTACTTCAGCAAATATTCTATCCCTTGTAACTCCAGGTGTATTTTCAACTATCGATATCCTTTTTCCTGCAAATTTATTAAATATTGTAGACTTACCAACGTTTGGTCTCCCAACTACAGCTACAACTGGCCTACTTATACTCATGTTGTTTCTCCTTCCATCTTTTGTTTTCTATTTTAAAATTTTATCCACAAAGTCTTTTCCTTCATTCAAACATGGGATAATTTTTATTTTCATAAGTTCTTCTAATTGATTTAATTCAATATTATCTAAGAAAATTTCTTCATCTGCTTTTAGCATACTTCTTGTTATATAAAGAGCTTCTCCTAATTCTTTATTTTCAAGTTGCTCTCTTAAATCTTTAGCTGTTAAAAGACCTGATACAGTTATTGTCTCTCCAAAAAATTTATTTTTTATCTCATACACATCTACCTGAAGATTTTTAAACTTGTCCATCATAGCATTTGCCATACTCTGTATGAATTCATATGCAGAATGACCAGTAGCTATTGAAACTCTTTTCTCTTTTTTAAGAATTTTTTCTGGTAATGTATTTAAATATTCTTCGATTTCTGATTTTAACTTACGTATCATTCCTACACCATCTTCAAACTGTAAAAAACCTTCATATTCTTCATATGTAGGTAACTCTCTATTAGATAATATATAAAATTCATCTGATAAAAAGGCAAATCGAGTCCCTATTTCATTAAGATATTTTTTTTGCATATTGTGTATCTGTTCTATCGTCCTACTTGCACCTTCACTATCAAATATGTCTAGGTTTGCTAAATTTTCTCTGTGTTTTGTAATTCCAACTGGTACTATAGCAACACTATTTACGTATGGATAAAGTTGAGCTAATTCTCTTATTGTTCTCTCTAATTCTTTTCCATCATTTATACCTGGACATAAAACAATTTGACAGTTCATTTCTATATGAGCATCTGCCAATCTCTTCATTATACCATATAATTTTCCTGCAAATTTATTACTTATCATTTTTTGTCTTAATTCTGGGTTAGTCGTATGCACAGATATATTTATAGGACTTATTCTATATTTAATGATATTATTTATATCTTCTTCACTCATATTTGTAAGTGTAACAAAATTCCCTTGCAAAAAAGATAGTCTCGAATCATCATCTTTAAAATAAAGAGTTTCTCTCATTCCTTCTGGCAACTGGTCTATAAAACAAAACATACATTTATTTCTACAACTTTTAGCTTGGTCAATTATTGGATTTGTAAATTCAACACCCAAATCTTCGTCATAGTCTTTTTCTATCTCGTATATGTAGACTTCGCCATCTTTTTTTTGTATTTCTACTTCTAGATATTCATCACTTAGTAAGAATCTATACTCTATTATATCATGTATTGGCTGTTCATTCACAGATATAAGTAAATCTCCTATTTCTATACCCATTTCTTCTGCAATACTATCTTTGTAAACCTTACTTATAATGTTATTTATTTTTTTTACATTTACTTCCAATTTTTTCACCACTCTTTTGTATTCATCAAAGCTTATTATAATATATTTTCATATACGGTTTGTAAGTTTATTATATTTTATAATAGCATTTTTAAGCATTTCATGTCATAATAACACATTTTAATTCTAATAGTCAATATAAGTAACTAGCTATAAAAAAGATTAAAACAAATAATATTCAAATTTAAGTATTTTAAAAATTTGAATACTATTTGTTGTTAGAAATATTTTATAACCTTAATGTTTTACTATGATTAACGTTCCATTTGTCATATCATGAACCATTCCACCTACACACTTAGACATCAACATTGCCTTATTTTGTAAGTCTTTCTCATCGTTTGCATAAAATATTGGGCAACCTCCACCATTTTTCATATTCTTATCTAAAGTAACTATAGCTAGGGTATATTCGTTTAAACCTATATCCATTCCCATCTTATGCACTTCCTTTCTTTCCTATTTTATAATTTTTTAGGGATAAGTTTTTACCTTTAGAACTTGAAAGTATTGGACATGACTTTACAGCTTCCATTACTTTTTCTACATTCTTATCTATTGGTAAATAAGCAATCATTATACTTTCATCATCCTTATTTCTTCTAGGTAATGGTACAAATGAAGGTTCTCCATAATCTCCATATAAACCTAACCTTGAATATATATTGTATACTATTGCTTGTCTTTGACCTGAATCAAATAATATTCCAGCATTAGCATAATCTTTATTTTTAGGAATTATTTGTATTCCTACACCTCTATTAATATATACTTCTCTATCACTTTTTAGACCTATATTTGTTATCCCTTTTAAATCTCCTACCTTCAATATCGACTCATTCACAAAACTAATCTCAGCAGGCATTACATCAGCTATATCTCCAATACTTTTTCTAGTAAGGAGTTTTTTTAGTATAAAGGCTAATACTAATCCACAAACCGAACTTATTATCAAACTTACGCCTTCACTTATCTTTGTTTCTGCAAGTATTACATAATACAATCCTATTGTTAAAAAGGATGTAACTATACACATATAATTTCTTACTTCATAAGTTCTAGCTATCTCTTCTATAAATGCAGCGCCTCTCTTTACAAGTTGAACTTCCTCTAAGTTTTGTAATGTATTCCTTCTATTAGCTCTTACTTGTCTAAATTGTTCTGCTGCTAGAGATAAAAATGTTATAGATGTATAAGAACGATTTATAAGAGCTGGAACTAATAACGCTCCTAATGAAGAAGCGACAAATGCTAATATAAGCTGAGATAGCAAAACGTTTGGTTGTGTTGGGTACTGTTTTTGGTCTAAATTTAACATTATAATTCTGGATGTCATACCAATAATAACAGCAACAAAAAATACTCTATCCATTAAATCACTCCTAAAATATTTATTCTAAAATTTTACATGTAAATCTACAAAGTCTTCCTAGAAAAATCACTCTGTTTCCCTTTTGATGTTTCTATAATAGGTGTACTCTTTACTACATCTATCATGACATCTATATCTTTGAGTATTGGCATATATGGTATAACCACAGTACTTTTTTCTAGATTAGTCTTAGATATAGCCACAATATCAACCTCATCTACATCTTTATCTATACCCATATGAATAAATAGATTATGTATTATAGCTTGTCTTTGCCCTACATCATTTACTATTCCAAATGCACCTAAGTCTCTTGGTATAACCTCTATAGCTAGGCATTCATTTTTATATTTTTCTCTTGTACTTTCTAGACCTATATTAGTTATTATTACTCCATTTACTGTTAAAATAGGCCCTTCAAAGCTTATTTTTGCAGGAACTATATCTGCTATGTCTGCTATGCTATTCCTTCTTAAAAACCTTCTAAAAATTAAACCAACAAGAGCTCCTGATACAATAGCTAATACTGTACAATAAAAAAAGCTAAGGTCATACTTTCTTGCAAAAACAATGTAAACTATAGAAGATACTAATGCAGAAAAGAGACTTATATAACTTCTAGATTCATAGGTAGAGGCTATTTCTTCAACATAAGCATCTCCTTTTGGAACTAATTCTTCATTATCAATATTCTTTAATGTTATTCTTTCTTGTTCTGCAAGTCCTTGAAATTGTTGTATTGCTACTGCAAAAAAAGTCAATGCTGAAAACTCTTTATCTATAAGTGCAGGCAATGCTATCGCACCTAATGAAGCTGAAAGCCCTGATATTATTATCTGTTCTAAATAATCTTGTGGTCTTGATGGGTACTGTTTGTCTGTAACTCTTAAAACTAATCCTCTACATAATACTCCTACAACTAATGCAACTATAAAAGAGTGTCTAAATAAATTTGCATTCAATAAACTTTCTTCCATTTTCTCAGCTCCTTCTCTTATATAGTTTGTGCAAAAAACAAAAAAAATTTCCTTCTATTTAAGGAAATTTTTTTGTAGTATTGTAACAATAAATTCACTACCAATACCAAGCTCACTTTTTACTTTTATACATCCATTTAGCGATTTAACTATATGCTTAGTTATAGCCAATCCTAGACCCGTTCCTCCTACGTCCCTACTTCTTGCTTTATCTACTCTATAGAATCGCTCAAAGATACGTTCTACATCTTCTTTTGGTATACCTACACCATTATCTATAACCTTAATTACTATTTTTTCTTCATCTTTTAAAACTACAACTTGTACAATCCCATTATCCTGAGTGTATTTTATAGCATTATCGACTAAGTTTAAAAATACTTGTTTTATATAATCTCTATTAGATAATATGCTTATTGATTTGTCACCACATTTATATAGGACTTCTATATTTTTTTCTCTAGCTGAATGTTGTGTTATTTCATATACTTCTTTAAACACATCATATACCACAACATTTTCCATAAGAAGGGTATCTTTATTTTCTACGAATGATAATAATAATATATCATCAATCAATCTTTTTAATCTATCTGATTCACTTTCTATTATTTCCAAGAATCTATTTCTAGTATTTACATCTATGTTTTCATTTGACTTTAGTGTTTCAACAAATCCACTTATAGATGTTAGAGGTGTTTTAAGTTCATGACTTACATTTGCGACAAAATCACTTCTCATATTTTCAAGCTTAACTTTTTTAGTAATATCTTCTATGTTTACTATAGAACCTATTATTACATTATTAGTGTTTTGAAGATACACTGGGTCTACTTTTATTTTATATACTATATCGTCTTTAGTCGTAATATTTGCAGTTTCATTATCTTTAGAACCAATAAATCTAAGTATTTGCTTTAATATTTCTTCTTCTTTTATTACAACATTAATATTGTGTCCTTCTACCAATTGATTTGGTTCGCTTTTTATCATTTCTTTTGCTTCATCATTTATAAGAAGTATATTTCCATTTACATCTATAGCTAAAATTCCATGCGATATACTCTTTAATATAGACCTTAACTGTAGATGTTTATACTGTACTTCTTCTAATGTTTTATCCATATTTTTTATCATATGATTAAAATTTCTAGCTAATTCTCCAAGCTCTCCTTTAGCTGATATGTTAAGTCTAGCATGGTATTCATTATTACTTACTTTTTTTGAGACATATATAAATTCTTTTAAATATTTTCTTAATGTTATTGTATATCTTACAGATAATATCACAATAGCTATTGATAACATAACAATAAAAAAATATATGCTATTTAATTCTTCCACAAGATAACACTCCTAAAATATAACCTTTTTAATCTATTTTATATCCAACACCTCTTATAGTCTCTATATATTTTTCTGACTTATCTTCATCTTCTATTTTTTTTCTTAAATATCTTATATGGACATCTACTGTTCTAGTTTCTCCATAGTATTCATACCCCCATATTTTATCTAAAAGATAATTTCTTGAAAGTACTTTACCTTTATTTTGAATTAATAATTTTAACAATTCAAATTCTTTAAGTGTTAACTCTATCTTTTCAGAACCTTTAGTGACCTCATGCTTTGATAAATCTAATTTTAAATTACCTGTAGTAAGTA
This sequence comes from Clostridioides sp. ZZV14-6387, assembly GCF_020657835.1. Lineage (NCBI taxonomy): Bacteria > Bacillati > Bacillota > Clostridia > Peptostreptococcales > Peptostreptococcaceae > Clostridioides > Clostridioides sp. ZZV14-6387. The sequence goes on from NZ_JAGWCW010000006.1 coordinate 131,460, forward strand.
TATTATTTTCTTCACCTAAGCTAGTCAAGTTATACCTTCTTAACACAGAACTAATTCTAGCTAACAACTCCTTTATACTAAATGGCTTAGTTATATAGTCATCAGCACCTATTTCAAGTCCTTCGACCTTGTCATTTTCCATATTTTTAGCAGTAAGCATTATAACAGGAATATTTTTTAAATCTTTATCACTTCTTATTTTTCTCAAAACTTCTATTCCACTTATATTTGGTAGCATCCAATCTAAAAGTATTAAATCTGGTTTAATTTCCTTAGCTTTTATAAATCCATCAAACCCATCATATGAATAACTAACTTCGTAATTTGACACCTCCAAATTGAATTTTAATAGCTCAACTATATGCATTTCATCGTCTATAACAAGCACTTTAGTATTCATTAAAAAGCTCCTCTCTATTTTATCTGTAGTACCGTTCCTATTCGTTCTGATGCCTTATTATGTTTTCTATAAGAGTGGAATTCATCTGCTCTACAACTAGTGCATAAATTTAAATTTATTATATTCTCCTTTTTCACTCCACTACATCTCAGCATATATTCATTAATTTTCCATAAATCTAAATAGTAACTTCCTTCTTTTATTATATAAAACTTTTCATCATTATTTGTAAGAATTGTGTTAAATTTTTCTACCAAATCCTCAGATACTTCATAACAACAAGGTCCAATTGATGGACCAATTATACAAACTAAATCTTCAGGAATGGTTTTATAACATTCAGACATTAATTTAATTGTTTTATGACCTATATTACTAAAAGTACCTCTCCAACCTGCATGAGCCAGTCCTATGGCTTTATTTTTAGCATCTATGATTGATATAGGTACACAATCTGCTGTAAATAATAAAAGAGGTACTCTCTCTAAGTTTGTTATAAGTGCATCTCCATCTATTCTCTTTCCTATAGTATCTTTATTTACTATGTTAACTATATCTGAATGTATTTGAGAATTACTAGTTAGGTTTTCAAATTTTAAATCACATTCTTTACATACTTTTAACATATCTTCTTTACTTTTTGCATCTATATTCTTACATGTTATAACTAGATTTATAGAATTTAACTTTTCGTCAAGTTCTTTACAGTTACCATTTAAATCAACATACTCTTTAATATCTTGTACATTTTTTATATTTATATAATCTTTCATCATTTGTCTCCTTTTTCTATTAGTATACTTTTAAGCTCATTTACAAAAGTATTTATATCTTTAAATTGTCTATAAACAGAAGCAAATCTTACATAAGCTACTTCATCTAAGTCTTTCAATTTGTCCATTACCATCTCACCAATTCTTTTGGTTTCAATTTCTTCTATAAAACATTTATTTATTTCATTTTCAATATGTACAACTACACTCTCAATATCTTCTATCGATACAGGTCTTTTTTCACATGCTTTTAATAACCCGTACTTTATCTTTTCTCTATCAAAATACTCTCTACTATTATCCTTTTTAATAACCATTAAAGGAGTTGTTTCTATTTTCTCATAAGTAGTGAATCTTTTTTTACACGATTCACATTCACGTCTTCTTCTGATAGATTTTAAATCTGTATGTCTAGAATCTATTACCTTTGATTCTTTATAATTACAATAAGGACATTGCATATATATTCCTCCTTTGTTTTAACTACTATATCTCAAATTCATCTAAGCTTAACTCTGAACCTATATTTACTATTATTGTATCACAACCTATTTTAAGTATATCATTCCAAAATATAACTTCTTCATCCCCTCCTCTTGAAAAAAAATTTCTACTTCCATCTCCAAAGATGGTAAATGAGACTACCTTTCCCTCATGAATATCCATATCTATGTCTATTATGAATCCCATCCTTTTTCCATTTTTTACATTTATAATTTCTTTTTCCATTATATCAGAAACTCTAATCATATTATACTCACCCTTTCTTTAAAAATAAATATGTATTGGAGTAAAAAAAAATGACCTATATAGGTCATTTAAATTTAAAATAATGTTTACAGTCCAGGGATTACTTATACATACTTTCTCATATTTTTTAAAGCATTTTTTTCAATTCTTGATACTTGTGCTTGAGATATACCGATTTCATCAGCAACTTCTATCTGTGTTCTTCCTTTATAAAACCTTAAATCTAATACCAACTTCTCTCTACTATTTAATTTTTTAATAGCTTCTTTAAGTGATATTTCTTGCAACCAATTTTCATCAGTATCTTTTTTGTCTTGAACTTGGTCCATAACAAATATTGCATCTCCATTATCTTGATATACTGGGTCAAATAAAGATATAGGGTCTTGTATGGCATCTAGTGCCATTACAACTGACTCAACTTCTAATTCTAATTCTTTTGCTATTTCTGATACTGTAGGTTCTTTAGAATTTGTTCTAATTAATCTTTCTCTAACTTGTAGTGCCTTATATGCTATATCTTTTAATGACCTACTCACTCTAATTGGGTTATTGTCTCTTAGATATCTTCTAATTTCTCCTATAATCATAGGAACAGCATAAGTTGAAAACCTTACATTTTGACTTAAATCAAAGTTATCTATAGCTTTTATAAGACCGATACAACCTATTTGAAATAAATCGTCTATGTTTTCTCCTCTGTTGTTAAACTTTTTTATTACACTCAAGACTAATCTTAAATTCCCTCTTACAAATTGTTGTCTAGCTTCTTCGTCACCACTTTTTATTTTTAATAAAAGTTCCTTCATTTGCTTATTTTTAAGAACTGGAAGTTCCGATGTATTAACACCACATATTTCAACCTTATTAATTTGCATACATTTTCAGTCCTCTCTCAAAAGTATTCATCTATTGAAATTATTTACATTTCCAATTTTTTTATACTTTTTAAGAAGAATTAATTTAGCATTATACAAATTTTTTCATTTCTTTCTGTAACCTTGAAATTATTTTCTTTTCAAGTCTAGATATGTAAGACTGAGATATTCCAAGCATTCCAGCAACTTCTTTTTGTGTTTTTTCGATACCTTTATCTATAAGACCAAATCTTAATTCCATAATTTGCTTTTCTCTGTCACTTAATCTGTCAAGTGCCATAACTAATAAATCTCTATCTATTTCTTCTTCGATTATTTTGTATATTTCATCATTTTCTGTACCCAAAACATCAGATAACAAGAGTTCATTTCCATCCAAATCTATATTTAAAGGTTCGTCAAATGACACCTCTGTTTTCTTTTTATTATTTTTTCTTAAGTACATTAATATTTCATTTTCTATACATCTTGAAGCATAAGTTGCCAATTTTATATTTTTGTTTAGTTTAAAAGTATTCACTGCTTTTATCAAACCTATAGTTCCTATAGAAATCAAGTCTTCCACATCTATACCTGTATTTTCAAATTTTCTCGATATGTAGACCACTAATCTTAGATTTCTTTCTATCAAAATTGATTTTACACTTTCATCTGTTTCTAGTTTTTGTAAAACTTCCATTTCTTCTTCTGGTTTTAATGGAGGAGGAAGTATATTCGCTCCTCCCATATAATATATTCCTTTTGGCTTTATTATTTTTAATTTAATACCTAACATAGTAATAAAGCTTATAATTCTTTCTTTCAATCGTAACATTCCTTGTCCCCCTTAAATTTTCACCTAAAATCCAGGCAATATATTTGGATTCATTATTGCTCCATATTCTCTATCATTAAAATTTGAGATACCAAGTATTATATTTCCTATCTTCTGCTCATCTACTTCTACATAATCAGCTTTTAAACCTATTATGATGCTTGTCTTATTACTTCCAGCATGCTTATAAGGTATTATCCTAACCCTGCCTGAAGTTTTATCATCTAGACTCCCTATAATCTCTTGTGCTTTCTTCATATCTATATCTTCATAGTCAATATTTAATAGATTTTCTGGAATAAACCCTTCTAACACACTTGACTTAACTATTATTACATCACTTTGACTTATTGGGTCTTTTAATAAATTCCCACTATCCACTAAGGCTTTACAACAAAAATTTTTTTCTAACAAGTTTATATTTATAGTCTTTGTAAGTTCCTTGATGTATTTAAGCATTTTCAAGTCTTTATAAATATACTTTAATAGTTCACAACTTACATAAGTACATGCAATTAAGAAAGATATTTTTAAATGACTTATTCCTGTAAAATAAATTATAAAATAAGTGCTTCCAGAAATAAAAATGTTTACTAGATAAAAAACTAATGCTACATGAATATAATCTTTTTTACTCTTACTTCTAAATGAAATTAAAGTTATTATACTCATAATTATTATTTTGAATGGTACTGTGAATAATATGTTCATTGATGGATACAAATAAGCAACAGAATAGGCACCTCCTAAACTAGCCCCCAATAACTTATTTTTTTTAGGATTGTATTTTTTAGTGAGAATAGAAGTACAACTTATAATAATATAATTTATTACTAGGTTTTCTATAACATAGTACTCAATATACACCATGTATCCCCCCTTAAAACCTTTAAACATATTATAAGATAGTATGTACAAAATTTTATGTCACTTTTGATGGTCGAATCCAAAACAAATTCTATTTAAAAGTAACAATGATATATGTCTTATACTTTATGTCGCCAAAAGATATTTTTTTAGTATCAAACAAATAAGCTTTTTTGTAGAATCTAATATATCTAGGTAGAAGTTATTAGTTCTTTTTGGGGTATATTTTTATAAAAAAAGACTATGTAATTTAATAATATATCAAGTAAATTTTTTACTTGTATAAAATCAAATTACATAGTCTATAAATTCAAATTTATATTATTGTGCTAATAATCCGTTTGCATATTTTGCAGAATCATCTAGTGCTTGTTCTGGAGTTATATCTCCAGCTATCATCATTTGAAGTTGTTTCCATAAGTATTCATATATCTCTACTCCATGAGGTCCAACAGTCAATGGTCTATACATATCTTTATCTTTTGTTACCATTTCTTCAAATCTTGGGTCTCCTTGATATTTTTCACCTTTTGCAACTGGAGCTCTTGGTATTTCTTTATGGAATGCTTCCATTGATTCTTTGCTTAACATATACTCAAGAAGTTTAAATCCAAGTTCTTTATTTTTACATGCTGACATTAATGTTAAATCATCCACTGAAGCAAAACTACCAACTGTCTTGTCTTCTAATGAAGTTACATATCCCCAGTTTAAATCTGGAAACGATTTATCAAAAGTACTTGTAGCAGCAGAAGATAACATTATAGTAAATGCAGCTTTTCCTGGTCCAAATACACTTTCAACCATTTCATTACTATCTTTTGATAAAGCATTGTCTGGTATATATTTTTTCATATCATTTATAAAGTTTGCAGCTTTTAAACCTTCTGCATTATTAAATTTAACTGATTTTAAATCATCATTATATATATCTCCACCAGCTTGCCATAAATAAGGATACCAGTTCCAGTTTAAGCTTCCAAATACTTTAGAACCCCAGCCTTGTGCAAGACCCCACTGGTCGATTTTTCCATCTCCATTAGTATCTTTTGTTGCTTTTTCACATATTCTTTTAAAATCTTCCCATGTTTTTGGAGGTTTCTCTCCTAATTTTTCTAGTATATCTTTATTATAGTATAGTACTCCTGGATTAGCAGCTTCTATAGGTAATCCATAAATACCACCCATCATTTTTGCATTATCCAAGTATAGGTAATTATCTGAAGTTCCTGATTTTTCTAGATAAGGTGTCAAATCTTCAACTGCACCCATTTCTATAAATTGAGGAAACATCTCTGCATACATGTATCCTATGTCTGGTCCTTCACCTGCACTTATTGCAGTTGCATATTTTTCTGCATAGTTATCCCATGGAACTATTTGGAATTCAATTTCACAATTATTTTCCTTTTCAAATTTCTCTAATATTGGTTTCCATGCATCTGCATCATGGTCTGTCAATGGTGCAGACCACACAACTAATTTTTCTTTACCATCTTTACCCTTAGAATCTTCTTTTTTTGAACACCCAGCAAGAATTGATACTGATAGAACACTTACCATCACTAAAGAAAGAATTTTTTTTAGCTTAATCATGCTTAATCCCCTTTCAGACTTTAATTTGTCTTTTTCCTCAAATATTTACAATTTAATTCAGATTTAATATTAACAAATAAGACTACCCTTGTCTAATCATAAAAAACTATACTAACTCTTACAACTATCATTTTTTTCTATATGTGTTGTTTTTATTCATTTATTAAAAAACTTCTTTTACATTTCAAAATATTGAAATGTATTTTTATGCTTTAGGAGATTAAATTAGGCAAAATAAAAAGAAGTCTACTGACTTCTTTATAAATTTCCATATTATCTTCTTCTTCTTAGGAATGTGGGTATTTCCATGCTCTCATCATCGTCTTCTTCAATTATACTTGCTTTTTTAGGAGCTTCTATTTTTTCTTCAACAATTACTTCTTCTTCAATTTCTTTTACAGCTTGTTTTACTGTTGTGTTCAATGAAGAACGTATGCTTGACTTAGGTTTAGTGTCTAAGTCTAATACACCACTTTGTAATCCTTCAAATCCTGTTGCGATTACTGTAATCATTATTTCATCACCTAAATCTTCTTTTATAGAAGCACCAAATATAACATTTGCCTCTGGGTCACAGGATTCCATAACTAAAGTAGATGCTTCATTAACTTCAAATAATCCTAAGTTAGGTCCACCAGTAACATTAAGAAGAACTCCCTTAGCTCCTTGTATTGATGTTTCTAGAAGTGGAGATTGAATAGCTTGTCTAGCAGCATCTATTGCTCTAGTCTCACCACTAGCACTACCTATACCCATATGAGCAAGACCTTTATCTTTCATTATAGTAGTAACGTCTGCGAAGTCTAAGTTTATTAAACCTTCAACTGCTATAAGGTCAGAAATTGATTGTATACCTTGTTTTAATACATCATCTGCAACTGCAAAAGCATCTAGCATTGAAGTATTTTTTTGTACTATCTGTAAAAGTCTATCATTTGGTATTGTTATAAGAGTATCAACTTTTGACTTAAGTTCTGCTATTCCACCTTCAGCATTCTTCATTCTTATCTTACCTTCAAATGCAAAAGGTTTTGTAACTACACCTACTGTAAGTATACCCATTTCTTTTGCTAAGCCTGCAACTACTGGAGCAGCTCCTGTACCAGTACCACCGCCCATTCCAGCTGTAACAAAGACCATGTCGGCTCCTTGAAGCAATTTTACTATTTCGTCTTTACTCTCCTCAGCAGCCCTTTTTCCTACTTCTGGATTTGCTCCTGCACCAAGTCCTCTAGTTAATTTTTCTCCTATTTGAACTTTATATTCAGCTTTTGATGTATATAAAGCTTGTTTATCTGTATTTACTGATATAAATTCAACGCCTTTTAATTGCGCTTCTACCATTCTATTGACAGCATTGTTTCCACCGCCACCTACACCTATTACTTTAATTTGTGCACATTCTTCTAATTCTACGTCAAAGTTTAGCATCATAAACCCCCTTCTCTCATGATTCAAAGTTATCGTATGTATTAATTATATCATTTTCTTCTTTTATTTTGTTAACCTTTAAGTAACATATTCCACAAAAACGTAAATTTTCCTTTTTAATTTTCTTACTTATATTGTCAAATATTACTCTTGAGTATAAAATAATTTACATATATATCAAATGCTCTTTAATTTCTACGTTTTTTATTCATAATATCGCTAACAACATAACGTCTAATTATGGATAAATTATTAAATAATCTCATACCAAAAACCAATACAGCAACATAATAAAGAGAAACACCTAATTTTTCTCCTATATAAGTCAATAATATAGCTAATATAGCATTCCCTATGAAACCAGTAACAAAAATTACATTGTCATAGTTATCTTCAAAACTGGATTTTATCGCTCCAAAAATAGAATCCATTATTGCAAGAATAGCTACTGACATATATATGGAATAATCCATAGAATATGTAAATGGAATGTAGTAACCTACTACTACACCAAATGCTAATCCTCCTAAAACCCATATCATAAATCCTCACCTCTTTATTTTACTTTGAAACGCAAGTATATTACAATCCTTTTTATTAAATTTTCTTATTTTTTCTTTATTTTTTTATATTTTTCGCTTTATTTTGCGAATAAATCCACTTTATTACCATTATTTTCCAGTGTTTTTATGTTGATTCCATATATCTCTTTAAGAGATTTAGCATATGATTCTGGAGAATTTATAGCAGCACTCAATAAATCTATATCTCCTATAGCTTTTATTATAAATGGTTGTCCATATGTAGTATCATTTACTGTAATAGTGGCTCCTGAACATTTTATCTTACTAGTTGATAGTACTCTTTCTCCATTTATAGAAATTGCTTTCGCACCAGCTTTTTTTAAATCATTTAAAACTCTTAAAATATCAATATCATGTATAATCAAGTCATTTGGATTCTGCCCATCTTTTAACTCTCTATCACTATCTTTCATAGTGACAGTTATACCTGGCCCTGTAACAGTTGAATAACCACTTAATTCTTTAACTTCCTCAAGCTCTTTTTTCATAAGTGTTTGGATAGATTCATTTCCATTCTCTTTTGCTTCCTTATATTCATTTAAAGTTTTTTTGTTACTTTTAAGTACTTCTTTTAAATGTTTTATTTCTTTCTTCGTATTTTCTATCTCACTTTCAATATTTTCAGTCTGACTCAATGTTATATACACTTTATTTGGGTCTAGTGACTTTATATAAGTTGATATGAAAATGCCTAATATGAACGCTCCTAATATAATCATTTTCTTTTTCATACTATTATTTCCTCTCCACTTTGTTTATATCACCATGGCCATCTATTTCTACATTTTCTTCCTTACTTACTTTTACCTTAGCATTATAATACGTTTCTATTTCCCAGACAATACCATATTTTATATTAAGTGCAGAAGCTAATGTATCAGAATCACCAATTGCCTTTATTATAATTGGTTCTTTTATGACAGTGTCATTCATGTAAAGCTTATCCTCTTTTAAATACATGTATGTATTAGAAACTATTCTCTGTCCGTTTATAGATATAGCACTTGCTTGTGCTGAATTTAATTTATTTATCATTGATAGTAATAAATCATAATTATATAATATACTATCGTTTTTATCAGAACTTCCTAAGTCTTTTGCAGAATTTATCTCAACTTTTATACCTTTTCCTTCAACATCTGTATATCCAGCCAAGGTCTCATATTTTTCTATTTCTGACTTAAGTATATCTTGCTCTCCTTCGTCATTTTTACCTCTATAAGTCTCTATATCTTTCTTCACACTATTAATTTCTGACTGTAAATCCTCTTTTTCTTTTTTTAGAGATTTGAGTTCTTCTGTAAGTTGTTCTCCTCTTTTAAAAGTTGTCATACCTCTATTTTCTATATTAATAATTTTAAGTTGTAAACTAACAAGAACACCCAATACAATACTTCCTATAACTATGCTTTTATTTATAAATCTTCTTTTCAATATATCACTTCCTTACAATTGTCTATCCTTCAGGACTATACACAGCTAATTTTCCATAATTGAGATTTATAGTCCCTCCTTTTGTATTTTTATTTTGCAGGTCAATCAGAATTTTACTTACCCTAGATATATTATAATCTAAGTTATCATCATTAGAAAGTAAGATTTTTATATTACTTCTTGTAAGCATATCTACATTGCTTTCTTTTCTTAAGTTTACATAATTTATTTTTCTATAAAGTCCTTCTTCTTTTAAAGAATTTAAAGTTTTAAATACGTTCTCTTTAGTTTTATAATTTTTAAATTTTATTGTTTTATCATCAACACTATAATCAACATCTACTATTAAATCTTTTTTACTTTCATTAGAACCCCTAAGTTCCTCTAACAAGTTACCTTTCTTATCTATATAACAATAATTGTCTACATTCTTTAATACTGCAAATATTTCTTTTTCTTTTAAACTTATAATTATTTTATTTGGAAATTTTCTTTTTATTTCTACATTTTCTATATATGGATTTTTCATAAGTTCATTTTTCATATCTTTAAAATTATATGCAAAGATGTTTTCATGTGTATTTATATTTAGTTCTTTCATTATATTTGATTTAGTCACTCTCTTATTTCCTATTACATCTATTTTCTTTACATCAAATAAATCACTTTTTACAATCATACATATCCCAAAAGATAGCATAAGTATAAAGACTAAAACTATCATGACATTATTCGTATTTAGCTTCCTTTTCTTTTTCAAATATAATCAACCCCTTTGGTTAATAAATACACCTTTAGAGCTTATTTTTCCTACAAGAAAATTATAATATTTAAAGTCAAATTTTTTCATTTTATTACAAAACATCTAAATAAAATATAAATAAATATAAATAAATCAATACTTCATCAAAATAAATACAAAATACTATATACATTTCATACCTTTAAATTTGTGTGCATACAAATAAACCCCTAATTTATAATAATTTAGAAAATCTAATATATTATAAATTAGGGGTAAATATTGATTTACCTTTTCTTTATTCCTATCACTTTAGCCTGACCTTCTATACTTGGAGTTGCTTCTTTTTTTATTTCTTTTACTTCTTCAGCAACTTTTTCTTTTTTTGTTTTTTTAGATGAGGACTTTTGTGTTGAATTATATACTTTTATTATCTCATCGTATATAAGGTCTATGGCTTCTGGTTTCCCTATAGTTTTGCTTGCATTTGCCATATCAACTAAAAGTTCTCTATCTCCTAAAAGTTTAAATACTGCTGTATTTAAGCTCTCTGGAGTTAGATTTTTTTCTAAAATTGCAATTCCTGCACCTTGCTTTTCTATACTTTTAGCATTATACTCTTGATGATTTTCAGCAGTATATGCTTTAGGTATTATTATAGATGGCTTTCCAAGAGCAGTTATTTCAGCTAATGAAATTGCTCCTGCACTACCTATAACTAAATCGCTTGCTGCAAGTGCATTTGCCATATCTTCTAAGTAAGGTACAACCTTTTGGTATGGCTTAAGATTTACATCACTGATACTTTCCATAAACTCATCATAATAGCTTTTCCCTGTTGCAAATATAAAAGCTATATCTTCATTCACCATGTTCTTTATCACAAGTCTCATTGCATCATTTATTTTTCTTGAGCCTCCACTACCACCATAGCAAAGAACCATTCTTTTTTCTTCACTTATTGCAAGATTCTTTCTTGCAATATTTTTTCTTGATAATAAAATTTCTTTTCTAACTGGATTTCCTGTAAAAACTAATTTATCTTCTGCTGTCTCTGGAAATCTTTTATGTGAATCTTCAAAACTTGTAAGTACCTTTGTAACTGTTTTAGATAGAATCTTATTAGTTACACCAGGAAAAGAATTTTGCTCATGTATTATGGCTGGTATTTTCCCCATAGATGCATTAAATAAAACAGGTCCACTAACATATCCACCAGTTCCTATAACTACATCTGGTTTAAATTTCTTAACAATCTTTCTTGATTGTTCTAAACCTTTAAAAAGCTTAAAAACTCTTTTTACATTATCGAAGTCTATTTTTCGCTTAAATCCTTGTACTGTTACAGTCTTTAATTCAAATCCATACTTAGGAACTATTTCTGATTCTATTCCTTTTTCCGTCCCAACAAAAATTATCTCAGCGTCTGGATGCTCATCTCTTATTTTGTTAGCAATAGCTATAGCTGGATACACATGCCCTCCAGTTCCACCGCCTGATAATAAAACTTTCATCAAATCATCATCTCCTGTTAATTAATTTTGACATGCTTTGAGATGTTTAACACTATACCTATAGCTCCCATAAAGATGGTGAGCGAGGTTCCCCCATAACTTATAAATGGTAGTGCTACACCTGTAGCTGGCATTGATGATGTTGCAACTGCTATATTTAAAGCTGCTTGTATTCCAATTTGTGCCCCTATACCTATGACAACCATACAAGCAAATACATTAGAAGTCTTCAAAGCTATTCTTACACATCTGTAGACTAAGGCTACAAATAGCATAATAACTATTATACAACCAATCAATCCTAACTCTTCTCCTATTATAGCAAATATAAAGTCATTTTGTGGCTCTGGTATATAAAAATACTTTTGTTTACTCTTTCCTAAGCCTAGACCAAACAATCCACCTGAACCAAGTGCATATAAACCTTGTATTACCTGATACCCCTTACCAAGAGGGTCTTGGAAAGGATCTAAAAACGATGTAACACGGCTAAGTCTATAAGGTTCAGCAATTACTAATGCAGCAAATAAAGCAGCCCCACTTCCAATCATAGCAAATACAATTTTCATATCCATCCCAGCAACAAATATCATTACAAATGTAACTAGAATTACAGTACCTGCTGTTGATAGATTTGGCTGAAGTATTATCAACGCAAAAAATATCCCTGGAACTACGAGAAGTGGTACAACACCTTTTGTCAAAGATTTTATCTTATCATAATTTTTCTCAATTAATTTTGCAGTTAATATTATTGTAGCAAACTTAGCTATTTCTGCAGGCTGAAATGTTAAAGCACCTATTCCTAGCCATCTTTTTGCTCCGTTTGCTTCTATCCCTAAAGGGGTTAGAACTAACAATAATAATACTACTGCTATAGCTCCAATTGCTGTAGCATTTTTCTTCCAAAAACTATAATCTATCCTTGATGTAATAATCATAACTATAAACCCAAGTATAGCATATATTACATTCTTTTTTAGAAAATAGTACGCATCATTGTGTTTAAATGAAGATTGTATAAAACTTGCACTAAACACCATAACTATTCCTACAAATACTAAAAGCATAGTAGTATAAAATACTACTCCATCAAATTCAGTCTTCATCCTTATGTCAATTTGTTTTTTCAAATTTTCTTTAGGCATCCAACTAATATACCTCCATTCTTCCATTTAAGTAAGTTTAGAGGTAAGAGATTATTTTAAATTGTTTACATTATCTTTGAAGTCTTTTCCTCTTACTTCAAAACTTTCATACATATCCCAACTTGCACAAGCTGGTGAAAGAAGCACTATATCTCCACTTTTTGAAATCTCATGAGAAGTCTTAACTGCTTCTTCCATATCTTTTACTATATGTATGTCATTAAATCCTTTATTTTTGGCACAATTTTCTATCTTTGATGCAGTTTCTCCTAACAAGACTACTGATTTAACATATGACTTTGCAGTTTCAAAAAGTTCATCAAAATTACTGCCTTTATCCATTCCTCCTGCTATAAGTATTATAGGTCTATTGTAAGACTGAACAGCTTTTATAGTAGAGTCTGGATTAGTTCCTTTTGAATCATTTACATATATTACATTGTTTAAGTTTCTTACAAATTCCTGTCTGTGTTCAACTCCTTTAAATGTCATCAATACATCCTTTATGACTTCTAAGTCAACATTACAGACATACGCTATTGCTATAGCTGCCATACAGTTTTCTAAGTTATGACCTCCAGGTAAACTTACATCATCTTTATTTAGAAACTTGATTTTATCATCTATATCTATTATTATGTCATTATTTTCTAAATATACTCCTCCATTTACTTTTTGAGTTCTCGAAAAGTAAATTACTTTAGCATTACATTTGTCAGCCAGACCTTTTACTATCTCATCATCATAATTTAATATGCAAAAATCCTCAGCAGTTTGATTCATAAATATATTTGCTTTTGCTTCTATATATTTTTCCATAGTGTGATGTCTGTTTAAATGGTCTTCTGTAATATTTAATATAGCACTTACTTTAGGTCTAAATTCATCTATGCTCTCAAGTTGAAAACTGCTTAGTTCAGTTACAAGCACAGACTCTTCATTTGAAGTTTCTATAGTATCTATTACAGGATTTCCTATATTACCAACTACATATGTATCTCTTTTTGCTCTCGAAAAAATTTCTCCTACCAGGCTAGTTGTAGTTGTCTTACCATTTGTACCTGTAATCCCTATAAAAGTTGGATTATTTGATAATTTAAAAGCTAATTCTACTTCACCAATTATATACTTGCCTGAATTTTTTAATTTCAAGATAAATGGAAGGTCTAGTGGTACTCCTGGAGATACTACTACCATATCTATGTTATCTACATCCTCTGGATGATGCCCTAATATGTATTCTATGTCATTTATAGATTTCAATTCATCAAGTATGTTTTTCAATTTATTTTCATCTTTAATATCATTCACTATTATACTTGCACCTAATTTATCTAAATGTTTAATTGTAGATATGCCAGTTTTCGCAAGTCCTACTAATAAAACTTTTTTTCCTTTTAAGTTCATTTTTAATTCCCCCTAGACCTCTAAAATACTGCTATTATACTTATCCAAGCTAAAACAACTGTGATAATCCAAAAAACGAATACAACCCTTGTCTCTGGCCAACCACATTGTTCAAAATGATGGTGTATTGGAGCCATCTTAAAGAATCTCTTTCTTGTCGCTTTAAAATATCCAACTTGAATCAAAACTGATAGAGCTTCTGCAAAGTAAATTCCTCCAATTATAGGTATTATAAGCACTGAATTAGTTAGAACTGAAAATGCTACAACTGCACCACCTAATGCCATTGAACCCGTATCTCCCATAAATACCCTCGCTGGATATGAATTAAATCCTAAAAAGCCTAAACATGCTCCAACAGTTGCTGCTGCTAAAACTGCAACTTCTGTGTTTCCAGCAATAGAACTTGCAAATAGCATAAAAAATACAGAAACTATTAAAGTTACTCCTGATGCCAATCCATCTAATCCATCAGTTAAATTCACAGCATTTACTATTGCTACGATTATAAACATCATTATTGGTATATATAATATTCCAACATTTATTACAAAATCTGTAAATGGTATCATAAGTTGTGAAGCACTTGATGATGATGTATACTGATAAAAAGCAACATAAAAAGATAATGCAACTTGAAGGATTATTTTTTGATATGCTTTTAATCCAAGTGATCTTTTTAACTTTATTTTTATAAAGTCATCTAAAAAACCAATAAAACCAAAACCTGCAATACATATAAGACCTACTGCCATATCATGACTAACTTTTACTCTTGTAAGTCCAGTTATTAGAATTGCCACTATCATTATAATTCCACCCATAGTAGGTGTTCCATTTTTTGCTAGATGTGTTTGAGGTCCATCATCTCTAACCGTCTGACCAAATTTAAATTTTCTAAGCATTGGTATAAATATTGGTCCTATTATAATTACTATTAAAAACGCAATCAATGCGGTGTACGTAAGCTCTGTTATTCCTAACATCGTAAAACTCCTCTCCCTTGTCAATCAACTCATTAGTTTAAGCTTATTTATTTAGATATTCGACTATTTTTTCTAATCTCATGCCTCTTGAGCCTTTTACTAAAATAGTGTCTCCTGTTTTTACTAATTCATCTAACTTGTTAAGTACTTCTTCTCTATTCTCAAAGTGATATATATTGGCTGTATTAAATCCTAATTGTTTTGCCTCTTCTCCAATAAACACTGAATTTTCACCTATAGTTATTATAACATCAGTATTATTCATAGATGATTTTCCTACTAATCTATGACCATACTCTGAAATTTCACCCATTTCTAATATATCTCCAAGTATTGCTACCCTTCTACCTTTATATCTTCCAAGTATCTTTAAAGCAGCATCCATAGAATCTGGACTAGCATTATATGAATCATTAATTATTGTTAATTTTTCATTCTTTATTATGTCTAGTCTCATTTTTGTCCCTTTAAAATTTTTTAAACCTTTTTTTATATAATCTAAAGAAATATTTAGACACATTCCAACCAATATTGCAGACATAGCATTATATATATTATGTTCTCCTATTGTTGGTATAAATATTTCCTCTTTTTTTCCATCTATAACGCATATAAATGTAAGATTATCTTCTTCCATAGTATAACTTTCACAATAAATATCATTGTTTTTGTTGAATCCAAATGTTTTTAGTTTATACACATGTTCTTTTTCTCTTAATGTAGATAAAAACTTATCATCTCCATTTACAATTAAAGTATTTGTTTCATCAAAATTAGAAGTGATTTCCATCTTTGCTTTTAAAATACCTTCTTGTGAACCTAGTTTTTCTACATGTGATAATCCTATGTTTGATATTACTGCAATTTTGGGATTTACTATATCTACTAAATATTTTATTTCATTAAATCCAGACATTCCCATCTCTATTACAGCACACTCATGTTCTTTATTTAGATTAAATAAAGTCAATGGAACTCCAAAATGATTATTTAAGTTCTTTTCATTTTTTAATATGTTTAGTTTTGCGGATATAGCAGAATATATCATATCTCTAGTCGTAGTTTTTCCTACACTACCTGTAACACCTATAAATGGAATATTAAATTTTTCTTTATAATATCTTGAGATATCTCCTAGAGCTAAAGATGTATCTTTTACCTCTATTAAATTTATATCCGAACTTTCTAATTTTATTCCATTACTTTCACTTTTTATAAAAGTTTTGCATCCACTATCATATGCAGACTTCATAAATGTATGCCCATCTAAATTTTCTCCAACTATGGCTACAAATGCATTTTGGGCATTTGCTTCCCTGCTATCTATAACTATATCACTTACACAGTCATTATAATCTCCATATATTAACTTCCCATTAGTTGCAAGTACTAACTCTTTTATTGTTAAGCACTCCATTATCAAACTCCTCCTTTAAAACCTTTAGTTATATTGTCTTAGCAACAAAAGGCAATGTATACCGTTATATATACATTGCCTACGATAACTCTTAACTTTATAATTATATACTATATTTCTGTTTTTTTGAAGATGTTTATGGGTATATGTTAATTATCTGTTACTTTTTACTTCTCAAAATATAGTGTTATACTTGAATCCTCATTAACTTTTACTCCAGGTTTTGGGAATATATCTTTTACCTTTGTATTCTCTGGAAGCTCTATATCTGTATCTAAATCTGGTTTTAACTTAGCATCTTCTAAAGCCTTCACAGCATCACCAATTTTTAGATTTCTTACATCTGGCACTTGAACCTGTTTCTTTTCATATTCAGCTTTCTCTTCTTCTTTATATACAGGTTTAACTCCTAAATATTTTAATGAATCGTTCATTATTTCTTTTACTATTGGCCCTGCTGTAGTACTACCAAATGCACTCACTCCTGTTGGCTCATCAACAATAGCAAGAACTACAATTTGTGGGTCATCACAAGGTGCTATTCCAACAAATGAACATATATATTTTCCCTGTGCATACTTACCATCTATAACTTTTTGAGCTGTACCAGTTTTTCCACCAAGTCTGTATCCTGGTATATACGCTATCTTTCCTCCACCTTCACTTACAACTGACTCTGCAATTTCTAACATTTTCTTAGATGTCTCTTTAGATATAACACTTCTTACTTTTTTTGGCTTTACTGTTTCAGTTATATTACCTTTATTATCAGTATAAGATTTTACAACTCTTGGTTGCATTAAATCTCCACCATTTGCTATTGATGATATAGCTGTTATAAGTTGTATTGGTGTCACTGATATAGATTGACCAAACGATATTGTAGCCAATTCAACTGGACCTACATTTTTCTCATTATACAGTATTCCTTTAGCTTCTCCTGGTAAATCGATACCAGTCTTATCCATAAGACCAAAAGATTCTATATAATCATACATTTTTCCAACACCCAATCTACTTCCTAACTCAACAAATACAGGGTTACAAGAGTTTTGTACTGCTTGTTTAAACTCCTGTGTTCCATGAGGTCTATAGTGTCTCCAACATTTAATCTTTCTTCCTCCAACAGTTACACTACCTGTACATGTGAATTTTTCACCATCTTTAATCACTCCTTCTTCAAGTGCACTAGAAGATGTGATAAGTTTAAATGTAGAACCTGGCTCATATGTATCACTTACTGCTGGATTTCTCCACATTTGATAATAACCTTTTATTTTCTCTTTATCATTATATTTTTCAAGTTCTTCTTGATAATATGGATATATTGGTGTTCTCGAATCATTAGGGTCGTAGTCTGGTTTTGATGCTAAAGCAAGTATGTCACCAGTTTTAGGATTCATAGCTATTGCAGTAACCTTTTTTGCATTATTTATCTCATAAGCTTTTTGTACTGCTTTTTCAGTATAGTGTTGAATTACCTCGTCTATAGATAAAACAAGTCCATTCCCTTGAACAGGTTCATAATACTTTTCCATTCCTTGTGGTATTTCTCTTCCTGAAGCATCAGTACTCACTATCAATTTCCCAGGCTTTCCTTTTAATTTTTTATCATATTGCATCTCTATACCAGATATACCTGTTGCATCTGAAGAAGTATGTCCTAGTACATATGGTGCAAAGTTTCCATATGGATAATATCTTTGATTATCTTCTGCTACCCATATTCCACCCAGTTTAGCATCTCTTATTTGGCTTGCCTTATCATCATC
Organism: Clostridioides sp. ZZV14-6387; assembly: GCF_020657835.1. NCBI lineage: Bacteria > Bacillati > Bacillota > Clostridia > Peptostreptococcales > Peptostreptococcaceae > Clostridioides > Clostridioides sp. ZZV14-6387. The sequence goes on from NZ_JAGWCW010000006.1 coordinate 149,973, forward strand.
TATCCATCTTTTGACTTTTACAAGAGCCATATTTTTTTTGCTTATTAAAGCGTAAATGTCTTTATAATCTTCATCTAAAATGTCAGCTACCTTTTGTGCTGCTTCCTTTTTATCCTCTACTTCTACAGGTTTGCACCAGACAGTATACTTAGTTACACTTACTGCTAACTCTTTCATATTTCTATCATATATAGTTCCTCTTTTAGGTTCTATTGGTATATCTCTTGTTTGTTGTTCTAATGCTTTTGTACTTAACCAGTTACCTTTCATAAGTTGTAGGTATCCAGTCCTAATAACAAGGCAAAAAAACAATGCACATGCTAGAATAAGAACGAGTACCAGTCTTTTTTTACTTATCCTCTTTACTTTTCTCAAATCTATTCCCCCTAGTTATCCACATCTATATACTTTATTTGTCCATCTTTTGGATAGTCCATATTGAGCAATTCTTTTGCCTTTAGCTCAATTTCTTTTATCGATGTTTTTTCAGTTTCTTTTGCCTTTAGTTCTTCTAGTACTATCTCTTTTTTTCTTAAATCTTTTTGTAAATAATAAATGTCATACTTCATTTCTGAGATTTTTGAATAACCACATAGATTCAATATTATTACTGTAAAGGTTGCAATCAATAAAATACATTTAGCCCCTATTTTTTTATTATTTCTCTTTTTATAATTATTCTTTTTCTTATTTTTATATTCATTTAGATTATGTATTTTATAATTTTTTTTCAAATTATCACCCCGATAATATAGATTTTAAATTTTCCTCTATACTATATTTGTTATTAATCATATCTCTTCCTCTAAAATTCCATCGCTAAATTAATACACTAATACACAATCTAATTGTACTTTTTTCTATACACAACAAAATAACCTATAAATTCACTTATACTCTTATATTGAATCTATAGGTTATTTACTAATTTTTATTTATTTTTATTACTTATACTATATTCAGATAATCTTTTCCATAAGTACAATATGTAACTAGTTTATCTATTTTTTATTAATAATCTCTTCATTATATTATATATCTCCATATTTTTATATCTCAATCTTAATCACTTATATCAATAACAGAAATATGCCTTATAATATCAATTGTTTCACAATTACCTTCTAATACTACACAATTTATCATACTTTTTAATTGCTTATAATAGCTCTTCTTTACATAAACTTACTTTTTAATCCTAAATTGTATAAGTTATATTTTTTCTGCTACTCTTAACTTAGCACTTCTTGAACGTGGGTTTACTTCTATTTCTTCATCACTAGGTAATATTGGTTTTCTAGTTATTATTTTTACCTCAGATTCTTTGTCACACTGACATATAGGTAAATGTTGTGGACATATACAATCTGATGCTAGATATTTAAATGCATTCTTTACTATTCTATCTTCTAATGAATGAAATGTTATTATACATATTCTTCCACCTTCATTCATTATAGAAGAAGCATCATTTATCATCTTCGTAATTACTCCAAGTTCATTATTTACTTCTATTCGTATAGCCTGAAAAGTTCTTTTAGCTGGATGAGGTCCATCTATTCTAGCTTTTTTAGGAATAGCTTTTTTAATTACGTCTACCAATTCACCTGTAGTTTCTATTGATTTATTTGCTCTTTCTTCAACTATAAATTTAGCTATACGTTTAGCCCAGTTGTCTTCTCCATAATCTTTTATTATCTTAGCAAGTTCATCTTCTGTATAAGTATTTACAACATCATATGCAGAAAACTCACATCTAACATCCATCCTCATATCAAGTGGTGCATCTTGCATATAAGAAAAACCTCTGTCTGCTTCATCAAGTTGATGAGATGATACTCCTAAATCTGCCAACACGCCATCAATCTTGTAAACTCCTATTTTTTCTAATTCCTCTTTTATATTTTCAAAGTTGCTATGAACAAACTTTACTCTATCTTTATATTCGCTCAATCTCTCTCTTGCTGTGTTTATAGCATTTTTATCTTGGTCAAAGCCTATAAATAATCCCTTATCTGATAGTTTTTTTACTATCTCTCTAGAATGACCTGCTCCTCCCATAGTACAATCTACATACACTCCATCTGGCTTTATCTTTAAATTTTCTATACACTCATTTAAAAGAACTGATACATGATGAAATTCCATAGTTACCTCCCTTAAATTCACTATTTAAACTATTATTCACTAATATTTTTTTTATTTTTATTTGATAAATAAATATGTGCAATTATACCACCAATCACTCCAACTAGGCTTATAACTTGTGCCATTCTAAGTGGTCCTAACATTAAGCTATCAGTTCTTAATCCCTCTATAAAAAACCTTCCTATTGAATATAAAGTTATATAAGTAACTATAACTTGACCTTCATACTTTTTATTTTTTCTAAACAGCAATAAAACTATAAATATACCAAAATCCCATATAGATTCATATAGAAAAGTTGGATGTACCTTTACTCCATCTACCATTATTCCCCAAGGTAAATTAGTAACCCCTCCATGTGCTTCTCCATTAATAAAATTTCCCCATCTCCCTATAGCTTGTGCTAAAGGCATTCCAAGTATAACTGTATCAGCCATTTTTAAGAAGTTAATGTTTTTAACTTTAGTGTATATATACCCAGCTAATATTCCACCAATTAAACCTCCATGTATAGCAAGTCCACCACCTCTAAAATTAAAGACTTGAGATATATTTTGAGCATAATAACTCCAATTAAATACTACATAATAGATTCTTGCACAGATTAGTCCTGCTGGAATTGCTATTATAGCTATATTTAATACATCATCTTCTTTAATTCCTACTCTTTTTGACTCTTTTATTGCAATTAAAGTTCCTAGAATCATTCCACATGCCATAAGTATTCCATACCACATTATGTCTATTCCAAATAGTGTAAATGCCACTCTATCCATAACTCCACCTCTTCGTATTAATTAAAAATATTTCCAAAGCAATATACTTATCTTTACAATTAATTGTAATTATACTAAATTATGATAACATATTAATGTTAATTCTACAAAAAATATTAAAACTAATTCTACAAATACTCATAATATATTACATATATTATACCAATATGATTACTATAAAATTCTTTAAAATCAAAGAGATTGGCACATTTATGCACCAACCTCTTATACATTTTTATATACTATTCTTAAATTTTTCAACTTAATTTACATAAATATATTTTATAAATTTATTTCTTATTTAAACAAGATAAGTATTCAAACTAACAATTTAATATTTATCTTGTTATTCTTATTATAAGTAAATCTTTATTTAGGTTCTACAATAGAAATAACACAGTACTCTTCTTTAAAGTGTTCTTTTAATCTTTCTTCTACTTCATCAAAAGTAATGTCTTTAACAACATCTAAATAATCTAATATATTTATATCCTTAAATACATAAGATATAAAACTGTTTGCTATAAAATTTATTGAATCAAAGTACTTAATAAATGAACCAATCTTCTTCTTTTTAGTTCTTTCAAATTCTTCTTTAGATAAACCTTCTTTTTTTGAGTTTTCTATATACTCAATAATTATATCTTTTACTTTTTTAGGTTCCTTAGAATCTCCAGCTATTATACTAAAAGCATAATCTACTTGAGATGAAAAGCCTGCTCCAAAATTTTCATTTATTAATCCTTGCATATACAAATCTTCATAAAGTTTACTTCCTTTTTTAAATAACATACCTACAAGTATGTCAGTTACAATCTCTTTACGTAGAAGTTCTTTTCCTTTTAAACCAACATTACTATCCTTAAAACCTATATTAAACATAGGCATAGATATAGGGAATTTTTCTATGACTTCTTTTTCTTTTACACTTTTAGATTCTTCTGGATAAAATCTCTCTATACTCTTAGAAAGTTTATCTACATCATAGTTATTTGCTTTTTTAGTTACATCTACAACTTTTTCTACATCCAAATCACCAACAACGAATAAAGCCATATTTCCTGGATTATAGAAAGTATTGTAACATTTATACAGTTCTTCTTTAGTTATCTTATATATACTATCTACTGTACCTGCTATATCAATTCTAGCAGGATAATTTACATACATTGCCTTCAAGCAATTAAAGTATACATTCCAATCAGGGTCATCATTGTACATTTTTATTTCTTGGGCTATTATACCTTTTTCTTTTTCAACATTTTCATCTGTAAAATAAGGTGTTTGGACATAGTCAATTAAATGTTCTAAACTCTCATAAAAATTTTCAGTAGCAGAAAATAAGTATGCTGTCATTGTGAAATTAGTAAATGCATTTGCACTTACTCCTAATTTAGAAAATTTATCAAATGCATCTCCTCCATCAGGTTGTTCAAACATCTTATGCTCTAAAAAGTGTGCTATACCTTCATTTACTCTAATCTTTTTATCTTCTCCAATTGGTATAAATTCCAAATCATTTGAACCATAATTAGTAGCCAAAATAGCATATTTTTTAGTAAAGCCTCTTTTAGGCATAAAGTATACATCTAGTCCATTTTGCAATTTTTCATAATAAACTTCTTCTCTCAATATATCATTAACTATTTTTTCCATAGACATTTCCTCCATTAATTTCTTAAAAAGTATACAGTATCAAGCTCTATACCTTTTATAGCTTCGACTATATCCTTTTTAGTAACTTTTTCTATACTAGATATTATGTCTTCTACTTCAGAATTTGTCTTTGACATAGACTGAGAAAAAGCAAAATCAGACATCCCACCTATATTATCTGTTATAGATTTCATAGAGTTAACTAAAGCAAGTTTGCTATTTTCTAATTCTTCATCAGATATATCTCCTGCTTTTATACTTTCTACTTGTTCTTTTATCAACTTCACAGCTTTATCATAATCTTTAGTTTCTATACCAGAAGATATGAACATAATACTTTTATACTTTTCTATCGAAGAAAATACATAATAACATAAGCTTTCTTTTTCTCTTACATTCACAAATAATTTAGAATGAGGTCCGCCACCTAATACATTGCTTCCAACAACAAGAGCATAATATTTATCTGTATCTGCATAATCAACATTTGCTCTGTAACCCATAACAAGTTTACCTTGAGTTATTTCCATTTGTTCATCTACAATTTTTACTTCATCTACATTTTTTATAAAATCAGCTCTTGGTATATCTATAATATCTTCTCTTTCAAATTTTAGATTCTTACTTATTATATCTACAACCTTATCTTCATCAAAATCACCTTCTACAACTATATCTATTGGTGATGTTTTAAGTATATTTTTATAATGTTCATATAAATCTTTTGAAGTTATACTATCTATTTCATCTTCATAACCAAATTCACTTATACTGTATCTTTCACCTTTACACATAGCTTCAATACATTTATCTTGTGCATACTCTTTTTTATCATTTATTACTGATTGTATTTTTTCTCTTAAATTTTCTTTTTCAATATTTAAATATTCTTCTTTAAATCCACCACCTACAACAAGAGTGTTATTTATCACTTCATTAAAAAATTCCACCACTTCTTCAAATATACTCTCATCTAAATATTTTTCACTTATATTAATTATTTTGAAACTCAATACTTGTCTCTCTCCACGCTTTACAGCATCAGCTCCCATAGATGAACCATATAAATCATCTAGCTTATTAGATATTGCTCTTGCACTAGGATATTTTTCACTTCCACTTGCTATTATTGCTGGAATTAGAGCATTTTTTGTAGTTTCTTTTTCATCAAGGATTCTTTGAACATACAAACTTATAAGATTTGATTTAAACTTCTCTGTTTTTATCAAAGTAAGATTAATATTATTACCTAAATTTATTATTTTCTTAGTATTAACCATATGTACCTCCTATTTTTATTTAAACATCAATTTTTAAATTGAAATTTATTTATTTTCTAATTATATATACTAACATATAACAACCTTCTATTTAATTATATCCTTTTTATTATTTTCTAAAAGCAATATTTTTATTTAAATTAAATTCAAATATTATTTAAATCAATCTGCTTTAAAGTCTAGTTTACAAGCTTAATATATATGATGTATAATCAATATGTATGTCTATAATTAAAACAATTTTGCAATCCTATAGATTGATTGTTTAAAGTTATATAAAGAATATAAAAAAGAATAAGAGAGAGGACGATTAATATGAAATTAGGTATAGTTGGTTTACCGAATGTAGGTAAAAGCACACTATTTAACGCAATAACTCAAGCAGGTGCAGAATCTGCAAATTACCCTTTTTGTACGATAGACCCAAATGTTGGAGTTGTATCTGTTCCAGATGAAAGATTGAACAAACTACAAGAATTATATAATTCTGAAAAAATAGTCCCTACTGCTATAGAATTTTGTGATATAGCTGGTTTAGTTAGAGGTGCTTCTAAGGGAGAAGGTTTAGGAAATAAATTTTTATCACATATAAGAGAAGTTGATGCAATAGTCCATGTTGTTAGATGCTTTGAAGATGAAAATGTTATACATGTAGATGGTTCTGTAGACCCACTTCGTGATATAGAGACTATAAACTTAGAATTAATTTTCTCTGATATAGAAATTCTTGAAAGAAGAATCCATAAAACTCAAAAGGCTGCTAAAGCTGATAAGACTTTAGGCTCTGAACTTGATTTACTAAAATCAATCATGTCTACTTTAGAGGAAAGTAAGTGTGTAAGAACTATGCAATTTACAGAAGATGAACAGGTATTCGTAAATTCATTAGATTTACTTACATCTAAACCTGTAATATACGCTTCAAATGTATCAGAAGATGATTTGGCTGATAATGGGGAAAATAATAAGTATGTTCAACAAGTTAAAGCATTTGCCGAAACAGAAGATGCTGAAGTTGTTGTTGTATGTGCACAAATAGAAGCAGAAATTTCTGAACTTGATTCTCCTGAAGAAAAGAAAGAATTTTTAGAGACATTAGGTCTTGAACAATCAGGACTTGACAAACTTATAAAATCTTCTTATGCTTTACTTGGTTTAATTTCATTCTTAACTGCTGGTCCAAAAGAAGTTAGAGCATGGACTATAAAGGTTGGAAGTAAGGCACCTCAAGCAGGAGGAAAAATACATTCTGATATAGAAAGAGGATTTATAAGAGCTGAAACAATAGCTTTTAATGATTTAGTTGAGCATGGTACTATGGCTGCTGCTAAGGAAAAAGGATTAGTTAAATTAGAAGGTAAGGAATACATAGTTAAAGATGGAGATGTTATATTATTTAGATTTAATGTTTAAAATTATTAACTTTGTAGACTTTGGCTATTGTAAGTACTATGATTAGGATATTATAGTTATAATAATGAAATTTTTTATTATCTTATAATAATTATATAGATTCTTTGCAAAAAAGAGAGTTATTCCAAATGATTTCTAATAATCACAATGAAAAACTCTCTTTTTTGTATGATAAAATCTAATCTATTACATATAACAATTAAATTTATAAGTTACTTTTTGTTTTTTAATAAGACTTTAGCCTCAAATCTTGGTTATAAAATTATATTTCTAAAATAGATTTAATACACCTATAGAAATTACTACTGTTGCTACTGAAAGTATTTTACTATAATCCCAAATACGCCTTCCACCAAAGCATTCAAATGGATAAAAAGGTATACTATGTAAAATCAACAAAGTCTTTCCAAGTGAAACTATGTATTCACTAAATTCTGATTTTCCTACAACTGCTATCCATAAAACAAAACACAATAATCCTAACCATTCAAATAATCCTTCAATAGCCATGTTGCGTCTAAACCTAGCAGTTGATTTGTAGTCTTTTGGATAAAATCTACCTATCATTGGCCATATACCACCTAATACTGTCACCAATAATGATATAAACAATCCACCTCGTGTAACAGTAAATATCCATTTCTCGGGTAAAATTAAGGTTGCAAACATTCCACTAATTAAGGAAATAATCAACAAAGAAAAAAATGCACCTACCATGACGCTACAATCAATTAAATTATTATCAAACAATAAAATAGGAAACAATATCAATAAGTTCAAAATTATGTAAGTTCCTAATTGTCGAATTGATGAATTGCTTTTTTGTGCTGAAGTACTCCATAGATGAAACCCAGAGGCAATAAAAAGCGTGCTGTGTATCCATAATTGTACAGTCCCAATTAGCCCATAATTTTGTAACATCTGTGTAAAACTCATAATATTATATCCATTATTTTCAAAAAGCTTCCATGATGCAACATTATCATCTTTTACAGTGGCAGTTACTGTTTTGCAACCCTGCTCTTTTAAAAACATAGTTACCTTTTTATAAAGCTTACTTCCTATTCCTTTACCCTCATAACCTTTTTTTACATAGGCTGTTTCTAAGTAACCAATCTTTTGACTATTTTTTGCATGAAAAATTCTATAAGAAGCCATCCCAACAATATGTCCATCCACTATAGCAAGAAAAGCATCTTTTGGTTTCTTGAATGCCAAGCCTTCAACCAATCCAAAACTTGATTTACCAAGTTCCCACACAAACCTTCTTTCATCAGCTTCCATTTCTCTAATTATTATATTCTCCAAATTTATCCTCCCAATTTTTCAAATAATGTTTAATATACTTAACTGCATAAACCATACTATCAAACTGTTTATATCAGAATATTTCATATATTTCTTTTAAAATATCATCTAATTCCTATAACAAGTTAGATTCTTGTAATAGTGTATTTTTATATAAAAAAAGTGAGCATTGATTAAACAAGGTTCACTTTTTATAAATTTTTATGTTATGTTTTATAATTTATTTAATTTGTTTCTTTTCCTTTTACAATATATCTATCTAAGATTAGTTTTTCATATTTTTCGATTGGCATTGGTTTAGCAAATAAAAAGCCTTGAGCCATATCACAACCTATAACTCTTAAAAATTCAGCTTGCTCCAATGTCTCGACTCCTTCTGAAACAACTTTTATATCAAGCTGCTTTGCCATTTGAACAATACTTGAAACTACAATTTGACTTTTTTTCATATCTCCTACTGTTATAAAAAATTCCCTATCTAATTTTAATACATCAATTGGCATATCTTTAAGCATATTCAAGGAAGAATAACCTGAACCGAAATCATCCATAGAAATTTTGAATCCAACAGACTTTAAATCCTGCATTATTTTAAACAATATTTTTGTATTATCAAAAATTGCACTTTCTGTCAGCTCAATTTCAATTAAATCTGGTTCAATCCCATATTCTTTTGTTATATTTTCAAGCTCAAATATAAAATCTGGGTTCTCAAGATGCACCCTTGATAAATTTATTGATATAGGAAATGTAGGAAAACTTTCATTTTCCCAACGTTTAAAATTTTTACAAACTTGAGTAAATACAAACATATCTAATTCTGTTATGAAACCATTCTTCTCAAAAATAGGAATAAACACACCTGGACTTATTAATCCTTTTTTAGGATGCTGCCAACGTACAAGAGCTTCAGCACCTACAATTTTAGCAGTTGATAATTCAATTTTAGGTTGTAAATAAACTTTAAATTGTTCATTTTTTAAAGCATCATGCATTTCTTGTTCAATATCACGTTCTTCTATGAGAGTCTCTTTTAAGTTTTCAGCATAAATTTCATAAACTTTTAAATATTTTCTTTTTACTGTCGTTTTTGCAATCATAGCTTTATCAAGACAGGTAGAAATATTTGTTTCTCCCTCTTCAACAAAGTATACTCCTATCGATGGAATCAAATTTAGCTCTACTCCTATGCTAGTTTTTATCATTGACATTTTTTTACGTATAAGTTCACATATTTCAATAACTGATTCTCTATTATTTTTCTTTTCAAATATTATGGCAAAATTATCATTTGAAATTCTTGAAAATACGGATTGTTCTTTAAACATACTCTTAATTATCTCTGCTATTTCTTTTAATACTCTATCTCCTTCTTCATATCCAAACCTATCATTTACTAGCTTAAACTTATCCACATCAAAATAAATTAAAACTAGGTTCTTCTTCTCATGAGATGATAAAAATTTGCCACCCTCAAGATTAAATTTATTTGAATTTCCGATACCTGTAACGTTGTCCTTAAAAGCAAAATCTTCTAATTTTTCCTTACTCTTTTTTTGTATAAACAATATGTAAATTGTTAATGCAGTAAATATTATAATCAAAACTACACATGCTGATAATGTAAGCTTTATAATAGCATATGACTTCTCAGATACAGCAGTTTTAGGTACTTCAGAAAAAAGATACCAATCATTGATTCTTATTGGTGCATAACTTAAATAATATCCCCTTCCAGACATGTTATAACTCAATGAACCAGACTTAAAATTTTTTATGTTTGACTTCATGTTATTAAGAGTAGACTTTGATGAAGCATCACTTTTACCAATATAAGTAAATAAATTTTCCTTATTAGTGTTGGCATTTTTACTACTTGGATTTAAAACAATATCTCCATTACTCTTAGCTATATAAGAATAACCTCTTCCATTAAAGGTTTGCACAGAAAGAATCTTTTCATACAACTTGGTGTTATGTGTGGCAAATATGACCCCTTTAACCTCATTACCTTTATAAATTGGTACAGAATATACATTAATGTCGCTATTAACATTTTCATTATCTTTTATTACATCTTTTAATTTGCCTGTTATAGCCACTTCTCCCTGCATTGATTTCAAGAAATAATCCCTTTTCGAGAAATCTTCTATATGCCCATCTGTAGTATATGCTGTGCCATTTGGTAAAATAACCCCCATTCTTTTGAATGAGCTATTGACAGCTTCTCTTTTAAGTATAGAAAGGATATTATCTACTTCAAAAGACCCCTCTCCTTCAACAAATATTGAAATTGATTGTAATAACTTTATATCTCCATTAATTTGTTTTCTCAACACATTGACGCTTTGATTTGCTATTTCTGAAAGATATTGATTCGTTTCTTCACCTAATGTCTTATTCAACCTTGAACCATAAATCAAACAGGAAATTGTAATTACTAAGATACTTATTACGGCAATTATGGACAAACCATGCCTATTATTTTTTGCATCACTTAACATTATGCTTCCTGCCTTTCTAGAATCTCTATATATAATTATTATTTTATGTCAATTACTGTAAGCATTTTATAATGATACTTATTTTTCCATATTTACTGTAATTATACAAAATTATAAACTTTATTACAATAATAAATTAATTAATGTAGATATTAGAACTCCTATTATTGTATTACTTATTTTACAATAATTTCCATATACAAAATAAAAATGTAATATCAAAGTAGATTTTGATATTACATTTTTAGATGTCTTGTTTTATTAGATTCTCATATTACATTTTACTTAAACATTCATTTGCAACTTCTTTATCATCAAAATGATGCTTAACTTTACCTATAATTTGATAAGTCTCATGTCCCTTACCTGTTATGATAACAACATCATTTTTCTTTGCCATACTTATAGCCTCTGCTATAGCTTGTTTTCTATCCGAAACAACATGATAATTTTCTTTTTTCTTATCAATTCCTTCAAGTATATCTTTTATTATTGCTTCTGGTTCTTCAGTTCTTGGATTATCAGAAGTTATAATACATAAATCAGAATACTTTTGTCCAATAGCTCCCATTAAAGGTCTCTTTTCAGTATCTCTATCTCCACCACATCCAAACACAGAAATTATTTTTCCTTCTGCAAATTGTTGAGTTGTTTTCAATACATTTTCAAGTGCATCAGGGGTATGAGCATAATCTACAATTACACTGATTCCCTTATCATTTGGAACTGTTTCAAACCTTCCTGATACTCCATTAGAAAGTCTAAGACCTTCTTTATACACTGGCTTAGGTATGCCAAGTACATAGCAAGCAGCTATAACTGCCAATGTATTATATACTGTAAACATCCCTGGAACAGGTATAAATATAACTTCTTCATAAGAAGGTGTTATCAACCTATAAGATACTCCATCCGAATCTGATTTTATATCTCTAGCCATAAAATCAGCTTTAGTATCAACACCATAAGTGTAACAAGGTACATTTAAATCTTTTATATTTTCATATATCTTTTTTCCACCTTCATCATCTATATTTATTATATTTGCCATAGTAGTCTTAAAAAACAACTTTTCTTTGGCTTTTCTATAGTCCTCTAAGTCTTTATGAAAGTCTAAATGGTCTGGTGTTAAATTTGTAAATATGCCCACCTTGAAGTCTGTCTCATCAACTCTATTTAATGCCAATGAGTGTGATGAAACTTCCATCGCACAGTAATCACATCCATTATCTAACATATTATTAAAATGATATTGTAAATCTATACTTTCTGGAGTCGTTGAACTAGAAACAATGTCTTTTTCACCATCAAAAATTTTTATAGTTCCTATAAGACCAACTTTATTTTTATTTAAAGTTAATATTTCATTTAATATAGTAGTTATACTAGTTTTTCCATTAGTACCTGTAACTCCTATAACATTAAATTTCTGAGATGGATGATTGTAAAAATTGTCAGCTATCTTTGCCATATCTTTTCTTGTATCTTTTACCTTTATAAATGTATATCCTTTTATTTCTACATCTTCTTCAACAATAAAGGCTTTTGCTCCCTTTTCTATAGCATCTTTTATATACTTATGACCATCTGACACAAATCCTTTTATGCATACAAATAATGTACCTTCTGTAACCTTTCTTGAATCATATTGTACATTATTAATATCTATATTTAATTCACCTTTGACATTGACTATATCCAAACCTTGTATAATATCATTTAATTTCATAAATGCTTTCCTCCCTTTAAACTCTTTCTGCTAAAATTACACTACATATAATATTATATTAAGAATTTTTTACTATGTGAATGGTTAAAAATGCTTGAAATATTGCAAAAAATGCTCTATAATTTTTTATAATATAACTCAAGAAAGGTCTCATATAAAAGCTATGGATAAAAAAATTGGGTACTTAAATGATAATTTTAAAATATTTAATATTAGAGACAAAAAAGATATAAAATTTGAATACCATAATCATGATTTTAATAAGATAATTATATTTATAGATGGAAATGTCACTTATTTTGTTGAAGGAATTCCCTATAAACTAAAACCTTGGGATATACTTTTTATCAGTAATAATGAAATCCATAAACCAGTTATAGATTCAGATGTATTTTATGAGAGAATTGCAATATGGATTAGTCCAGAATTTATGAAAAAAAATAGTAATATTACTAGTGACTTAGAAAAATGTTTTAAAATAGCCACAGAAAATAAATGTAATAGATTACGTTTAAATATACATGATATTCAATCCATTAAGACTTTTATTGAACAAATAAATATTTCTGAATCTAACAATGAATTTGGAAATGAACTATTGAGAAACACATTGTTTATACAACTTATGATATTCTTAAATAGAATTTTCTTAAAAAGTGAAAATACAGAATCAACAGAAGATGTTTTTTATGATGAAACTATAAAAAAAATATTAAACTATATAAATTCAAATATAGATAATAAGCTTTCCATAGATAGCATATCATCTGAATTTTTTATAAGTAAATATTATCTTATGAGAAAGTTTAAGTCTTATACTGGGACATCCATACACAACTATATAGTCCAGAAAAGATTAATTTTGGCAAAATCATTAATAATTAATGGTAATCTTATGAGCGAAGTTTGTAGTAAATGTGGATTCAACGATTATTCTAGTTTTGTAAGAGCATTTAAAAAGTACTATGGGGTATCTCCTAAAAATTATATAAACAATAAAAGTCCTTTAGATATTACTCTTTTAGATGAGTAAATTATTTGTTATAAATGTTGTCTTAATAAACACATGAGATATTAGTCTATTCATCTTACTAATATCTCATGGTTGCTAATATTTTAAAATAAATTAAAATATTATATATCTATCCAATCTTTTCAACATTATCTCTTACTATGCTTACACGATTCTTCTCTTTTGCTATGATTCTTCCTTTTTTAATGCTTAATTTCTGATTTTGCTCTAAATTAGTAAATACTACAGGGCTTATTACTGATAGACCGTTTTTCTCAATATACTCTAAGTCCATTTTCACTAACTTATCCCCTGCTTTGACTTCATCTCCTACATTCACAAATACTTCAAATCCATTACCTTCTAAGTTTACAGTTTCTATTCCTAAATGTATAAGTATTTCTACTCCACTTTTCTTAGATTTTATTATTATCGCATGCTTAGTTGGAAATACAACTCCAATAGTTCCATCAACTGGTGAATATATTAATCCATCATCAGATTTAATTGCAAATCCATCGCCCATCAATCTGCTTGAAAATACAGAGTCTGGCACATCTTCTATGTCTAGTAACTCTCCATTTGTAAGGGCATAAACCTCTTCTTCTAATAAAGAATCTCCCATGTTGACGATTTCTGTATTGTTTTTTCCCACTTTATTTTTATATGTATCTTTAATATTCTTGTCTTCAACTTTTATTTTTCCTTCTATTATATCCTTTATATCAGACTTTATTGCATCTGATTTAGGTCCAAATATAGCTTGAACATTATTTCCAATAACCATAACACCTGCTGCTCCAAGTGATTTTAGCTTTTCTTTATCTACTTTATCTATATCATTTACAACTAATCTAAGTCTTGTTATACAAGCATCTAGACTCTTTAGATTTTCTTTATTCCCTAGGGCAACTAAAATCTCTGATGCTAATTCATCTTTAGACATTTCAACAGTACCTACATTGGTTTCTGACTCATCTTCTCTTCCTGGTGTCTTTAAATTGAACTTTCTTATCATAAATCTAAATACACTATAGTATAATACTGCAAACCCAAGACCTACTAAAATAGCTAAATACCATGGAGTTCTATTAGGAAGTACACCAAATAACAAGAAATCTATTAGTCCTCCTGAAAATGTAAAACCAATTTTAACTCCCAATAATTGCATCACTGCATATGATAAACCTGAAAATAAACAGTGTATTGCAAATAATGCTGGTGCTACAAATAAAAATGCAAACTCTATTGGTTCAGTTATTCCTGTTAAAAAAGAAGTCAATGCTGCTGATGCCATTATACCTGCTACAAATTTTTTCTTTTCAGGCTTTGCTTCATGTACCATAGCAAGCGCTGCTGCTGGAAGACCAAACATCATAAAAGGAAATGCTCCTGTCATAAAAGTACCTGATGTGAAGGTTACTCCATCTTTAAGTTGGGCAAAGAATATCTTTTGGTCACCCATTACAAGTTCACCAGCTTTATTTATGTATTCTCCAAATTGATACCAAAATGGATTATGAAAAACGTGATGTAAACCAAAAGGTATTAATAGTCTTTCTAAAGAACCTTCCATAAACGCTGCTAGTATTTGATTTGTCTCTATGACATTTTTTGAGAAACTAAGCAATCCCTCTTGTATTGGAGGCCAAACAAAAGACAATATGATTCCTATTGCTATGGCTGCCAATGAAGTAACAATTGGAACAAATCTTTTACCTGCAAAAAAACCTAAATATTGAGGTAACTCAATTTTATAGAACTTCTTATAAAGATAAGCAGCCACTATCCCTATTATGATACCACCAAATACACCTGTTTGAATCGTTGGTATTCCAACAATACTTGCATACATAGAATTATCTATCATACCTTCTGTAACACCTGCCATAACCCCCATAGATGTATTGAGGATTAAAAAACCTACTATGGCTGCCAATGCTGCAACACCTTCTCCTTCAGTCAAACCTACAGCCACACCAACTGCAAATATAAGTGGTAAGTTATTAAATATAATTTGACCTGAACTTTCCATTATACTTATTATAAGTTGAAATGTAGGATTAGCTAAAGCTGGAAAATGAGCTAATAATGCATCTCCTGCTAAAGCATTGCTTATACCAAGTAATATACCTGCTGCTGGAAGTAATGCAACTGGTAGCATTAAAGATTTCCCTACTTTCTGTAAAATACCAAATATTTTTTTCATATACTCTTCTCTCCTTATTATTTTATATTTTTTAAATAAAAAAGACTTAAGTTTATAAAAAATTACATTAGTACACCTAATTCCAAAATCCAACTTATGCTAATATAAATAAATCTATATTAACCTAATTTCAGAATTAAAAATAAACTATTATAATTTTTTTATAAACCTAAGTCTTGCCTGCATCATCAGTAACAATCTTAATGTTTTAAAATTATTATTTTGTATTAACTTTTAAATAATATATTTAACCTATATATTTTGTATCGAGTTCCCTTTTATTATGAGTTTAATACAGATATAACTCTTTTGATATGTAATGTTAAATACAGTAATTCATCTTGACTTACATAGTAATCGTAATTCTTCTCTACATGAGTTTTTATTTTATATGCGCAGTTATAATCTTTTTCATACTTTACTTTTATTATATCTATAATTTCATTATTTGCATCATTTATTTCTTCTCTTTTTACCAAGCGATTTGCAAAGAACTTCAGATGAGTAAGAAGCCTATCATAATTTATATCATCTTCTCTAAATTCAACTCTATAGTAGTATCTTATAATATTGAGTATGTCTTTTACTATTTTAGTAATTAATAGAGATTCCTTTGAACTTCCTTTATAATTTGAATTTACTATATGCATGGCTATAAAACCAGCTTCATCAAGTGGAAATTGTACATTAAATTCTTTATTTATATAATCTACAGCCCATTTACCAATCTCATATTCTTTTTTATGTATTCTTTTTATTTCATGTAGTAAATCATTCTTTATAGTTATATTTTCATTATACCTTTTAATCGCAAATGCAATATGGTCAGTAAGTGCTACATAAATATATTCATAAAGTTCAGTATTCAAGATTCCCTCTGCATAAGCAATTATATCTGTGCTAATCTCAAAAAATTTTTCATCAACCTGGCTTGCCAGTTTTCCAATTTTATCTACAAAACTTTCATCCTGTATAACAAAGGTTCTTTCAATTTTACTTTTGTCTACTTCTTGACCTTTCTTTTTCTGAAATCCAATCCCACATCCTGTTAATATCAATTCTTTTTTTATATTTTCATCTAGAACCAATACAACATTATTATTATAAATTTGTTGAATAATCATAATCAATATATCTCCCAAAATACAAATTCACTTATTCATAAAAAAACACCTAAATTAAGATACAATTCACCTGTATATCTTAACTTAGGTATTGCCTGCTTTCCAGTAACAATCCAATTTGTTAATGCTAATAAATATTGTATTCAATTTATGGTTTTATTCTATTATAAATAAATATATCTGTCAAGCAAATTATTGAAAACTATTTCCTATTTTTTAACATTAATTTTAATATCAAAGAACACACACTATATCGCATTGTTTTTATGATTCTATCATCATCATCTCATCATAAAGAATATTCTCCAATAACTCCTTAGCGACTTCTCTTGATATTTGTTTAGTTTCAACTAATTGTTGAACACTATCTCTTTCACTTTGGATTGCCATTAACCTGTAGTATTCTACTTTTGCTTCAAACTTATCATCATTTTGAATCTTTCTAGTCAGCCAATTCAAGTAACGATTATAAAATCTGATTACTATTATGGACTCATGTCTGTTGTTTTCATCAGTATTTCCATTTATAAAAGATATAGCAGTTTTAGTAGAAAGTGCATATGCATGGTGAAATTCTTTAATTATTTCTTTATTTTTGGATATTATTTTTGTAATTTTTTCTTTTATTTCTAGTTTTACTTTTCTATCTATAATCCACATACTTATTTTTAGCCTTGCAATCTTAAATATAGACTTCTGAATAGATTTTCTTGATTTTGTAATATAAAACCTATACAATTTAAAAGCTCTATCAGAAATTTTTCCAACTTCTAATAGTTTTTGAACAGCCAACAAACCTTGATGGTCTGCTTGTGCAATCATAATACTTATAAGTTTGTTATCTGGAGTATTTAATATTCCCTTTTCAGAGTCTACCAACTGTTCATTTAAATCATGTATAACTGGTTGTACTTCTTGTGCCTTTTCATTACTAAGTTTTAAAATAGCTTCTTTCAAAATTAATTGATATGCCTCTTTATCAGATAGTAAATGTTCTGATTCTTGTATATTATTTTTTAATAATCTTGGCAATAAAATTGTAGCCAATATTAAACTTATAAGAATAACTTCTGATGATATAAATAAAACAGTATCTCTCATCGGAAATATATCTTTATTAGCTAAATAAAATGGTATGGATAATGCAGTTGCTAGTGTAAAGGTACCATGAACACCACAAGTAGCAACTATTAATGAGTATTTACATCTAGAAATACTGTCTTTTACAACTTCTTCATTCTTAAAACCTAAAAATCCTATAAAGAAATTATTTAATGGATTCTTTTTAGTTTTTATAAAAGAATCATGCCATAAATATACACATATAAATCTTATTACAAATAAAATAAGTACAATTAAAACAGCAATAAAAGTCAATTTCAATGCCATATTTTCATTTTTAGTGCTAAGACCTATATATATGCTTGGTAATAAAAAACCAAGCAATGTAAATACAAATCCATTCAATACATACTCTAAAACATACCATGTATTGTCTGATATTATTCTTAGTTTAGTAGTTGTATTTTGTAAATGCTCTTTTTCAATTCCATGGGCTATCCCTGCCATTACAACAGCTAGAATTCCAGATACCCCTACTTCTTCTGCCACAAAATACACAAAAAGTGGAGTCATTATTTGTATAACTATTACCATTGGAATTTCTTCCAGATTCCACTTATGTAAACTAAGTCTTATTTTTATAATTATATATCCTAAAAGGCATCCTAATATTATTCCTCCAAAAGCAGTAATTATAAATTGAATCCCTGCTTCTTTTATTGAAAATGCTCCTGTAACTGTTGCAAGCACTGCAACTTTAAATGCTACTACTCCAGCAGCATCATTTAATAGAGATTCACCTTCAAGTATACTCATCATATTTTTAGGGAAATCTAATCCTTGTGTGATTGATTTTACTGCAACTAAATCAGTTGGAGATATTACTGCTGCTAGAGCAAATGAAACTGACAGAGGCATCTCAGGAATAAGAAAATGTATAAAGATTCCACCTGCAAATACTGTTGTCAAAACTAGACCAAATGCAAGAAGTAAAATAGGCTTTCTAAGTTCTAACAGCTCTTTTCTCGATACATTTTGACCTTCACTAAATAATAATGGAGCTATTATACATATTACAAATATTTCTGGGTTAAATGAAAATGAAAATTTAAATGGCAAAATAGACAATATAACTCCTAATACAATTTGATATATTGCAAGAGGAATACTGTTCCACTTTTTACTAAGTACAGTTGAAATTGTTGTGCAAACCAATAACCCTAACAATGTTACTAAAATTGACACGTCTACCCCTCTTTTCAATAATTACATTATAGATTAAACTTATATATCAACTAACTTAATATTAATAGCATATAATTTTAGCATCAAAAAATTTTCAATTTATCCTATTATTCTTATTATATATCTCAGATTTAATTTTGAAAATATCTATACTAGATGACATGCGACAAAATGATTCTTTGATATTTCTTTTAAAACTGGAACTTCTATTTTACATACTTCTTTACAATAAGGGCATCTTGTATGAAACTTACATCCACTTGGTGGGTTTGTTGGAGATGGTATATCCCCTTTTAATATAATTCTATTTTTCTTAATTGTAGGGTCTTGTATTGGTACTGCACTCATAAGTGCTTTTGTGTATGGATGTTGAGAATGCAAGTAAAGTTCTTCTTTCGTTGCAATCTCTATTATAGAACCTAGATACATGACACATACTCTATGTGCAATATGATTTACTACACTTAAATCATGAGATATAAACAAATATGAAAGTTTATATTTATCTTGTAAATCCATAAGTAAATTTATAATTTGAGATTGAATAGAAACATCTAATGCAGAAACAGGTTCATCACAAACTATAAATTCTGGATTTAATGCTAATGCCCTTGCTATACCGATTCTCTGTCTTTGACCTCCAGAAAACTCGCCTGGTTTCCTGTTTAAATGATACTTAGAAAGGCCACAATTCTCTACAACATTTAATATATTATCTTTTATTTCATTTTTTGGTACTAAATTATGTTCTATAACTGCCTCAGATATTATTTGCTCTACATTTAATCTTGGGTTTAATGAGCTATATGGGTCTTGAAATATCATTTGCATTTTTGGTCTTAATCTTCTAAGTTCTTCCTTCTCTAACTTATATATATCTATACCATTAAATTCAACTTTTCCTTCAGTTTTTTCAATTAATCTAAGAATTGTTCTTCCAGCAGTTGATTTTCCACATCCTGATTCTCCAACTATAGCCAAAGTTTCTCCCTTTTTCAAATCAAAAGAGACTCCATCAACTGCCTTTACATATTTGACTTCCTTATTAAACAATCCAGATTTAACTTCAAAATACCTTTTAAGCCCTTCTACTTTTAATAAACTTTCTTCTTTTTTCATTTATATCTCCTCCTGTTTATATAACCAACATGCAATACTATGGCCACTATTCAATTCTATTAAAGGAGGTATCTGAGTCCTACATTTATCACATACTTTTTCACATCTATCACTAAAGTAACATGAATCTGATATTCCAATTGGGTTTGGTACTTGTCCTGGAATTGAATACAACCTTTTTTCTTTGTTTTCTCCAAGAATAGGCTTTGACTTTAAAAGTCCAATAGTGTAAGGGTGTTTTGGATTTTTAAATAATTCAACAACATCTGCTACTTCTATAACTTTGCCCGCATACATTACTATTACTTTATCACACATTTCTGCAACTACCCCCAAATCATGGGTAATCATCATTATAGATGTGTTTAATTTTTCTTTTATATTTTTCATTATATCCAGAACTTGAGCTTGAATAGTAACATCTAAAGCTGTTGTTGGTTCATCAGCTATAAGTAATTTTGGATTACAGGATAAAGCCATAGCTATCATTATTCTCTGTCTCATACCACCAGATAACTCGTGTGGATATGAATTATATATTTCTTCAGCTCTTGGTATTTCTACTAGCTTTATCATATCTATTACCTTTTTTTTAGCCTCTTCTTTTGATAAATCTTGATGCAACATAATTCCTTCAATAATTTGATTCCCCACAGTAAATGCTGGATTTAAAGATGTCATTGGCTCTTGAAAAATCATCGATATCTCATTGCCTCTTATTCCCATAAGTTCATTTTCATTCATCTTTAAAATGTCTTTACCTTGAAATATTATTTCTCCACCTTCTATTTTTGATGTTGGAAGTAGCTTCATCAAAGACATAGCTGTTACAGATTTACCACATCCTGATTCTCCAACTATTCCAATAGTTTCACCTTCATTTATATTAAAACTTACTCCATTTACACTCTTTACAATGCCTTTATCTGTATGAAAATAGACCTTTAAGTCTCTAACCTCAATTAGTGTTTTATTCATTATTTTCTCCTCTCAGTGAAATTGCTTAAAATAACATACACTTTTTGATTGTATTTTATAAAATTTTAAATTACAACATTTTATTACATTTTATTCTTTTTTTCTATCAATTAAAACAGTATGATAGTTAATTTCTATATGTGTTGATTTAATAATGATTCTTATTATAAAATGAAAAATATGCGTCAAATATTATTTTATGGAGGTTTTATAAGAATATGAAATTTAAAAAATTGGCATCATTAATCTTAGTTTCGGCATTAATGTTTACATTCACAGCTTGTAGTTCTAATGATAAAGACAAGTCTAGTGGAGGAGGAGAAAGTAAATCTGGTGGAACTGTTGTAATCCCTATGGCAAGTGACCCTGACATAATCAATGGAGCTTTTGCAAATGTTAAAGAAGATTCTCTTGCGTCAAATATAGTTTATGCTCCTCTTTATACTTATGAAAAAGGAAATTTAGTAAATTATCTAGCAGAAAAAGTAGATTTTAAAGATAGTAAAGAATTAACTATAAAATTAAAATCTGATTTAAAATGGCATGATGGGAAACCAATAACTGCTGAAGATGTCTTATTCACATTTAATACAGTTTTAGATGAAAAACAAAATTCACCATCAAGACAATACTTATTGATAGGCGAAAAACCAGTTAAAGTAGAGAAAGTTGATGATTTAACTGTTAAGATTACCTTACCAACTGCAAGTGAATCTTTCTTGTATGGTATATCTAAAATAGCTCCAATACCTAAACACATCTTTGAAGGAGAATCAAATATAGCTAAGTCAGAAAAAAACAATAATCCAGTTGGTTCTGGGGCATTCAAGTTTAAAGAATGGAAAAAAGGTGAAAGCATAGTATTTGAAAAAAATGCAGATTATTTCGGTGGAGAACCTAAAGCAGACTCTATAGCATTAAAAATAATACCTAATGAAGCATCTCAAGAAGCAGCTTTAAATAATGGTGAAATTTCACTTATGAAGACATCTGCTGAAGGATATGAAAAAGCAAAATCAAATTCAAACTTACAGACTTACACTTACAGTGAAGAAAGATTAAATTATATTGTATTTAACCAAAATATAGCAAATATGGCTAATAAAGAAGTAAGACAAGCATTATCATATGCTTTGAATAGAAATGAAATGATAGAATCAGCATATGGAAAAGAGGGTTCTGTACCTGCTAAATCTATATTAGTTCCAGAAGCAGACTTCTACACTGAAGAAGGTGTTGAAGAATATAAGCAAGATACAAATAAAGCTAAAGACCTATTAGCTAAGAGTGGTGTTAAAATTGATAAATTAAAAATAGGTTATAACACAGGCAGATTTGGACATAAAAACTATGCTTTAGTAGCTCAACAAGAGTTGAAAAAAATTGGTATAGAAGCTGAAATAGTTCCTTATGAAAGTAAAGCTTTCTTCAATATATTATTTAGCAATGGTACTGAATGTGATATGTATGTAAATGGATATGCTTGGGGATTAGAGCCAAATCCATATAGAGGTATGTTTGAAACTGGTCAATATTGTAACCAAACTAAATATTCTAATACTGAAATAGATGCTTTATGGGAAAAAGGATTTACTGAATTAGACAAAGAAAAACGTAAAGAAATATACAAACAAATACAACAGGATATATCTAAAGATGCACCTATTTATACTATAGATTATGAACAGAATTTAATGGCAGCTCAAAAAAGTTTAAAAGGAATAGAAGATGCTAAACCATCTCCTGCAATATTATTTGAAGACTGGTCTAAACTATATGTAGAATAATTTATGTAAAATTTTATATTATTAATTAAAAAGGGAGATGTCTAAAAATAATATGGCAACTTTGAACTTAGTGTCCATTGCATTGTTTTATTATTCTAAAACGAGACATCTCCTTTAATTAGGAGAATTCATTTATGTTGAAATTAATATTAAATAGAGTAAAAGTTTTAATACCTATGTTAATCTTAATATCTATATTATCATTTGGGCTTTTAGAATTAGCTCCTGGTGACCCAGCAGATGCTTATATAAATCCTTTAATGTCTGCACAAGATATTGAAAATATAAGAGTTAACATGGGACTTGATAAACCAGTATACATAAGATACTTAAGTTGGTTAAAAAACACTTTAAGTGGAAATCTAGGTATTTCTTATATAAACCATATGCCTGTTACAGAACAAATTATGGAAAAGATGGGAAATACATTTATTCTTATGGGAACTTCTTTAATATTTTCAATATTAGTAGCTATACCTCTCGGAATATTTTTAGCTGTAAATAAAAATTCAATAACTAGTAAAATATCATCTATTTTTAATTATATAGGTGTTTCTATTCCTTCATTTTGGATAGGCATGATACTCATCTCAATTTTTTCAGTTAAGTTTAATATTTTTCCATCAGGAGGTATGCATACTATTGGAAATGATAGTTTTGGAGATTTAGTAAAACATTTAATTCTACCTGTAATAACTTTAGGTTTATATAATACAGCTATTTTCACAAATTATGTAGAAGCTAGTGTAAGTGAACAATTAAAAAAACAGTATGTTGTTACAGCAAGAGCAAAAGGATTATCAGAAAAAATCATACTCTTCAAACATGTCTTGAAAAATTCACTGACATCATTAGTTACAATTCTTGGTATGAGTATACAAAAATTAGTTACTGGTGCATTTGTTACAGAAGTAGTTTTCTCTTGGCCAGGTATGGGTAGATTAATGATTGATTCAATTTTTTCAAGAGATTATACCATAATTATGGCAATAACTATGTTATCAGCACTCTTTTTAATTTTAGGAAATTTAGTAGCTGATATATTATATCTATTAATTGACCCTAAAATTAAATCTAGTAAAGGAGGCTTCTGATTATGTTTACAAATATTCTAAAAGAATTAAAAAAAGACAAATCCTTTGCTTTTGCATGCATTACTCTTAGTATAATAATCATATTAATCATAGCTTCTTTTATATTAAATATAGACTCTAATGCAATTGACACTACTTCCAAACTTCAAGAACCTAGTTTAAAGCATATTTTTGGTACAGATGAGCTTGGGAGGGATTATTTCTCTAGAGCTCTTTATGGTGGAAGAATTTCACTTAGTGTTGGTATTTTATCCATGGTTATTTCTATAGTATTTGGTACTGCTGTAGGTGTTATTAGTGGATATATTGGAGGTAAGTTGGACCAATTCTTAATGAGAATAGTAGATATGCTTATGAGTATCCCTAGCTTCTTAGTTTTGATTGTGTTAAATACTTATTTGACACCTAAAGTTTCCACTATTATACTAATTATTGGATTTTTAAGTTGGATGGAAGTCTCAAGAATCGTCCGTGGAGAAACATTAAAAATAAAGGAAAATGAATACTGTATAGCTGCTAAAGCTACAGGTATTAAAACTAGAAATATACTATTAAGACACATAGTTTTAAACTTAAAAGAAACTATTGTAGTTGCAGGCTCATTAAATATTGCTAATGCTATCTTAACTGAATCCGCTCTTAGTTTTTTAGGTCTTGGAATACAATTACCTCTTGCATCGTGGGGTAATATGCTTCAAGATGCTCAAAGACATATTTTTGATAAGTTATATTTAGCTGTATTTCCAGGTCTACTTATATTTTTAACAGTTATGAGCTTGACTATAATAAGTAAAAAGTTTTCTAGTAATACTTAATAACTTTTATATAGAAAAATAAAAACAATGACTATCTACAGATACTCACTGTTTTTATTTTTTATTTTTAGAAAATATATTTTGTATATTATAATTTTCAATACTAATTTATTCTGATATGTAAAACCTATTATTGTCTATTAAATATATAGATAAAAAACTAATAGTTTATTGTAATTTTTTAAAATTTGTTTGCTTTTTATTGTTATTTTAATAACACTTTCACGAATTTTTTTTACTAAAAAAATCTATAATAAATTTAAATACATGTTCATCTACATGACTATAACGTTCTTTCTTAGGTCTGCATAATACAACTTTCCATGTAATAGGATGATTAAATGGTCTTTCTATAATTTTACTATTCTCAAAGAAATCGTGGACTGGTGATGGTAGAATGGTTATAAAATCAGAGTTTGTAGTTGATAACAATAGAAAATCCCATGAACCAGACATGATATATCTTTTTAACTTAACGTTTTCATCAGTAAATTTTTGCATTAGCTTATGATGTATCATAAAAGCAGGATTAAATATTGCAAGTAACTGCTCATTCAAATCGTTCCAGTCTATCTTATTTTTTTTAGCAAGTGGATGATTTACATTTAAAAAAGCTGTAAGCTCGTCTTCTTGAAGTACATGTTCAGTCACTACACTTTTATCAATTTTATGTGGATGTAATAACACCGCATAATCTAATTCTTGTAATATAAGCATTCTACTTAAATCATATGCTCCCTTCTCTACTATATCAAATTCTATATCTGGATTGTTTGCAACTAACTGTGCAACTACATCTGAAAAGGCTATTCCAAGTATAAGTGGTGGTATTCCTATTCTAACTTTACCTTTAAATTGAACTGAATCTTCCCTTAAATCTTCCATCATGTTTTTGTATTCATTTATAATATGTTCTGCATTTACATAAAATCTCTCTCCTGCTGGTGTTAAGCCATTTAACCTGCCTTTGTACCTCTCAAATAAGTATACATCTTCACTCTCTTCAAAATTTTTTATGATTTGACTTAACGCTGGTTGAGATATGTGAAGTGTCTTAGATGCTATTGATAGATTAAAACCAGATTTTACTATCTCAACAAAATATTTTAACTGTTTTATATCCATTTTAAACCCCCTTTCTTAAAAATATAGTTTAGATTATATTTTTTCTTATAGTAATATTCTATAGGAAAATCAACATAATTTCATTAATATTTTAACAAAATATTTTTCTAAACATGGCAGAAATTTCTATCCTATAAATTTTTCTTATACACTATATAAAAAATTAGACTTAGACAAAACGCTTTTTTCGCCGTAATCTATAATTAGAAACAGGAAAACCTAAAGCATTAAGGATAAAAATAATTGAAATACTTAAAAGCAAGCTTGTATTAAAAGTACTTTATTATAATTTTTTTATTCAGAAAATTTTTAATTATCATTCAAGAAAGATAGCTATTCGACATGAACTTCAAATAGATTCATCAAAATTAAATGTTAATAGTGGTGCAATAGCATTAGGACATCCAATAGAGTCAAATGTCGCTAGAATACTCGTTACGCTACTTTATGAAATACAAAAACGTAAAACTGAGACTAGTCTTGCAACACTTTGTATCAGTGGTGGCCAAGGAATATCAATGGTAGTTTCACGATAGGAGGAAATATGAATAAAATAGTTAACATCAATGAAGCTCTATCTCATGTAAAAGATGGAGATACAATAATGGTAGGTGGATTCATGGCTAATGGTTCACCAGAAAATTTGATTGATTATTTGTGTAATAAAAATATAAAAGATTTAACACTAATTTGTAATGATACTGGCTTTATTGACAAAGGTGTTGGAAAAATGGTTGTGAATAAGCAATTCAAAAAGATAATTGCTTCTCATATAGGATTAAATAAAGAAACTGGTAGACAAATGAATAATAATGAAACAGATGTCGAATTGGTTCCTCAAGGAACTCTTGCTGAACAAATACGTGCAGCTGGTTATGGTTTGGGAGGTATATTAACACCTACTGGGATTGGTACTCTTGTTGAAGAAGGAAAACAAAAAATTGTCATAAATGATAAAGAATACCTTCTTGAAAAACCAATCCATGCAGATATTGCTCTTCTCTTTGCATCAAGGGCTGATAAAGCAGGTAATCTAGTTTATAAAGGTTCTATGAACAATTTTAATAATTTAATGGCTTCGGCTGCCAAGATTACAATAGTTGAAGTAGATGAAATCGTTGAAATTGGTGATATTAACCCAAATGAAGTTACTACACCAGGTATTTTTGTGAATTACATCATTGAAGGAGGTAATTTATAATGGATAAATTAGAAATACAAGAATATATTGCAAATAGAGTTTCTAAAGAATTAAAAGATGGAACTGTTGTAAACCTTGGTATAGGCCTACCAACTAAAGTAGCAAATTACATTCCAGATGATGTAAACGTTATCTTGCAATCTGAGAATGGTTTTCTAGGTTTAGGAGTAGCTGAAGATGTAAATCTAAGTGATGAAACCATTGTAAATGCTGGAGGTCAACCAGTTACGATACTTCCTGGAGGGTGTTTCTTTGATAGCG
This sequence comes from Clostridioides sp. ZZV14-6387, assembly GCF_020657835.1. NCBI lineage: Bacteria > Bacillati > Bacillota > Clostridia > Peptostreptococcales > Peptostreptococcaceae > Clostridioides > Clostridioides sp. ZZV14-6387. The sequence continues at coordinate 177,819 of NZ_JAGWCW010000006.1, forward strand.
CTACCTCTTTTGGAATAATCAGAGGTGGTCATGTAGATATAACAGTTCTTGGTGCACTTCAAGTTGATAAATGTGGCAACATAGCAAACTATATGATTCCAGGCAAGATGGTTCCAGGTATGGGTGGAGCTATGGATTTAGTAACTGGTGCTAAGAAAGTCATTGTAGCAATGGAACATACTTCAAAAGGTTCTGCAAAAATATTAAATAATTGTACTCTTCCACTTACTGCAACTAATGCTGTAGATTTGATAGTTACCGAAATGGGCGTTATGGAAGTAACACCAGATGGAATTTTACTTAAAGAAATAAATCCTGCTTTCACTTTGGATGATGTTATTTCTGCTACTGAAGCACCTTTAATATTATCAGACTCATTAAATGGAAACATATCAGCTGTTTAAAGTGATTAAAAATACAAATGTATTAGATGTAAATTTATATTATTCAAAATATTAATATGAAAATAAAATAAAATTGGAGGAAATGAAAATGGTTAAAGACAAAGTTGTATTCGTAACAGGAGCTGCAAGTGGAATAGGTAAACAAATTGCTGAATCATTCTTAAAAAATGGTGCTAAAGTAATGTTCTCTGACATAAATCAAGAAGCTTTAGACAAAGTTACAACAGAGCTAAAAAAAGAAGGCTATGATTGCATGAATGTAAAGTGTGATGTAACTAAAGAAGAAGAAATTAACCATGCTATAGACAAAACTGTTGAAAAGTACGGTAAATTAGATATATTAATAAACAATGCTGGACTTCAACATGTTTCTATGATAGAAGATTTCCCAACTGATAAATTTGAATTTATGATAAAAATAATGCTAACAGCACCTTTTATAGCTACTAAAAAAGTATTCCCTATAATGAAAAAACAAGGATTTGGTCGTATAATAAATATGGCTTCAATCAATGGTGTAATAGGATTTGCTGGTAAGGCTGCTTATAACTCAGCAAAACATGGACTTATAGGATTAACAAAGGTTGCTGCCCTTGAAGCTGCTGATTCTGGTATAACAGTTAATGCTTTATGCCCTGGATATGTGGATACTCCACTTGTTAGAGGTCAGTTTAATGACCTTTCAAAAACTCGTAACATCCCATTAGAAAATGTATTAGAAGAAGTTTTATATCCACTTGTGCCACAAAAACGTCTATTAGATGTTCAAGAAATTGCAGATTATGCTATGTTCTTAGCAAGTGATAAAGCTAAAGGAATTACAGGACAAGCGTGCATACTAGATGGAGGATATACTGCACAGTAGTTATTTTATATTTAGGGCTTGAAGAAACTGTTCTTCAAGTCCCTCTAATAAGGAGGAATGTTTATGAGTATTATAGCACCAATTGGTATAATTATTGGTATAATAGCTATTATATATTTTTCAGTTAAAGAAATTCATATAACTATAGCTGCTCCAATAGCAACCTTAATAGTTGTTCTCTTAAATAAAATGGATGTTGTAACATCAATGCTAGGTGCTGGCAAAAATAATTACATGGGAGCACTTGGCAATTATATAATGAGCTATTTTGCAATATTTTTATTAGGCTCAATACTTGCTAAATTTATGGAGGAAAGTGGAGCCACTGTATCTATAGCAGATTTTATCTTAAACAAGTTTGGCTCTAAACATCCTTATAGAGTTTTAGTTGCGATATTTATAGTAAGCTTTATATTGACATATGGTGGTATAAGTCTGTTTGTAGTTATGTTTGCAGTCATTCCACTTGCAAGAACTCTATTTAAAAAACTTGATATTTCTTGGAATCTTATTCAAATTCCTCTTTGGCTTGGAATTGCTACAATTACAATGACTATGATTCCTGGGACACCAGCCATTCAAAATGTTATTCCTATTCAATATCTAAATACTTCTCTTACTGCAGCTATTATACCAAGTATTGCAGGCAGTATAGGTTGTGCTGTGTTTGGTCTTATCTACATGAAATACGCTCTGAATAAAAGTATTAAAAAGGGTGAAACGTATGCAACTTATACTTCAGAATCAGAAGAAGAATCTCTAGATAGAGAATTACCAGGATTTTTTGCAAGCATCTTTCCTCTATTAGCACTTGTAATTATAGCAATAATAGGAAGTACTTTTGGCTCAGAATTTCTGAAAAAAAATGTAATTTACATAGCTTTAATAGTTGCAATCCTTTTATCTGCATTTTTATTCCGTAAATTTTTATCATCCAAAATACAGACATTGAGTATAGGAGCTAGTGGTTCTATTGGACCTATATTTGCAACATCTTCTGCTGTTGCATTTGGAGCAGTAATAATGACTGCACCAGGTTTTAATGTATTCAGCAAACTTATTATGTCAATACCAGGTAGCCCACTTATAAGTCTTACTGTATTAACTTCAACAATGTCAGCAATAACAGGTTCATCTTCTGGTGCATTAGGAATAGTAATGCCAAACTTCGCAAATTATTATTTAAGCACTGGTCTGAATCCAGAATTAATTCATCGTGTTGCTACAATAGCTTCAAATATACTTACTATAGTTCCACAAAGTGGTGTTTTTCTTACATTCTTAAGTTTATCTAAGTTAACACATAAAACCGGATTTAAAGAAACTTTCATTGTAGTTGCGGTTGGTTCATTAATAGCAGAAATTATCGTAATTACGTTAGGATTACTGATGTATTAAACTAAAGTATATTATAATTTACCATATAAAAAGTCATCTATTGGAACAGATGACTTTCTTATTTTTCAAAGATTTCAATAATGAAAATTTACCATTTGTACTAAAATGTATATTAAATAAATTTCAATAGCTATATAAATTTTTTTTTCGTAACCATAAATTTACATCATAAAATCATTATAAAAATATATTTTTCTCAAAGCTAGTGATTTCATACTATGTAGCTTTATGAGACAAATTATTAAACTTTCTTAAATATACCTGTTTATTCCATGTATACTCTTTTTACATATCTTTACAGTGAAAAAATGCTTATTCTTATGTTAGTATAAATGCACGGGTACCCCCTACACTAAAGGTTACAAATTAGTAACATTTTTAGAATTTTTAGATTGAGAGGTGTTTATAATGAAAAAAAATATACCAACAAAATTAAAAACTATGTTAGCATTGGGAGTGTTAACCTTAGCTACAGCATCTAGTGCTGTTACTGCAAGTGCTTCATCGCTTGAAAACAATGTAAATCTAAGTAACAAAAGTTTAGTATACAGCAATACTAAATACAAATTTTCAGCAAAACCAAATTGTTCTGTAAAACCAGAGCTTAAACCTGATAAAGATAATTCTTGTAAAGATAAGAACCATAATGACAAGAATTGCAATAACACTAATAAACCTGAGGGCAATAATAATTCAGGCTCTACTAATAAACCTGAAGACAATAATAACTCAGGCTCTACTAATAAACCTGAAGATGATAATAACTCAGGCTCTACTAATAAACCTGAAGATGATAATAACTCAGGCTCTACTAATAAACCTGAAGATGATAATAACTCAGGCTCTACT